>NZ_JBMIQH010000006.1:0-327208 GCF_056155635.1 Paraburkholderia sp. BR10141 | reverse complement strand
GATCAGGCCGTCCTGCTTGTAGGCGGGCGAAGCCTGAATCAACGGGATCGTGTTCTTCAGGAACGCGTCGATCGAAGCTAAACCGCCAGGCTGACCGTTTTTGCAGCCCTTGCCTGCCGCGCCCGTACCGTCACCATCATGGCCGTCGTTACACAGGTTCGGCGTGATGAAGGAGAAGTTCGGCGTAGTGGCAATCGACTGAAGATCCGTTGCCAGGTTGTCTTGCAGGTTGACCACGTGCGCGTCGCAGTTGGCCAGATCATCGATGGTCGAATGGAAATACGGGAACGGATTGTGACGCGTTGCGTACTCATCGCCCGCCACGTCACCCGAAGCAGAAGGCGCCTGCGCGGCCTGCGTGCCGTCCACAGCCTTCGCCGGGTCCGAGCCCGCAAGCTGCGCGGTACGGCGCGGGAACGAACAGGTTCTCGTGCCGTCACGGTTCAGGTCGTTGCCCATGTCCTCGTTGTAGCTGCGCCACGTGAGCTTGGCCTGTTCCATCTGGTTGCCAATATGCTGCACGCGAGCCGGGAACACGCAGCCGCCGCTCGCGTGGCCGTTTGCGTCCGTACCTGCCTTGAGAACCTTGGGGTTCGCCGAGTCGTTGCCGGCATCCACGATATCGGACCATAGCTGGAAGCAGTCCGTTTCGGTGTCGTGCGTCGACGGCTGACCCGACACCATCGATATGTAATTGTCCAGCGAAACGTGGCCGGTGCCGTAGTAGTTCGAAAGGAACGTGCCCTGCGGCATCAGCGATTTCAGGTACGGGTCCTGGTTCGAATCCGAGGCCGTCGTGCCGTACGTCGATTCCGCACTCTTGTTTTCGAGCACGATAACCCAGACGTGCTTGATCGCCTTGCTCGAAACGACGGTTGCAATGTACTGATCGCTCGCGGCCTTCACCACGTTGTTGCCGTTGGTATTGAAGTCGCCCAGCAGGGCGTCCGGCGTCGTGCCGATCTTGTTCGCCAGTTGCGTTTGAGCATCCGACTGCGACAGGCCGCTGTCGATCAGTTGCGAAAGCTGCGTCGTGATCGCGCTGACGGAACCGACGCCACGCGGCGAACGGAACGTAGCCGTCCCGTTGAACGCCGTGCCCATGTTCTTGCCCGATGCGTCGTTCTCCGTGGCGCCGCTCAGGTCGGCCACGATGTACTTCCACGACCCATTGCTCGTATCGGAGATCGAGAACTTGCCCTGGGCATCCGAGCGCGCGACCGGCTCGCCCTGGTCGCACTTGCCATTGTTGTTCACATCCAGGCAGACTGCCGCATTCTGGATATAGCTGCCGAGCACCTGACCGGTGACCTTCGGTCCGCCATCTGAGCCGTTGCTTCCGCAACCAGATAACCCCGCCAATACGCCGATGCTCGCCAGCATCGCGAGCGCACCCCTGCGCGACTGTATTTTCTTCACAACCGTCCCTCGTTATAAGTCGGACACAGCCGACGGATTTTGACTCGCGGAAAGCTTATGAAAGTTGTGTTACACGCTTGTTAAGGAGTTGTTGGGTAAACATAAAATGACTGCGTTTTACGGCTCCACGTTCGAAAATCGTTCAAAGGAATCATGCTTGCGCACACAACCACATGCCGCACGGGGTGAGGCGCCGCTATCGCGATTCCCGGCCCGCCGCGGTGCAACCGGCTATCATGTGAATTCACACCGTAGATGGAACGAATCAATCACATGGCTTCCCCCCAGGAAAACATCAGCATGGCGGTGTTCTGCGACTTCGAGAACGTCGCGCTCGGCGTGCGCGACGCGAAGATCGACCGCTTCGATATCAAGCCCGTGCTGGAACGGCTCTTGCTCAAGGGCAGCATCGTCGTGAAGAAGGCCTATTGCGACTGGGAGCGCTACAAGGGCTTCAAGGCCGCGATGCACGAGGCGAGCTTCGAGTTGATCGAAATTCCCCACGTGCGCCAGTCGGGCAAGAACTCGGCCGATATCCGCCTCGTCGTGGACGCGCTCGATCTCTGCTATACGAAGTCGCACGTGGACACGTTCGTGATCGTGAGCGGCGACTCCGACTTTTCGCCGCTCGTCTCGAAGCTGCGCGAGAACGCCAAGAAGGTGATCGGCGTGGGTGTGAAGCACTCCACCTCCGACCTGCTCGTCGCCAATTGCGACGAATTCATCTTCTACGACGACCTGGTGCGCGAACTCGAGCGCGAACAGCACACGCACGGCAGGGGCAAGAACAAGGACGGCGGCGGTGCGAAACGCCAGGGCGGCGACGAACGACAGCCGAAGCAGGACGGCGACGAGCGCAAGTCGAAGGCCGTGGCCTTTGCGATCGAAACGCTCGACGCGCTCGTGCTCGAGCGTGGCGAAAGCGGCAAGATCTGGGCTTCGGTGCTCAAGAGCGCCATCAAGCGCCGGCGGCCCGACTTCAACGAAACGCGCTACGGCTTTCGCGCATTCGGCAATCTGCTCGAAGAGGCGCAGTCGCGCGGGCTGCTCGAAGTGGGCCGCGACGACAAGTCGGGGACCTGGGTGTCGCGGCTGAACCCGCCCCCGCTCGCGGCTGCCGCCGCCAGCGTGTCAGCGCCGGAAAGCACGGCGCCGCGTGCCGAGGAGCCGCGCGGCAGGCGCAAGGGCCGTCGCAATGGCCGCGGAGGCGGCGCGGCGGACGTGCGCGAAACCGCAGTCGAGCAACCGGCCGAGGCGCAAGGCGAAATTCCGTTCGAGCCGGTCGAGGCGCTTGCGCAACCAGCGCATCGGCACGAAGCCGAGCCGCCCTTCCCCGCCCTGCCATTCGACGCGAACGAGAACACCCACTCGCCGCAAGAGGCCTACGAGGGGCATGCGGCGCCCGAGCCGGCCGCCGAGGTCGAACCCACCGCGCCCGCCCCCGCGCGAGCGCGCAAGACGGCAGCTCGCAAGAGCCCCGCGCGCAAGAAGACAGCGAAGAAAGCGGCAGAAACACCGGCCAGTTCCGTTGACGAACCGGCGAGCCCGGCAGCAGCGCCGGCTGAGCCCGCTGCCAGGAAGGCGCCGTCGCGCGCGCGTCGCGCGCGCAGCAAGGCCGCAGCGGAAGAAAGCTGACAATGGCGTGACGCGCGCCGCTCTAAGTGGGCGGCGCGCAGCGCATCGGTCAATCGCCGAACGGATTCGCGGGGCGTTTGCCCTTCGCAGGCGGCGCATCTTCACTCGCGGGCGCAGTATCGCCGAAAGGATCCTGCTTGCCCGACGGCCCCGCCACTCCAAACGGGTTTGCGGCCTGCGCGGGTTTCGATCCACCAAATGGGTTCTCAGCGCCGGCGCGCTTCGCTCCCCCGAACGGATCGCACGTGCCGGCCTGCTGGCCGACATCGTCCTCCACGGCTTCATCCTTTGCCTGCGCGAGGTTGTACTCGGCCTGCACCTGCTCCAGCACGCGCGCCACGCTCGCTTCGAAGCCAGCCGCGTTGTGAAAGTGCTGCATCGTCCAGTTGCAGCCGCTGCGGTCGGGCTCCTGCAACTGCGGGCGCGGCACGCCGATCTTCACGCCGTCTTCGACCACCTCCTGCAGCTTGTGGATGCGCCGATGCACTTCCTCCTGCAGCCGCGAAGCATTGAGCGTCTTGCGCAACATTGCAAACCTCCTTTCCTGTACGCGTCACGTCGCGCGAGTCTAGCGCAATGACTCGCTCGCGTCGCTACGTGGCCGACGCGTTCATGTGCGCGAGCGCATCGCGCATCGAATCGCTCGGCACCACGAGTTGTCCCGTGAACGGCGTATCGAGGTCGGCGATCACGTAGACGGCCGACGAAATCGACACCGCACCAAGGAAGATCAGCACGATCGCCAGCGCGTTATGCGGCGCGACGAGCCCGAAGCTCAGGAAGATCAAAATCAGCCAGAGCGCGAGCATCGTGAAGAACGGCCGCGAAATCGTGCCATGCGCCTCTTCGATCAGACGCCACCGCGTATCGGTCACGCGGTCGAACATCTGTGAGAGCGGGCCCACGAGCGCCTGGTGATAGGCGTCGCGTGGCGCGAGCATTTCGATTTCGTGCCCGACTGAGTTGAGCAGCGCGCCGAGCGGCCGGCTTTCGAGTTCGTCATTGCCGACGCCCGGATCGTGTGGATAGTAGTTTCCCGGCGGCGGCTTTTCCTGAGCCCAGGTCGAGGCGATGGCGCTTGCCGTATACGCGCGCAGCAAGGTGCGCGCCGCGGCCGCGTCGGGACCGTATTCGCGCAGGCGTTGATCGAGCTGAATCAGGTCGGCGGCGTAGGCGCGCATGTCGTTGGTCGCCGTATCGAAGCTCGATTTCGCGGACGCGGTGAGCAGGCTCAGCACGAGCGCCGCAAACGTCACCAGCATACCGATCACGAGTTGCACGAGCTGCACGGTTTCATGCTTGCGATGCTCCTCGGGCAATAACGGCCGCAGCAGCACGCCGAGGCCCGTACCGCCGAGCAGCAGCGCGAACACGAGCAACGCGGACTGGATCTCGGTCATGGCGACGGCCTGCGCTCCTCGGCGGCGGCGTTGACCACCTGTGCGGCGGTGTCGGTGTGCGACGCCGTGGGTGCCGAAGGCGCTGCGTGCGCTTCAGCGCCGCCAACGCTCAATGCGTCGATGCGCGTATGAATCTCCTTCGCCTGCGTCTCGCCCGGCACGAGGTCCGGATGCGCCCGCGGCACGGCGAGCTTCCACGCGGCGTCCAGCTCGCGCCGGATCGAATCGTAGATCTCCTTCGAAATCGAGCGGTCCTCGTACATGGCCTGCACGCGTTCGCGCCCTTCACGCAGCGCGTACAGCAGCAGCATGCGCCGCTCGAGCACGTCCGAAGCCTGGCCGAAGCAACGGCGCACGTCCGCGAGCCCATGCTCGGCCGTCGCGATGCGCGCCTTGAGGATCGTCTTGAGCAGCGCCGCGAGACGCTCGCCCAGCAGCGGCGTGAGGCTGCGGTCGTTGAAGACGATCAGCTGATGCAGCACCACGCGGCGACACATCAGGAGTTCGAAACGATCGGCGAGCGCGTCGCCGTACGGCTGCCGCACGCGCAGCCAGCGATAAAGCAGGCGCGCGACGCGCATCTCGATCGTGTCGGCCAGTATTTTTGCGGCCGCGCGCTGATAACCGAGCCGCCCGCCCACGCGCGCCTCTTCGATCATGGCATCGGTGTTGCGCATCATGGCGTCGAGATTGCGGATCGTAATGATGCCGCTGCCATACTGCGGAATGAGGTCGCGCTCCTTCGCCGCGAGCGTCACGAGGCCGATGACGAGACGCTCGCGGTCCGAGAGCGCCGCCTCGAAATCGAATGCCGTCGCGCTGATGTCCACGCTGCGCCGGAACGTATGGCAGGCCTGGTCGGCGATCGCATCGGGAATGTGAAAGGTGCGTGCCGCCATATGCACGCGCTCGGATACGCCGATCGACGAAAGCTGCACCGCCTTTTGCTGCAGCGCCTGCTCCTGGGGCGACAGCAGATCGAGGCGCAGCCGCCGGATCAGCAGCTTGAGCGACGTGCCGTTCACGATGAGGCTCACGAGCACGAAGCCCGTCGCGAGGATCGCGACGAAGCGGCGCGTGGAATCGGGCAGCGCCGTGTCCTGCGCGAGGCCCAGCGCGAGCACGAGCGTCACCGCGCCGCGCAGTCCACCCCATGCAATCACGAGCTTGTAGGCCGCGCTCACGGGCTCGGTGAGCCGCAGGCGGCTCAGTAGCGGCAGCATGCCGAACACCACGACGACGCGCGCCGCGAACGCCGCCACCACCACGACGGCGAGCGCGACGAGATCGATCCATTGCGCGTCACGCAGCGTGGCCGGAATCTGCATGGCCGCGAGCAGAAAAATCGCTGCGCCCGCCATGGCCGCGATCTGTTCCCAGATCAGTTGCAGATGCTTCCAGTTCACAGGCGACAGGCGCGTGCTCCCCAGCCCGCTGATGACGAGCCCGGCCGCGACCACGGCCACCACGCCCGAGACGTGCAACATCTGGTCGGCGAGGAGATAGAGCGGATACGGCAGCGCGAAACTGAGCGAGATCTCGGCTTTGCCCTCGCCGCCCAGCGCCGGCAGGAGCCACGCGAATGCGCGCCCGGCCAGCGCCCCGACCAGCAGCCCGCCGCCGAGCGCGATGCCGAGCGCACGCAGCGCGGCCGTTGCCGAGACATTGGCCGCGTCTCCTGTGATCGCGGCGATCAGCACGCCGGCGATGGCAATGGCGGCCGCATCGTTGAGCAGGCTCTCGCCTTCCACGAGGCGCACGAGCCGCTCGGGTGCACCCACTTCGCGGAACACGGCGAGCACGGCGGAAGGGTCGGTGGTCGCGATCATCGCACCGAGCAGGAGACCGTCGGCAAGCGGACCGAGGCCCGTGAGCCGGACCGCGCCGCCCACCATGCCGGTCGCCACGAACACGGCCACCACGGCAAGCAGCAGAATCGGCGCCGCGTCGCCGAGCATCTCACGCACGTTCACGCTGAGCGCGGCCTGAAACAGCAGCGGCGGCAGGAAGATCCAAAGGTAAGCTTCGGGCGGCAGCCGAGGCGCAAGCGCGGGCATCACGAAGTTCGCGGCGAGCGTGGGCCAGGCTTCGCCGCTCACGAGGTAGATGCCGCCCAGCGTGAAACCCCAGCCGGCGAGCAGCACCGATTCGGAAATCGACCAGCGCAGGCTCACCGCCTGCACGAGCGCGATGCTCGCCAGCAGAAAGCCGCTCAGGAGAAGGACGTGGATGACCATGGCGTGCAACCGTCACGGCGCCGGCAGCCACACCACCGTCAACGACCTCACCCCTTGTGCCCCCTGGATCAACACGCCTTCGATATCGGCCGTCGCGGACGGCCCTGTGACGAGCGCCGCGTAGCGCGCGCTGCGAAAATCGTCGCGCCGGTACGCGTCCTGCAGCCCCGCCACCAGCTGTGCGGGATCGAGCAGCACCACGAGATGCTGCACGATATAGCCGAGCGCGTTCACCACGTACTCGCACTCGCTCAGCCATAGCGATCCCGTTTCCGCCACGCCGAAGCGTGCGCGCACCACGCCCACGTCGACGTCTTCGAGCGAGGCCGGCTTCGTGACGGCGCTGATCTCGCGCGTGCCCTGGACCTCCGGCGTGGCCGACGCGATACGCGCCTCGCTGCCAAAGCGGCGCAGGATCATGGCGCGCACCTCGGCCCCGCTTTGCATCTGCGTGTCGCTGCCGCCCATCAGTTTGAGCGCGGCGCCAAAGCGCTCGCGCAGATCGCCGGCGGGCGCTTCGAACAACGGCACCTCGGGCAACGGTTCGTGCGCGGGTTGCGCGGCGCGCACGCGCGCGAGAAACGCCTCACGATCCGCCATCGCCGCCTCCCTTGCGGTTTTTCCGGTACCACGCATGGAACGTCGTGTGCGGCACGTGCGGCAGATCGCGCTGCTTGCCCCAGATATTGAGCGGGTTGTAGAGCATGAAGTTCGGCAAGCGCCGCAACGCGCCCTCGAGCGATTTCACCGTGCCGCGATAAAGCGTCGGACTGCCGAGCAACCGGCCAGCCATCTTCAGCACTTCCTGCTTCACGAAGGGCACCTCGTGCTGTGCCGCGATGACCTGCCGCCACTGGTAGATCTGCTCGTGAATATTGATCTTCACCGGGCACACGTTCGTGCAGCTGCCGTTGAGCGTCGAGGCGAACGGCAACGCGCTGAAGCGTTTGAGGTCGAAGGTCGGATTGATGATCGCGCCGATCGGCCCCGCATAGGTGCTGCCGTACGAAAGGCCGCCGCTGCGCCGGTACACGGGACACGTATTCATGCACGCGCCGCACCGAATGCACTTGAGCGAATACCAGAACTCGGGCATGGCGAGCCGCTCGGCCCGGCCGTTGTCGACGAGCACGAAATGCATTTGCGCACCGGGCCGCGGCGCGCGGAAATGCGAGGTGTATTGCGTGATTGGCGAGCCGAGCGCGCTGCGCGAGAGCATGCGCACGAATACGCCGAGATCGGAAAGGCGCGGAATCAGCTTCTCGATGCCCATCGAGACGATGTGCAGCGGCGGCACGTTGGCGGAAAGGTCCGCGTTGCCCTCGTTGGTGCATACCACCACCGTGCCCGTTTCCGCCACCGCGAAATTGCAGCCGGTCATGCCCGCCGTTTTCTCGCGCACGAACCACGGCCGCGTATTCATGCGCTGGCTTTCCGCCAGATAGTGAATGTCGTTGTTGTGCGGGTCCGTGCCGATGGTGCGGCCGAACACTTCGGCCACGTCGTCGCGCAGCTTGTGCACGGCGGGCACGACGATATGGCTGGGCGGCTGCTTGTCGAGCTGCTGGATGCGCTCGCCAAGGTCGGTCTCCATCACCGAAATGCCGCGCGACTCCAGATACGGACGCATCTCGCACTCGTCGGTGAGCATCGACTTGCTCTTCACGAGCGCCGTCATGCCGCGCTCGCTCAGGATGCGATAAACGATTTCGTTGTGTTCCTCGGCCGTATCCGCAAAATGGACCTGCACGCCATTGGCTTGCGCCGTGCGCGTGAAGTGGTCGAGGTAGTCGGCGAGATGCGAGAGCGTATGCGCCTTGATTTGCGAGGCGAGCGTGCGCAGCATTTCCCACTCGGGAATGGCATGCGCCTGGGCGTCGCGCTTCGAGCGCAAGTCCCATAGACGCTTGTCGTGGAAGGCGACGTGCTCCGGCCGCGAGAGAAACGTGCCGGCGAGCTTCGCGTGTTCGACTCGCTTCATTCGCGCGCTCCGTTGAGCACCTGGGCAATGTGGATGAAGCGGATGTCCGCGCTCATGCGCTCGGCGCAGCCCTGCTGGTGCATGAGGCAGGACATGTCGGCGGAAACGATGTATTGCGCGCCCGCGCTCACGTGATCGACCACCTTGTCCTGGCCCATGCGCACCGACACGGCCTCTTCGGTCACGGCGAACGTGCCGCCGAAGCCGCAGCATTCGTCGGGGCGCGCCGGCTTCACGAATTCGATGCCCTTCACATGTTCGAGCAGCGCGAGGGGTTTCGAGAACGTCGGACCCGCGATTTCCGAAACCGAAGCTTCCTTCAAATGGCGCAGCGCGCTGCAGCTATTGTGCAAACCCACGCGCCAGGGAAATTCGGCCCAGGGGAATTCGCGCGCGCCCAGCACGTCGTGCAGAAACTCGACGAGTTCATAGGTGCTCTCGCGCACCTTACGTACGGTCTCGGTCTGCTCGATCGCGGTGAAGTGGTCGCGCACGTGATTCACGCAGCTCGCCGACGGGCCGACGATATAGTCGTAGCCCGCGAACGCGCGCGCAAATACCCGCTCCGCGCCGGCTGCCTCGGCCTGCGCGCCGCTGTTGGCCATGGGCTGGCCGCAGCAGGTTTGTTCGAGCGGATAGTCCACCTCGCAGCCGAAACGCTCCAGCAGTTCCAGTGTGGAGATTGCCACCTCGGGGTAGAACGCGTCGATGAAGCAAGGGACGAACAAGGCAACTTTCATGCGCGGGCTCACACGAAAAGCGGACCCGAACATTCTACTGCCGAACGGCGCGGGCGTCGCGCGAAGCGTGTATGCGCTGCGCGTTGCCGCGGTGCATCATGCTGCGCCGCGGCTTTTCACTCAGAAGTTGTGGCGAATGCCCGCGATCACGGCAAGCTGCTTGTCGGAGTTCGAATTCACGAGGTTCGGAATCTGCGCCAGATTCTGCGTCGCCCCGCTCGCGGCATCGATCCCGAGACCCGCCCCCGACGACTTCTGGCCGATCGCCACCGCATAAACTGCCGTGCGCTTGGAGAGGCTGTAGACCGCGCCCAGATTGATCTGGTGAAGCCGTGTGGATGAGCCGCCGTCCGGGTGAGCGTCGTTGAAGATATAAGCGAAGCCGAACTGCAGCGCGGGCGAGTATTGCCACGACGTATTCAGCTCGGTGATATCGAACGAGATGTCCGCGCCCTGCGGCCGTGCCGCATCCGCGAAATACTGGCTCTGCGAAAGAAGCGTATGGGTATAGCTGAGCGCCACGCTAACCTTGTCGAACGCGTACGAGCCGCCCGCGCCGAAAATGCTCAAGCGCTGCGCGTTCTGTAGTTCGCAGTACGACGCATTCGGATTGCTGCAACTGAAGTCGCCGATATAGCCGCTCTCCCCGCCCAACGCCGCCTGCAGCGGATTGCGCAACTCGAGGTAGCCGGCAGAAAGCGAAAGCGGCCCGTTGGCGTAATTCGCCGCCACCGACCAACCGCGGTTCTGCGAGAAATTCCCCGCCACGCCGCCGAAACTGAACAGACCGCCTATCGTGAAGCCGCCGAAACTCGGGCTCACATATTTGATCGAGTTATTGAAGTTGAACGCTTCGTTGAGATTGTCCACGTCGCCGAAGTGCGAGCCATAGAGCGTTGCCCAGTTGTTGCTCGACACATAGGCGCCCAGATCGTCGGAAAACGGATCGTACTGGCGACCCAGCGTGAGCGTGCCGTAGTGGCTGTTCGCCACGCCCACCCAGGCGTTGCGGTTGAAAAGCGTGCCGCCCTGCAGGAGTGCGCCGTTCTGCGAGAAGAAGCTGTTTTCGAGCGTGAAATTGACGCTCGTGCCGCCGCCAATGTCCTCGCTGCCCGTGAGACCCCAGCGCGACGGCACGAGGTTGCCGCCGCCCAGTTGCCAGTTGGCGTGGCCGCTCGTGCTGCCGTCTGCGTGCGTGGTCTGCTGGTTGGTCGAATAGATGAGGCCCGCGTCCACCGTGCCGTAAAGCGTGACTGAAGATTGCGCGAGTGCGCTCGTCGCGAGGGCGCACGAAGCCAGCGCCAGCGCTGTGCGCTTGACGAGATTTGCCATGTCGTTGTCTTGTCGAAGGGAGATGGGCCGCTGCGCTGCATGCGCGTGCGCGGCCGAAGCGCGGCGCCGGGAGCGCGCCGCACGAGTCAGGAACTGCGGGAATCGAGGGCTTGACGCGAGACGCGTCCCGGGCAAGTCGTTATTGGCCGAAGCGCGCGTAGATGTCCGGCCGCGAACGCTTGAGCACGAAAGCAATCAGCACGCCGATCAGCGCCACCGCGAGCACGACCCATGGGAACGCACGTACGACCGGGCTATCGGAACCGGCGAGCGCGTCGAGATTGCCGATCAGCACGATGCCGATGGAGAGCAGACCGCAGCCGCCCAGCACCGGCGCGAGGAACGCGTGCCACAGTCGCGTGTCCTTCTTCGTGGCGCGGAAAAACGCCGCCACCGAAAAACTCGTGACCGCCTGCAGCATGACGATGCCGATGGTGCCGAGCGCCGAGCCCCAGCTGAACACGATGTTGAACGGATCGCTGCCCGCGAGAACGAAAAGGCCCACCGGCACAGCGACCGAAAGTGTCTGCAGATAGCTCGCGAGATACGGCGATCCATACTTCGGATGCAGGCGATCGAGCACCGCGGGAAGAATCCCCTCACCCGCAAGCGCGTGGATGTAACGCACGATCGTGTTGTGGAACGACAGCAGGCTCGCGAAGATGCTGGAAAGCAGCAGGAAGCTCATCGTCGTGGTCATCGCGCCGCCCAGGTACTTCGTCGACTGGATGAACCAGAAGTCGCCCGGCTGTTTCGTCGCGACGTCCGTGACGTTGCTGATGCCATAGGCGCAAACGATAGCCCACGTGACGAACGCAAAAAACACGAGAATCAGCGTGACGGAAACATAGGTGGCGCGCGGCACCGTCACCTTCGGGTCGCGGCACTCCTTGCCGTAGATCGCCGTGGCCTCGAAACCGATGAACGACGCGAGCGCGAACATCACCGCGATGCCGAGGTGGCCGCTGAAAACGTGGCGCGGCGAAAACGGCGCGAGCGTCAGGCCATCCGGTCCACCATGATGAATCACGATCGCGAGGCTCAGCAGCAGCAGGATGCCGAGTTCGAGACACATGAGCACGCCGAGCAGGCGGCTGTTCAGGTCGATGCCGCGAATGCCGGTGAACTGCACGACGACGAGGCACGCGAATGAATACGCGTACCACGGCAGCGAACTATGCAGCAGTGGCCCGAGCACCACCGTGCAGAAGAAACCGAACAGGCCGTACAACGCGATCTGGATGCTCGTGTACGAGAGCAGCGCGACGAGTGCGCCGGCCATGCCAACAGGTCGGCCGAAACCCGCCGTGATGTACGCGTAGAACGCGCCGGCACGCACGATGTGGCGGCTCATTGAAGCGAAGCCCACGCTGAACACGAGCAGCACGACGCCCGCGATCACGAATGCGCCGGGAATTCCCGCGCCATTGCCGAGGCTGATGGCGGGTGGCACCGCGCCCAGCATGCCGGTGAGCGGCGCCGCCGCGGAAATGACGAGAAAGACGATCTGCCAAAGCCCGAGCAGGCTGCGCTGTGAGTCCACTGCCGCGTTGTCTCCAACGAGGTGAGCGGGAGAAGAATACGGTTCGTTCATCGTTGCCTCTGCGGGTGTCTGTTCTGGGTTCGCCGTACGACACGATGAAGAACCGCGTGCCTCCGGCGCTCGACGAATCGAATTTCCCGATTCGGATTGAGCGCATGGTAGGCAGCTAATAAACTCGCCGACTTGGCGCAACGCGCCAATTACTCGATAAAGTGCGCCAAGGCTGGAGCGGGTTTTCACTTAACCGCGCTGAAGCGGTCGATATTACCTTCGGTATCCTGATTAATGCCGCGAGCCGGGAATCCGTACTTCAGCCCACAAGCTTACTGAACGCCGTCAATTCTCTTTCACGATTTGCGCGCTAGCGGGTTCGCTTGGCGCCTGCACGGCCCCAGTTGCGCGTCGCACGCCATAGCACGGTGGCGTCGGCATAACCCACGGCGCGGGCCACGGCAGCGTTGGTCATGCCCTCCTGCTCGCGCAGCACCGCCACGCTGCGCTCGCGCTCTTCGCGAATGATCTGGCGCACAGAGGTCCCGGCGTCGGCGAGATGCCGCTGCAAGGAGCGGTCCGAAAGCCCGAGGTCCTTGGCGATATCGCCGACCACGAGCTTTTCGCGCGCGAGCCGGCGCGTCACGAGATCGCGCACCTGGTCCACGAGCGTATGCGGAATCGTGTCGCGCGAAATCAGGTCGGTGGCGTGGCGCTCCATCATGCGCGCCATCTGCACGTCGGCGCTCTTGAGCGGCGTGTCGAGATCGTGCGGGTGCAGGACCACACCGTTGGCCGGCTGCTGGAAGCGCACGGGCACGCGAAAGAGGCGCAAATAAGGCTTGAGGTCCTCGGGCGCGGCGTGCTCGAAATGAATCTCGCACGGCGTCCATGCTGCGCCTCGCACCTGGCGAATCATGTGGCACATGGCGGAGACGCTGTACTCGGCGTCCTGCCGGCGCGGCCAGATTTGCGTATGCGCGATGCGATAGCTCCACATCGGCCATGCGTTGTCGCTCACGAGATCGACGGCCGTCGCGCTTTGCCACGAGCCGAGCGCGTCGGTGAACTTACGGATTGCGGCGCCGAGTGTAGGCGACGACATGAACACGAGGCCAGCCGGCCCCAGTTCCGTGAGCTGCAATTCGGCGCCTAAGCGCAGGCCGAGAAAGGGTTCGTCGAGGACCTGCGCCGCGCGTTCGAACGCGCCCACGTAGCGCCCGAGCGCCACGATTTCGTACGGATTGGAAAGCTGCCGGCGACTCAGGCCGAACTCGGCCAGTAATGCATCGCAGTCCGCACCGGCGGCGTCGAGTGCACGCACGATGGGACCCATCACGGCACCGCGAATCATCGGGAAACCGCTATTGACAGGCACTCTTTTCATGTCTCGCTCCATTAGGGCCTGTATGCGCCGACGGATTTAACAGTCGATCGTCTCTGGCGCACTCTATCGCCCCTTTGGCGCGTTTTGCAAGCGCGAAAAAAATGCGGCGTTTCTACGATTGACCCATCGACATCGCATGAGACGAATGCGGTTTCTTCATACCGTCCCATGCCCTGTTGCGCCCAACGCCATCCTTACGAAATGCTTATGAACACGAATCCGAACGCGCATCCGCTCGACCCGTTGAGCCTCGCCGAAATGCAGCTGGCCTGTGACATCGTGAAAGCCGCCGAGCAGCTCGATGATTTTGGGCGCTTTCCTGTCACCGAACTGTGCGAGCCGCCCAAGGCGGAAGTGCTCGCGTACAAGCATGGCGATTACTTCTCGCGCCGCGCCTTCGTCATCGTGATCGATCGCACCCGCAGCCAGACGCTCGAATTCGTGGTGGACCTGCGCGAGAAGAAAGTGGAATCGCGTAAGGCGCTCGCCTTGCAAAACGCGCCCTATGGCCAGCCGCCCGTGATGATCGAAGACTTCATGAACGCGGAGCGCATCGTCAAGGAAGACGCAGCATGGCGCGAGGCCGTGAAAAAGCGCGGCCTCACCGAAGACGAACTCGAGCGCGTGCAGGTCGATCCGTTCTCCGCCGGCGCGTTCGACCGCCTGAACGAGAATGGCCGCCGCCTCGTGCGTTGCGTAAGCTACTACCGGGAATCCCTGACCGACAACGGTTACGCGCACCCCATCGAAGGCGTCGTCGCCGTGGTGGACCTGCTCGCGCACAAGGTGATCGAGCTGATCGACGACGGCCGCATCATCCCCATTCCGCGCGCCAGGCACAACTACGACACGCCGAGCCTCGGCAAGCCGCGTGACACCGTCAAGCCGCTCTCAATCAGTCAGCCCGAAGGCCCGAGCTTCACGATAGACGGCTGGCAGGTTAGCTGGCAGAACTGGAAATTCCGCGTGGGTTTCACGCCGCGCGAAGGGCTCGTGCTGCACCAGATCACATGGGACGACGGCAAGAGCGCGCCGCGCCCGATCGTCTACCGCGCGAGCGTGACCGAGATGTGCGTGCCCTACTCGGACCCCACCACGAACCATTACTGGAAAAGCGCGTTCGATGCGGGCGAATACGGACTCGGCAAGCTCGCGAACCAGCTCGAACTGGGCTGCGATTGCCTCGGCACGATCCGCTATTTCGACATTCCGTCCGCCGACGACTTCGGCAACGGCTTCACCATGAAGAACGCCGTGTGTCTGCACGAAGAGGATTACGGCACGCTCTGGAAGCACTACGAGTTCCGCACCGGTGTGTTCGAGATGCGCCGTTCGCGCCGCCTCGTGATCTCGTTCTTCGCAACAGTGGGCAACTACGATTACGGCTTTTACTGGTACTTCTATCAGGACGGTACGATCCAGCTCGAATGCAAGCTCACGGGCATCATCCAGACTTCCGCGGTGGCGGATGGCGACAGTTACCCGTGGGGCGGCATGGTCACAGAGAACCTGGGTGGCCCGACGCATCAGCACTTCTTCAACGCGCGCTTGCACATGATGGTGGACGGCGAGAAGAACTCCGTCACCGAGCACGAATTCGTGCCGCGCGCGATGGGTGCCGGGAATCCATACGGCAACGTGTTCGATACGACCAGGCGCGTGCTCAAGACCGAGCAGGAAGCGGCGCGTAACGCCAGTGGTCAGACGGGGCGCTTCTGGAAAGTGGTGAACCCGAACGTGAAGAACCGCGTCGGCGCGAATCCGGGCTACAAGCTCATCATCAACGACTCGCCGCTCATGCTCGCCGATCCCGACTCGAAGGTGCGCCAGCGCGGCGGCTTCGCCACGCGCCACGTGTGGGTCACACCGTACGACACGACGCAGCGCTACGCGAGCGGCGACTACCCGAACCAGCACGCCGGCGGCGACGGCCTGCCGCGCTATATCGAGGCGAACCGCAACGTAGAGAACGAGGACATCGTGCTGTGGCACAGCTTCGGCCACACGCACGTGTGCAAGCCCGAGGATTTCCCCGTGATGCCGGTGGAGTATGCGGGCTTCATGCTCAAGCCCAACAACTTCTTCTACGGCAATCCCGCGATGGACCTGCCGGGCGGGCGCGATCCGCACAGCGTGCAGGACCGCGCAGACGCGCCCGAAGCAAAATCGTGCTGCCACAGCAAGCAGTGAGCGCGCGATGATGCCGCGCGAGCGCCGCCTCGATGTAATGCACGCCGCACGCCTGCTGTGCGTCTGGGCGTCGATCACGGGCGGCGCGAGCGCGCTTGCGGGAGGCGTCATGATCGCGGCGATGCCGGCCGGCGCGCCGTTTGCCGCATTCGCCGCGAGCGCGCTTGCCCTGCCTGCGATGGCGTTGATTCCGGGCGTGCTTGCGCGCAGCTTCGCCACGCACCCCACGGTGCCGATCGCGAGCGCACTCGCACTCACGATGGCGGCAATGGGCGCCGGCGCGCACGCAGGAGCAACGCTCGCGCAGACGCCGCTCATCCTGGGCGGCGTCGCCTTGATCGCCGCGGCGTGCATGCACTTGCGGCGCACGCGCGATAGCGCGGCAAGGTCGGTGCATACGCACGCAACGGCGCCCGTGTGGCGCAACGGCATGCTGCTCATCGCACCCGCGCTGCTTGCAGGCCTGTCGAGCGGCGTGCTCGCGCGCTTCCAGTTTTTCGCGCTCTGCGGCGGCACTGCGATGTCCGTGACGCAGGTTGTGACGTCACTCGCCGTGGTGAGCCTCGCAGGCTGGCTCGCCGATCGCGTCGATTACCGGCGCGCACTGCTCGTGCTCTTCGTATTGCGTGGCGGACTGCTCGCCGCGCTGACGGCCGATTGCCTCGCGCCGTGGGCTGCGCTTGCTGCCCCCGCATTCGCCGTGCTCGACTACCTGACGCTCCCCACGCTCATACGCGGCGGGCGAACGTCGCGCGCCTCGGGTACCGGCTGCCCGGGCCTCGCACATCACGCGGGCATGCTGGCAGGCGCGGCGCTCGCCACCACGTCATGGGGCTTCGGACAGGGCTTTTACGCGCTGTTCATCGTTGCGGGCGCGCTCAATCTTGCATGCGCATACGCATCCGCAATGCCACGCCGATTCCGTGCACACACGCCCTACCCCGCGTCAGCCGCCCTCGCTACGGGCAGCACAATCGACTTACGCTGAAACACCGAAAAACGTTCGCATCACTACCGAAATCAGGAGACGGTATGGACCGCCAGGACTTCACGCACACGATCCGCACACAAATGTTCGTCGACGGACGTTTTAGCGAAAGCGGCAACGGCCGCACGTTTGCCGTATTCAATCCCGCCACGGGCGCGGAGATCGCGCAGGTGCCCGACGCCAGCGACGCCGACATCGACGCTGCCGTCATTGCCGCGCGCCGCGCCTTCGAAGCCGACACGTGGCGGCGTATGGCGCCCGCCGCGCGCGAGCGCCTGCTGCTCAAACTCGCCGACCTCGTCGAACAGCACAGCGACGAACTTGCTGCGCTCGAAACGCTCAACCAGGGCAAGCTGCTCGCCTTCTCGAAGATGCTCGAAGTGGGCGGCAGCGTGCAATGGCTGCGCTATATGGCCGGCTGGGCCACGAAGATCGAGGGCAGCACCGTGGATCTCTCGCTCGCTTTCCCGCCCGGCGTGCGCTATAACGCCTCCACGCGGCGCGTGCCTGCGGGCGTGGTCGCCGCGATCGTGCCGTGGAATTTCCCGCTGCTGATGGCGGTCTGGAAAATCGCGCCCGCGCTCGCCTGCGGCTGCACCGTGGTACTCAAGCCCGCCGAAGAAACCCCGCTCACGGCCATCCGCCTCGCCGAGCTCGCGCACGAAGCCGGCTTTCCGCCGGGCGTGTTCAATGTCGTCACGGGCCAGGGCGAGACGGCGGGCGCAGCGCTAGTTCGTCATGCGCAGGTGGGCAAGGTCACTTTCACGGGCTCGACCGAAGTGGGCCGCCTCATCGGCAAGCAATGCGCGAGCGATCTCAAGCGCGTCTCGCTGGAACTGGGCGGCAAGAGCCCCGTGATCGTGCTCGACGACTGCGATCCGCAGCGCGCGATCGAAGGCGCAGCCGGCGCGATCTTCTTCAATCACGGCCAGGTCTGCACGGCAGGCTCGCGCCTCTATCTGCCACGCGCGCGTTTTGAGGAGATCGTCGATGGCATCGCTAAGGTTGCGCGCGCAACCGTGCTCGGGTCGGGTTTCGATGCGGCCGCGCAGATGGGCCCGCTCGTTTCGGCGCGCCATCGCGCCAAGGTCGCCGGCATGATCGCGCAGGGTCGCGCCGAAGGCGGCGAGGTCGTTGCGGGCGGCGGCGGCGGCAATCGGCCCGGCTTCTTCATCGAGCCCACGGTGATTGCGAACGCGACCAACAAGCCGCTTACCGTCGTGCGCGAAGAGGTGTTCGGGCCGGTGCTCGTCGCCATGCCGTATGACGACGTCGAAGAAGCCGTCGCGGCGGCGAATGCTTCGGAGTACGGTCTGGGCGCGAGTGTCTGGACCAACCAGCTCGACCGCGCGCTGCGCGTCGTGGACGGCGTGCAGGCGGGCACGGTATGGGTCAACACGCACAACATGGTCGACCCGGCATTGCCCTTCGGCGGCTTCAAGGCCTCGGGCATCGGCCGCGAGCATGGCCGCGCGATCATCGACGCGTACACGGAGACGAAATCCGTCTGCATCGCCTACTGAGCGCCGCCGTGCAGCATTGTTAATCGAAATGGAATGATGAAACCCGGCGGCGCGCAATGATCGCCGCCGCGGTTTCGTCCATGATCGAGCCCGTTCTCACCACTTACGAGAAGGACTCCGATCATGAATGCCTCCACGAATTCGCGCGGCGTCGCCATCGTCACGGGCGCCTCGCGCGGCATCGGCGCCGCCATTGCCGAACGTCTCGCGCGCGACGGTTACGCCGTCGTCATCAACTACGCTTCGCGCAGCGCCGAAGCCGAGGCACTCGTCGCGAAGATCGCGGCGGGCGGCGGTCGCGCGATTGCGGTGCAAGCGAACGTCGCGAAGACCGACGACGTGCGCCGTCTCTTCGACAACACCGCCGAAACGCTGGGCCAGCCCACACTGCTCGTGAATAACGCGGGCATCATGAAGACGGTCACAGTTGCCGATTCGACCGACGCGATCTACGACGAAACGTTCGACATCAACGTGCGCGGCACGCTGAACACGCTGCGCGAAGCGGCGACGAAACTCGCGGATGGCGGCCGCGTGATCAACTTCTCGACCTCCGTGCTCGCGATGAATCTGCCGGGCTACGCGCTCTATACGGCCAGCAAGGCGGCCGTGGAGACGATCACGCGTGTGTTCGCACGCGAGCTGCGCGGCCGCTCGATCTGCGTGAACGCGGTGGCGCCGGGGCCGGTGGCGACAGAACTATTCCTCAGCGGCAAGACCGAAGAACAGGTCCAGCATTTCGCGAACATGCCGCCGCTGCAGCGCCTCGGGCAACCCGACGACATTGCAAATGTCGTGTCGTTCCTCGCGGGCCCGGACGGCGGCTGGGTCAACGGCCAGGTGCTGCGCGCGAACGGCGGGATCGTCTGACACGCCGCCCGGCGTGGCTTCGCGGCAGAACCCGGGGCGGGACGTGGTCTCAGGGCAAACCGCTGCGGCGTGAAACCGGCGGTCCCGGCCGGTGCTACACTCCGTGGTCGAAAAACGGTAGAAAGACAGAGCCGGAGGCATGGCGCGCCGGCTCATATTGCGCCCTCAACCACTCCAGACCATGTATCTGTCCATCCTCGCCGTCGGCATTGGCGGCGCGCTCGGCTCGCTGTTGCGCTGGGTTCTCGGGCTACGCCTGAATGCCCTCTACCCTGACCTGCCGCTCGGCACGCTTGCGTCGAACATCATCGCGGGCTATGTGATCGGCGTCGCAGTCGCCTATTTCGGGCGCATGCCCCAACTCTCCGCCGAATGGCGCCTCTTTGTCATTACCGGCTTGATGGGCGGCCTCTCCACGTTCTCGACCTTCTCAGCCGAAGTCGTTTCGCATCTGCAGCACGGACGTTTCGGCTGGGCCGCGGGCGAAATCGCCATTCACGTGTGCGCCTCGGTCGTCATGACGATCCTTGGCATTGCAACGGTATCGGCACTGGTTCGCTGATCGGCAACGAAAACGGCCGCGTTCGCCATTCGCGAAACGCGGCCGCATTAGTGATGCGACGGGAAGATCAGGCGGGACGCTGATACCCGCCCAGCAAACCGTTCTTCGAAAACACCCACTGCCACAACTGGATGTCGCGCGCACGGAACGCTCCGGCGCACGAAAGCAGGTAGTAGCGCCACATGCGATAGAAGCGCTCGCCCATCTGCGCCTTGAAACGCGGCCACGCGGCCTCGAAATTCGCGTGCCAGGCCATCAGCGTGCGGTCGTAGTCGGCGCCAAAGTTATGCAGGTCTTCGGCCACGAACAGGCCGCCCGAAGCGTCGGCGATCTGGCCGATGGTCGGCAGCTCGCCGTTCGGGAAGATGTATTTGTCGATCCACGGATCGGGCGTGGTGTCGCGGCGGTTCTTGCCAATGGTGTGCAGTACGAACAGACCGTCGTCGGCAAGACAGCGGTGCGCGACTTCCATATAGGTGCGATAGTTCTTCGGGCCTACGTGCTCGAACATGCCCACGCTCGCAATGCGGTCGAACTTCTCGTCGAGCAACCGGTAGTCCTGCAGGCGGAATTCAACCGGCAGATCCTTGCAGCGCTCGGCGCCGAGCGCGGCCTGCTCCTTCGAGATCGTCACGCCCACGCACGACACGCCATAGTGTTCGGCCGCGAACTTCATAAGGCTGCCCCACCCGCAGCCGATGTCGAGCAGGCGCATGCCAGGCTTCAGGCCCAGCTTGCGGCAGATGAGATCGAGCTTGGCGTCCTGCGCTTCGTCAAGCGTTTTCGCGCCGCCCGACCAGTAGCCGCAGGTGTAGGCCATGTTCTTGTCGAGCATGGCCTCGTAGAACTCGTTGCCGATGTCGTAGTGCTGCTGGCCCACTTTCCATGCCCGGCGCACGGTCTGGCGGTTCATGAGGCGCGCCTTGAGCGCGTAGAAGACGAGACGGGAGGGATCGATCTGGTCGTCTAGATGCGCGCGCAACACATGTGCGAAGAATTCGTCGAGTTGCTCGCAATCCCACTGGCCGTCCATGTAGGCCTCGCCGAGGCCCAGGTTGCCGAGCGCCAATACGCGCTCGGGTAACTGCGGATCGTGGATGCGCATGTCCCACGGCCGTGTGCCGTTGAATTTCACGTCAGCGCGCGCCAATAGCTGGGCTATAAACCGCCAGGCCCCGGAAACGGTGGCCTCACGAACGGGTTGAGCTGCTTCGAGATCAGTCGTTGCCATACGTGCTCCATGCGGCAGGAGTCGGGTCCTTGGTACCTTGCTCCGATGCCATTCAAGAGGTTGCTATCAAGACATTCGTCGTCGCGCGCGCTGCGAGAAACTCTATGATGCACCTACTTCAAAAATTGTGCAGGAACACGCACAAGCCATACGGGGCGGGCCATAATCGCAAACTCGACGAAACCCATCGCCCTGGCGCCAGCAAACGGCGCGCCCGAACTGGAGATACCGACAATGGCCTACGACGACAAGAACATCTTCGCGCGCATCCTGCGCGGCGAAGCACCCTGCATCAAGGTGTACGAGGACGACGCTACGCTCGCGATCATGGACGTCATGCCTCAATCCGAAGGCCACCTGCTCGTGCTGCCGAAGGAAGGCGCCGAGTTCATCTATGAGCTTTCACTGGAAGCCGGCGTCGCCGCGATGGCGACGGTGCAGAAGATGGCGGTCGCGATGCGCAAGGTGCTTGCGCCCGAAGGCCTCTTGATCGCGCAGTTCAACGGCGCCGCCGCCGGGCAGACCGTACCGCACGTGCACTTCCACCTGATTCCGCGCCGCGCGGGCGAAGAACTGCGCCCGCATGCGCGTGAAATGGCCGACATGGCGCAGCTCGAAGCGCTGGCCGCGCGCATTCGCGCTGCACTGTAAGCAATATGTATTGCTAACGTTAGCTATTCTTGACGCTTAAACGCCGTCGAATTGCACGAATTCGTCGAGCGGGACCCGCGCCGAGCGCCACTGGTTGATGGGCGCGTCCGGGTCTTCGTGACCGATCGCCATGCCGCAGAACACCATGCGTTCGCGCGGCAACGCGAGAAACTGGCCAACGCTTTGCGCGTAGCGCGCCCAGCATTCCTGCGCGCAGCTATGCAGGCCGGCTTCGCGCAGGAGCAGCATCACCGTCTGCAGGAACATGCCGAGGTCGGCCCATTGCGGCGGCCCCATCTGACGATCTACGCTGCAAAAGAGCGCGAGCGGCGCGTCGAAAAACGCGTAGTTGCGCGCGAATTGCCGTAGCCTGCCCGGCCGGTCCTCGCGCGCGACGTCGATGCTGCGGTAAAGATCCTCGCCCACCCGATAACGACGCTCGCGATATGGCGAACCCAGCTCGCGCGGATACACGTCGTACTCCATCGGCTCGCCCGCAGGCACCTGCGCAATGCGATCGGCCATGATCGACTTGAGCTTCGCGAGCGATTCGCCGCCCACGACATGAACATGCCACGGCTGCAGATTGCCGCCCGAAGGCGCGCGCGCAGCGGTATCGAGTACCCGGCGAATGACGGCGGGGTCCACCGGATCGGGCAAAAACTGGCGCACGGACTTGCGGCTCGTGACGGCTTCGCTGACCTTCAAGCAGATTCTCCTCGGGGGATCGACGAAGCATTATCGGCGATCCCCTGCGCGGCTGCCGACGCTCGCCGCGTGGCTCCGTTCTGGCGTCAGAACTTGTGACGGATACCCACTACGACAAGCGCCTGATTGTCGGCGCCCGAACTCACGCCGAAGTCGCCGATCGATGCCTGCGCAACGACACTCGAACCCTTTGC
Source organism: Paraburkholderia sp. BR10141 (assembly GCF_056155635.1). NCBI lineage: Bacteria > Pseudomonadati > Pseudomonadota > Betaproteobacteria > Burkholderiales > Burkholderiaceae > Paraburkholderia > Paraburkholderia sp. BR10141. The sequence continues at coordinate 304,626 of NZ_JBMIQH010000006.1, read as the reverse complement.
GTCGAGCGTGCGGCCACTCGCCTTCTGGTAACCGGCGAGCGCGTAGAGATCGGTGCGTTTGGAGAGCGAGTAGTCGCTGCCGAGGTTCACCTGGTTGTAGTGCGCTGACGAGGGCCCGGTGAGCGACGTGTAGTTGTAGCCCGCGCCCGCGCGCAGCGCCGGTGTGATCTGGTAATTCAGGAACGCCGAGCCGCTATTGAATTTGGCGGTTTGGTGGAAGGTCGAGTACGCATCGTTTGCGTATTGGGTGTTCGAGTAGGCCAGCCCGAAGCTCAATGCGCCCACCGCATAGCTGCCGCCTGCGCGCACGATCTGGATGGAGGTTGCGCTCGCAAAGCCCTGATTGATGACCGTGTTGAAGAGGCTATCCGAGCTGCTCGTCCAGCTGCGCACGCCGGCAGTGAGCGTGCTGCCGCCATTGGCGAAGAAATAGCCGGCCGCGAGCGAGAGCGGCCCGTTCGAGTAGGCGGCGCCGAAGCTGTAAGTCTGGCCGCTGCCGGTCGCGCCGGCCACGCCGCCAAAACCGTACAGCGCCTCGAACTGCAGCCCTGCGACGAGCGGGCTCGCGTACTTGACCGAGTTGCTCACGCGCAGGCTGTTGTCGTAGTTGTCGAGGTCGCCAGGCGTGCCGAACACGCCGCCGAACGGACCGTCAGCGGTGAGCGGCTGCACGAGATCGACGAGCGGATCGTACTGGCGGCCGAGCGTGAGCGTGCCCCACGTCGTGCTGGCAAGACCGACGATCGCCTTGCGCCCGAATTCGCGGCTGCCCTGCCCGAGCGCGCCGGTACCCACGTTGAAGCCGTTTTCGAGCTGGAAGATGGCGGCGAGGCCGTTGCCGAGATCCTCGGTGCCGCGCAGGCCCCAGCGGCTGCCCGAAAGGTTGCCGCTGCTGAGCTTGACGAGCGTGGACTGGTTCAGGCCGTTCGCGCCCTGGGCGTTGTGCACGTAAGCGAGGCCCGCGTCGACGATGCCGTAGAGTGTGACGCTGCTTTGCGCGTGGGCACTCGTGGCGATAGTGGCGCCCGACGCGGCGAAGGCGAGCGCGAGAGCGGCGGTTAGCGGGCGGCGTGTGAAAGAGGCGTTTTTGTTGTTCATGCGGGGCGTTCCGTTGCGTGTGGTGGTTGTCGCTACGCGGTCCTTGCGAGGCGGCTGCAAGGCCGGCGCGGCAACGTTACGGAATGCCCGGCAAGCGGGGAACGAACGATTTCTGCGTTGCTTAGGGTGCGCGATGGACTTTGCAAAGCGCAGATCGTGCCAGGCGCTGCGCGAGCGCTTTCCTCCGGCGCGCGGAGTCTGCTATAATTCGCCTCCCGCCGGAGAGATGGATGAGCGGTTTAAGTCGCACGCCTGGAAAGCGTGTATAGGTTAATAGCCTATCGGGGGTTCGAATCCCCCTCTCTCCGCCAGAACAAAACGCCGAAACCCCGTAAGCGCAATGACTTACGGGGTTTTTGTTTTTCCAGCCCATCAAATAGCCCGCCAGAGAGGGGATAACGTGCGCGGGGCACGTCCAAACGCCCTCAATTACACCCGCTCACAGTGCAATACTTGTTGTACACGAGCCCTTTGCCATCCATCCCCGAGATCGTTCGCGTGCCGTTGCCGTAGTTCGTGATCGTCTCGGTCCACGTCGACCCATCGGCAGCCTGCCCGGTGATGAACGTCGTGTCGCCAATCGACGCGCCGGTCTGCTCCCAGGCCTCGCCCGGCAGCTTCTGCTGATACCCGTTGACGGTAGACGTATTGCCGAAGCGCTGCACCGTGTACGAATTGCCCGATTCGTCGACGCAGTTCTGGAAGGCATCGTTGCCCCAGCATTTGGCAAAAGCGGCGGGCGCCGTAAAGGCGCCGAAAATGATCAGGCTGAGTGCAACGCGCTTCAATGATTTCCCCGAGAAAACGCCCTTTTTCGGCTCGATTCACCACGAGTCCGAGGCCGGCGGCGCGCGAAATTGTACCGTAGCCGCCAGGGCTATCTACGGATGCGCCGGACACGCGTGCATCGCACGCTCCCGCTAGTTATCGGACAAAAAACGCATGACTTGATGGGCGCAACGAGAACAGCAGCGCCGCCGGTCGTTGAACACGCAACGTTGGAAGGAAGTCCGAATCGACCAGAACAGGCAAGCAGAAAAAGGCGTCGGGCCGCAGCCCGACGCCGAATTCCCGCGTACTGCTTCGAGGACCGGCGCGGGAACGAGAGGACTTCAGTATCGCCTCGCCCGCCCGTTTTTTAAGTGCTCGACCGCACACCGGCAATCAGGTCCCCACTCTCACGGATGGCGGATATAGTCCACCAGCGCGAGCGTATACGCGTCCGGCTTGCGATCGATGAGACTCACGCCGATCGCCACGAGAAAGCCTGCGGGCACACCGAACACGCCAGAGCTGATGGGCTCGATGCCAAACCATCGCGGGCCCGCGAAGCCCGTGAGCTGCGTGAAGAACGGGTACGTCGAGACGATGTAATAGACGCACACGGTCAGGCCCGCGATCATGCCGGCCACGGCGCCCAGGCGCGTCGTGCGCTTCCAGAACACGCCGAGCACAAGCACCGGAAAAAGACTCGACGCCGCGAGCGAAAACGCCGCCCCCACCAGAAAAAGAATGTTGCCCGCGTTGAGCGACGCCACATACGAGGCGAACAGCGCCACGCCGAGCAGCAGGATCTTCGACATCGTCACGCGCCGCTGGCTCGACGCGCCCGGACTGACCATGTGGTAGTACACATCGTGTGAGAGCACGTTCGAGATCGTGAGCAGCAGACCGTCTGCGGTCGAAAGCGCAGCCGCGAGCGCACCCGATGCGATGAGCCCCGACATCACATACGGCAACCCCGCGATTTCCGGCGCAGCGAGTACCACCATGTCAGGCTGCATCTGGATATCGCTCCAGCGCACCACGCCGTCGTTGTTCATATCCGCAATGCTGATGAGGTATGGCTCGACACGCCGCCATTGCATGACCCATTGCGGCAGATCGTCGAAGCGCTGCCCCACCAGATGCGTGAGGATCTCGAACTTGATCAGCACCGCGAGCACCGGCACGGTCAGATAGAAGAGCGCGACGAAAAACAGCGTCCAGCCCACCGAGCGCCGAGCCGAGGCCACCGAGGTCGTCGTGTTGTAGCGAGTGAGGATGTGCGGCAGGCTCGCCGTGCCAAGCGAAAGACACAGGAGCAGCGACAGGAAGTTGCGTTGATGAATGCGCCGCTGGGCATCGTCGTCGGCGGGAAACGGTTCGTTCATCGGCACGGGCGGCGCGGCGCGCTCGAGCAGGTCGTCGCGCTGGCGCGTCCACACCATGCGTGCGGCATCCACGTCGCGCGGGAAGGCGCTCAATTCACGTTCGAGCGAATCGATATCGCGCAGCGGGCCGTTGTGGCGGCGCAGGTTCGCGAGCGATTCGACGAGGTGCGTCTTCTCCGCAACGTACGACTGCGGCAGCGTGTCGAGCCGCGTCTGCCATTGCGCCGCGCGCTCGCGGTAAGCGTCGCGCACGGTGGCTTCGGTGCTTGCACCGCGCACGTCATGCTCGAGCGCTTCCACGCGCTGCATCACGTTGCCGTAGTCGACTTGCGGCAGCCAGCCGAGGCCGTCGCGATGCGCGATCAGCGAAACCGGAATCAGAATGGCCGCGATGAGAATGATGTATTGCGCGACCTGCGTCCACGTCACGGCGCGCATACCGCCGAGAAACGAACACACGAGAATGCCCGCCAGCCCGCAGAAAATGCCGATGGCGAAATCCACGCCGATGAAGCGCGTGGCGATCAGCCCCACGCCCTGGATCTGCGCGACGAGATAGACGAACGAGCAGAGGATGGTCGCGAGCACGGCGAGCGCACGCACGAGGTTGCTCGAAAAGCGCGTGCCGAGGAAGTCGGGGATCGTGTAGCGCGCGAGCTTGCGCACATACGGCGCCAGCAGGAAGGCGACGAGGCAGTAGCCGCCCGTCCACCCCATCAGGTAAGCGAGGCCGTCGTAGCCGCTCGCGTAGAGCGAACCCGCAAGGCCGATGAACGACGCGGCGGAAAGCCAGTCGGCGGCCGTCGCCATGCCGTTGAAGAACGACGGCACACGCCGCCCCGCCACGTAGTATTCGACGAGGTCCGAGGTGCGCGAAAGCAGCCCGATCACCGCATATACCGCGATCGGCACGAACAGGAACACATAGCCGATCCACATGCCGGGGCCGGTGGAAAGCTCGATACGCCACATCACGTAGACGAAGGCGAGAAAGCCGAGCGTGTACAACGCATAGGAGCGTATGAGCCGGTGCGCAAGCCTCATCGTTGCTGTGCCTTGCTGGCTTCGCGAATGGCGATGTCGGCTTCGAGCGCGGCTTGCAGTACGCGGTCGGCGCGCTGCATCAGCACGATATAGATCGCCACGAGCAGCACGTAGAGCAGGATCGCGCCCTGTGCGCCGAGGTAGAACGGCAGGCTGAAGCCTGCGAAGCGCAGGTCGGCGAGCTGCCGCGCAAAGAGCGGCGCGACGAACGAGACCAGGAAGCCAATCGTCATGAGCACGGCGATCAGCGCGAGATTGAAGCGCCAGTAGCGCCGATGCGCGCGCGCCATCGCCTCGCTCACCGGAGGTGGCTCAGGCAATGGATTGAGATTGTTCTGCGGAGTCGTGTGTGGCGCGGCCATGCGCCTGTGTAGCAAAAACGCGTAGGGCCGGCAATCGGGGGCAATGCGGGGATCGATGCGGCGCGCGGCGCCAGGCAAGGCGCCGCGCGAGCCTCGGCGTTTAGAGCGATTCGCCGAGCTGGTCCAGAATCGCCGGGTTTTCCAGCGTGGAGACGTCCTGCGTGATCGCCTCGCCCTTCGCAAGCGAGCGCAGCAGACGGCGCATGATCTTGCCCGAGCGCGTCTTCGGCAGGTTCTCGCCGAAGCGGATGTCGCGGGGCTTGGCGATCGGCCCGATCTCCTTGCCCACCCAGGCGCGCAGATCGTTGGCGAGCTTCACGGCCTCGTCGCCCTGCGGACGCGTGGCCTTGAGCACCACGAACGCCACCACGGCTTCGCCGGTGGTGTCGTCGGGGCGGCCCACCACGGCGGCTTCGGCCACGAGCGGGTTCGCGACCAGCGCCGACTCGATCTCCATCGTGCCGAGGCGGTGGCCCGAGACGTTCAGCACGTCGTCGATACGGCCCATGATCGTGAAGTAGCCCGTGTCCTTGTCGCGCACGCTGCCGTCGCCGGCCAGATACAGCTTGCCGCCGAGTTCCTCGGGGAAGTAGCCCGACTTGTAGCGCTCGGGTTGTCCCCAGACGTTGCGGATCATCGCGGGCCACGGACGCTTCACGACGAGAATGCCACCCTGCCCGTTCGGCACGTCCTGGCCGGTTTCGTCGACGATCGCGGCCATGATGCCCGGTAGCGGCAGCGTGCACGAACCCGGCACGAGCGGCGTCGCGCCCGGCAGCGGCGTGATCATGTGGCCGCCGGTTTCGGTTTGCCACCACGTGTCGACGATCGGGCAGCGCTTGGCGCCCACGTTTTCGTAGTACCACATCCACGCTTCGGGATTGATCGGCTCGCCGACCGTGCCGAGAATGCGCAGCGAAGAAAGGTCATAGCTCTTCGGGTGCACCTTCGCGTCGGCTTCGGATGCCTTGATGAGCGAGCGGATTGCCGTGGGCGCGGTGTAGAACACCGTGACCTTGTGCTTGGCGATCATGTCCCAGAAGCGGCCGGCGTTGGGGTACGTGGGCACGCCTTCGAACACGACCTGGGTCGCGCCGATCGTGAGCGGGCCATAGGCGATGTAGCTGTGGCCCGTGATCCAGCCGATGTCGGCCGTGCACCAGAACACGTCCGAGGGCTTGTGATCGAAAGTCCACTTCATCGTTTGCGCGGCCCACAGCAGGTAGCCGCCCGTACTGTGCTGCACGCCCTTCGGTTTGCCCGTCGAGCCCGACGTATAGAGGATGAAGAGCGGATGTTCCGCGCCCACCGGCACCGGCGCGCACGTGTCGCTCTCGGCCGCCGAAAGCTCGTGCATCCACTGGTCGCGGCCTTCGTGCCACGCGACCTTGCCGCCCGTGCGCTTGTAGACGATCACGCTGTGCACCGCTTCGCAGCCGCCCATGGCGAGCGCTTCGTCGGCGATGTTCTTCAGCGGCAGGGCCTTGCCGCCGCGCATCTGTTCGTCGGCGGTGATGAGCGCGACCGCGCCCACGTCGACCATGCGTTCGTTGAGCGACTTCGACGAGAAGCCGCCGAACACGACCGAGTGCGTCGCGCCAATGCGTGCACAAGCCTGCATCGCGACCACGCCTTCCACCGACATCGGCATGTAGATGACCACGCGGTCGCCCTTCTTCACGCCGCGTTTCTTCAGCGCATTGGCCAAACGCGACACGCGCGCGAGCAGATCCTTGTAGGTGACGTTCGTGACGGTGCCGTCGTCGGCTTCGAAGACGATCGCGACGCGCTCGCCATTGCCCGCTTCGACGTGGCGGTCGAGGCTGTTGTATGAGGCATTGAGTTCGCCGTCTTCGAACCACGTGTAGAACGGCGCCTTCGATTCGTCGAGCACCTTCGTGAAGGGCTTTTGCCAGCTCAGGGTTTCGCGCGCGAGGCGCGCCCAGAAGCCTTCGTAATCGCGTTCGGCTTCGGCGACGAGCGCCTTGTATGCGTCCATGCCGGACACCGTGGCGCCAGCCACCGTTTGCTCGGAAGGCGCAAAGACGCGGCGTTCCTGAAGAACCGATTCAATCGCAGACATCGACAACCCCTTGGTGAAGATGAAACGTCAAACTCGTGGACACGCATGAGCATCTTCAATGCCCGTGCGCGCCGTCTCCGTGCGCCGCCGCCCGCATGCGGGCACGGCGCTATTGGCTTGCGCCGGGAGCCGCCATTGTGGCATCCGGCATGCATGGGCGCGCGATACAGGCACGATCGTGCGCGATCTTCGCAAACTACCCATGCCGGCAAGATTAAGCGTAGCAACTTACCAGCCACTTACGCGCCCATGCAGACCATGCAGCGGCGCGCCATGGCACGCAAGTAAGCAGACATTTAGAATGCTAACTGAACTGCGCACCCGGATTCCAGCTTGAATCGCTATTCCCTATTTCTCATTGCCTCGATGCTGCTCGTGGGCAGCAACGTCGGCATCGGCAAATCGATTGTCGCCTTCATTCCCGTTCCCCTCTTCGCGCTGCTGCGCTTCGTGATCGCGCTCGCGGTACTGGGCCCGCTCTTGCGTCGCTCCAAAATGCAACAGGTGAAGCGCGGCGAATGGATCAATCTGTTCCTCCAGGCGCTGTTTGGGACATTCGGGTTTACGCTGCTGATGCTCGGCGGCGTGCATCGCACGAGCGCGGTCGCGGCCGGCGTCATCACGAGCACGATCCCCGCCGTGGTCGCCCTCTTCTCCTGGCTTTTCCTGCGCGAGCGCCCCGACGCACGCGCACTCGCCTCCATCGTGCTCGCCATTGCGGGCATCGCGGTCATCAATTTCGCGCACGTGGGCGGCGGTGGCGACACCGGCGCCAGCTCGTTGATCGGCAACCTGATGGTGCTCGGCGCGGTGTGCTGCGAATCGCTCTATGTGATCCTGTCGCGCCGGCTCACCCAAACGCTCGCGCCGCTCGACATCTGCGCGTACACACACCTGTTCGGGCTTTTGCTGATGCTGCCCGTGGGTCTGCGGGGCGCACTGTCGTTCGATTTCGCGAGCGTCCCTTCGGGCATCTGGTGGCTGGCGCTCTGGTACGGGCTTTCGGCAAGCGTGTTCTCGTTCTGTCTCTGGATGATGGGCATACGCCATGTGCCGGGCAGCATCGCCGGCGTGTTCACGGCCGTGCTGCCGGTCGCGGCAGCCGTGTACGGCATCGCGTTTCTCGGCGAGCGCCCCACGCCCGCGCACGGCATAGCCCTCGCCTGCGTGGTGGTCGGCATCGGCCTCGCGAGCCTCAAGATCAGGCGCCTGCCGCCGGTGGCCTCGTGACCATTCCGTAATGCGATTGAAAGTATCGGGCGCGGGCGGCGCTGCCGCAATCCCGGCGAGCCCTTCCTGCGACGCTGTACAATAGCGCCCGCCCGGCCCCTCGCGCGCGCCTTCTGGCCCTAACCAGACGGCCCCGCTTGAGCAGCCCCGCTTAGGCAGCCCCGCCCGAATTCGCCATCGTGATTGCCCATGTCCGCCGCACGCCCCCAGCCGCCTTCCGCCGCCGCCCCGGGTAAAGCCCGTCGCCGCATGCGTCCGTTGCCCAGCATCATCTTCATGAGCCGCTGGCTGCAGGTGCCGCTCTACCTGGGCCTGATCGTCGCGCAAGCCGTGTACTGCGTGCTGTTCCTCAAGGAGGTCTGGCACCTCGTGAGCCACGCCACCACGCTCGACGAAACGAGCATCATGCTGGCCGTGCTCGGCCTGATCGACGTGGTGATGATCTCGAACCTGCTCATCATGGTGATCGTGGGCGGCTGCGAGACCTTCGTCTCGCGCCTGAATCTCGAAGGCCATCCCGACGAGCCCGAATGGCTCGACCACGTGAACGCCGGCGTGCTCAAGGTGAAGCTCGCCATGGCGCTCATCAGCATTTCGTCGATCCACCTGCTCAAGACCTTCATCAATCCGGACGCCGCTTCGGCGCATACGGTGATGTGGCAGGTGATCATCCACGTGGCGTTCCTCGCCTCCGCGCTAGTGATGGCGTGGATCGACCGCATCACCACGCATACGCACCCCGAACACTATCAGGAGCTCGCCGCGCGCCATCCAGCGCCAGGCGGGCACGCCGCTGCGCGTCGAGCGGTTCCCGAGCACGCCGAGTCCGACTGAACCGCGCACACGGCAGACATGATTCAAAACACCCGTCCCCACAGAAGCTAGCCATGACCGTCATCAAACAGGAAGACCTCATCCAGAGCATTGCGGATTCGCTGCAATACATCAGCTACTACCATCCGCAGGACTACATCGAGGCGCTCGGCCGCGCCTACGAACTCGAAGAGAGCCCGGCCGCGAAGGACGCGATCGCGCAGATCCTCACCAACAGCCGCATGTGCGCCGAGGGCCGTCGCCCGATCTGCCAGGACACCGGCATCGTCACGATCTTTGTGAAGGTCGGCATGGACGTGCGTTGGGACGGCGCCACGATGGGCGTGACCGACATGATCAACGAAGGCGTGCGCCGCGGTTACCTGAACCCGGACAACGTGCTGCGCGCCTCGATCGTGAGCCCGCCCGAAGGCGGCCGCAAGAACACGAAGGACAACACGCCGGCCGTGATCCACTACGAGATCGTGCCGGGCGACAAGGTCGACGTGCAGGTCGCAGCCAAGGGCGGCGGCTCGGAGAACAAGTCGAAGTTCGTGATGCTGAACCCCTCCGACTCGATCGTCGACTGGGTGCTCAAGACCGTGCCGACGATGGGCGCGGGCTGGTGCCCGCCGGGCATGCTCGGCATCGGCATCGGCGGCACCGCCGAAAAGGCGATGCTGATGGCGAAGGAATCGCTCATGGAATCCATCGACATCCAGGACATCATCAAGCGCGGCCCGAAGGACTGGATCGAAGAGCTGCGCGTGGAACTGCACGAGAAGGTCAACGCGCTCGGCATCGGCGCCCAGGGCCTGGGCGGTCTCGCCACCGTGCTCGACGTCAAGATCATGGCCACGGCCACGCACGCGGCTTCGAAGCCCGTCGCGATGATCCCGAACTGCGCCGCCACGCGCCACGCGCACTTCGTGCTCGACGGCTCGGGCCCGGCAAAGCTCGAAGCGCCCTCGCTCGACGCATGGCCGAAGGTCAACTGGGAACCGAACACGGAAACGAGCAAGCGCGTCGACCTCAACACGCTCACGCCGGAAGAAGTCGCTTCGTGGAAGCCGGGCCAGACGCTCCTGCTCTCGGGCAAGATGCTCACGGGCCGCGACGCGGCGCACAAGCGCATCGCCGACATGCTCGCGAAAGGCGAGAAGCTGCCGGTGGACTTCAAGAACCGTGTGATTTACTACGTCGGCCCGGTCGATCCGGTGCGCGACGAAGTGGTCGGCCCGGCAGGTCCCACCACGGCCACGCGCATGGACAAGTTCACGGAGCTGATGCTCTCGCAAACGGGCCTCATTTCGATGGTCGGGAAGGCCGAGCGCGGCCCGGTCGCCATCGAGGCGATCAAGAAGCACAAGGCGGCTTACCTGATGGCGGTGGGCGGCGCGGCTTACCTCGTGTCGAAGGCGATCCGCGGCTCGAAGGTCCTCGCGTTCGAAGACCTCGGCATGGAAGCCATCTACGAGTTCGACGTCCAGGACATGCCGGTGACGGTCGCCGTGGATTCGTCGGGCACCTCGGTCCACAAGACCGGCCCCGCCGAATGGCAGGCGAAGATCGGCAAGATTCCGGTCGCCACGGTTTGATGTCTGCCTGATGCCTGTTTAAAAACCGGGGCCGCGCGCCCCGGTTTTTTTTGCATCACGCGAGGCGTACTGAGATTAGTTCCCAGCACTGAGTAAATCACCGATATACACCGCAATTCAATGTGGATTCGGCCTTGGCTTTTGTGTATTGAGCGTTTATTGTTGGAAACCAGTCACCGCCCCACAAAGAAAGGAAAGACTATGCAAGGCGACAAGAAGGTCATCGAATATCTGAACGCGCAGCTCAAGAACGAGCTCACGGCTATCAATCAGTATTTCCTGCATGCCCGCATGTACAAGCACTGGGGCCTCGAGAAACTCGGCAAGCATGAATATGACGAATCGATCGGCGAAATGAAACATGCCGATATGCTCATCGAGCGTATTTTCATGCTCGACGGTCTGCCGAACCTCCAGGACCTGCATAAGTTGTTGATTGGCGAAGAAACCAGGGAAATTCTCGAGTGCGATTTGAAGCTCGAACAGATTTCCCAGTCCACCTGCAAGGAAGCCATTGTTTATTGCGAATCGGTGCGCGACTTCGTTTCGCGAGAGATTTTCGTGACGATTCTCGAAGACACCGAAGAGCACATCGACTGGCTCGAAACGCAGATCGACCTCATCGGCAAGATCGGCATCCAGAATTACCAGCAGTCGGCCATGGGTTCGGTAGAATCCTGATCGCGCGCCTCGCGCCCGCGCGCATCCGTCCGCCTTGCGGGTGCGCCTCAACCCTATTGCGCCCATCCCCGTGAACCTTCCGGCCTCATCCAGCGCTGCGCCCATCGGCATCTTCGACTCTGGCCTCGGCGGCCTGTCGGTGCTGCGCGCCGTGCGTGCGCTACTGCCCGCCGAGCGGCTAGTGTATGCCGCCGACTCGCGCTACGCCCCCTACGGCCAGCGCGACGACGACTTCATCGCCGACCGCACGCTCGCGATCTGCGAATGGCTCGTGGCGCAGGGCGCGAAGGCGCTGGTGGTGGCCTGCAACACGGCTACAGCGCAGTCCATCGCGCTCGTGCGCGAGCGGCTCTCCATCCCGCTCATCGGGGTTGAGCCGGGGATCAAACCGGCGGCGCTGGTTTCGAAATCGCGCGTAGCGGGCGTGCTCGCCACCCAGGTCACGCTGCGCAGCGCGCGCTTTCAGGCGCTCGTGGAGCGCCACGCAGCCGACCTGCGCGTGCTGTGCCAGCCGGGCCATGGCCTCGTGGAGGCCGTGGAGCGCTGCGACATCGGTTCGGCCGACTTGCTCGCGCTACTGCGCGCATACGTCGAGCCCATGCTCGACGCGGGCGCGGACACGCTCGTGCTCGGCTGCACGCACTACCCGTTTCTCGACACGGCGATCCGCTCGATCGTCGGGGAACGGATGACGCTCGTCGACACGAGCGTCGCCATCGCGCGGCAGCTCGAACGCGTGCTCGACCAGCACGGCCTGCGCGCTAGCGGCGAGCCTGCCGGCGCGGGCGGCGATGAGATTCGCTTCTGCTCGACGAGCGACGGTGCGCACCTGCACGAACTGGCGGCCGCGCTGCTGGGTCTCGACGCCCCTGTCGAGCGCGTAGTCATCCCCTCGCGCCGCTCGCGGGAACTGGAAGCGAACGCCGCCTGACGCACCGGCGCCACACACCGCGCGTGATACGAAGTTCGCGATTCGCGCCTCGCCCGGAAGAGCGCGTTTCAACCCCGTTTCCGCCTATCCGACTCACTCGCCTCGTTCCGCCTGGCTCCTGCCAGGAGTCTCCTGGTGGGCTCCCGCGGCAATGCTCAATCCTGCTGACAGTCACGCAACGGCTAACCGCTAGCCGGCCCGTCAAACGCCTTGACGAGCGCTCTACAAGGCTTGCCTTTTCCTGACGCAAAGCAAAACCCCTGCTAAGCATCCGGTTTTGTTACAAAAAATCCGCCTACGCGCTTGCCAAACCCAGCAAACATAATGATAATAATTCGCATTAACTCTCTCTATTGCGGTCCATCATGATTGTCTGCGTTTGCAAATCCGTCTCCGACCGGACGATCCGCGCCTCCATTCAGGAAGGCATGGATTCTTTCGACGAGCTGCAGTTCGAGCTCGGCGTCGCGACCTGCTGCGGCAAGTGCGAAGAATCCGTTCGTGACGTGATGGCGCAAAGCGGTGTCTGTGCGAGCCGCTGCGGGGTCACGCAACCGGCGCACCCCGCCGTGGTCCCCCATGCGGTTCCGCTCACGTTTTACGAGCGCAAGGCTGCCTGAAGCCATGGCGCGCATCCGGCCACCGATGCGCGCCCGCCCCGTCCGCCCGTTTAGCCGGCGGCGCCTCAGGCGCCACGCGCCGCGGACGTCAAATCGCCGCCGACAGCAAGCCCGTCTCCCGACCAGCCAGCTACCGCTCGTACCCCTCAAAGGAGGTCGTGATGGAATTGCTGCTCGGATTCGTAACGACGTTGTGCATCTCGCTGTTGATCTTTCGCAAATAAAGCTGCCCGACACGACGCGTAGGTTTGCCTGCGCGCCGTCGTCCGCATGGCAGCCACGCTAAACATGCAGGCTTTCCAAACCACCGCTGGCACGCTGCCGTCTCCCTCCGTTCGCGTCAACCGCCGTGTCGTCACCGCGAGCGCGATCGTGGTCGCGCTGCACGCCGCGCTCATCGCCGTCGTGCTGATGAAGCGCGAACCCGTGACGCCCGTCGCGCTCCAGTCGCAGACGATGATGGCCGAACTGCTCAAGCCCGAGCCGGTAGCCGCCCCCGCTGCGATTCAGTCCACGCCCACGCCGCCTCCGCCCAAGCCGGTCCCGCACGTGACGCGCGAGAAGCCGAAAGTTCAGCCCAAGCCCAAGCCAACACCGCTGCCCGTGGCCGAAACGCCCTCGCAGCACGCGATCGAATCGGCCGCGCCCACGGCACCCACGCCGCCGGCTCCCACGCCGCCCGCACCGGCACCGCAAGCCGCGGCGGCCACCGACGCCAAGCCGACCATGGCGCTCTCGGCGCCGAAGAACGTCTCGCACCTCGACTGCCGCATCGTGCAGCCCGACTATCCGACGCTCTCGCGCCGGCGCGGCGAAACCGGCACGGCATTCGTGCACTTCGTCGTGGGACTCACGGGCAAGATCGAGAACATCGAGCTGAAGAAGTCGAGCGGCTCCACCCGCCTCGATGACGCCGCGCTCGACGCGATGCGCCAAAGCTCGTGCAAGCCGTACCTGGAAAACGGCGAAGCCGTCCGCGCGGCCTACACGCAACCATTCGAGTTCAGCCTGAACAATTGACGGGCTGAAGTCACACGCTTTCATGAATTGAATAAAGAGGATCAGGAATGCAGAACTACGGTATCGCCCACGTGTGGGCGCAAGGGGATTTCGTGACACGCGGCATCGCGCTCGCGCTGTTGATCATGTCCGTGCTGTCGTGGTGCGTGATCGTCGTGAAAGGCTGGAATGTCGCGCGCCTGAAACGCCTCACGAAGAACGCCGAGCAGCAGTTCTGGCATTCGGACGATCTCGCCGACGGTGTGAAGAAGCTCGGCAGCGGCTCGCGTGAAGACAACCCGTTCCTCGCACTTGCGCTGTCGGGCCAGGAAGCCGCCGACCACCATCACCAGACCCAGCCGCATCTGCACGACCGCATGGACGTGTCGGACTGGGTCACGCGGTGCCTCAAGGACACGATGGACGAGTCGGTCGCGAAGATGCAAAGCGGGCTCGCCATTCTCGCCTCGATCGGCAGCACGGCGCCGTTCGTCGGCCTGTTCGGCACGGTGTGGGGCATCTATCACGCACTGCTTACGATCGGTGCAACGGGTCAAACCTCGATCGACGCCGTGGCGGGCCCCGTTGGCGAAGCGCTCATCATGACCGCCTTCGGCCTCTTTGTCGCGATTCCCGCCGTGCTCGGCTACAACGCCCTCACCCGCGCCAACAAGGCGATCGTCACGAAGCTCAACCGCTTCGCGCACGGCCTGCATGCCTTCTTCGTGACGGGCGCGCGCCTCACCTCGACCGCACGCGGCGGCGCGAAGGAAGGCAACGCGAGCAACCTGCGTGTCGCTGCGCGCAGCCACTAAAGAGCGGAGGCAAGCATCATGGCGATGAGCCCCTTTGCCAGCGACGACGACGATGGCCTGATGAACGAAATCAACATGACGCCGCTCGTCGACGTCATGTTGGTTCTCCTGATCGTTTTCATGGTGACGATTCCGGTGATCCGTCACGCCGTGAAGATCGACCTGCCGCATGCGAGCAGCCAGAAGGAAGACGCGAAGCCCGCGCAGATCAACATCTCGATCGAAGCGGACGGTACCGTGCTGTGGGACGGCACGCAGGTCGACGACGCGGCGCTGAACCAGAAGATCGCAGCCGCGGCGCAAACCACGCCGCAACCGGAACTGCATCTGAACGCGGACCGCAAGGTGCAATACGAACGCGTGGCCCAAGTGATGTCTGCCGCGCAAAGCGGCGGCCTCACGAAGCTCGGCTTCGTCACCGACCCTGCGCATCACTGATCGCGTCACTGCACGCAACGCGCAAAATTGAGCGGTACAAAGTAAAAGGCCTTCATCGTCAGATGAAGGCCTTTTTTCGTGCGCACGCGGCGCATTCGGGCGGTGGCGGCGACTCCCCGACAATCGATCGGTTCACGCCGGCACATGCGACTGCCGTGGGCAACACGGACTGCGCTTTCGGCCCTGAAGGCCCACTATGATAGCGGCCATCAATTCCCGCTCAAGACCGGTGCTTGGCGAGAAGGACTTCAATATATTCCTCTCGCTTCGCACCTTCAAGAGCCAGGCCATTGAAAGTAGCGATGGCCGCTCACGCTTGAATGCCTAAAAACAAATGGCGCTATACGTTGCGCACAAATGCACTGCGTGAAAACTCAAGTTTCATACAAGCGCACGTGCCTGCACGTTCGCAAAGCTTCATGCAGTTTCGATCTTGCTCGCGCTCTTTGTGCGCGAGAGCCCAACCTGCCCGGCGGGTGCACTCTGCCCTTGCGCTTTCGGCGCAAGCGCGGCGATGTCGCTTTTCAGCGGACATTCCTGCTGCAAGCCCTTATCGGCATCGAGCACTTCGACGAGGTAATCGACGAAGGCACGCACGGCCGGAACCATGCCCTGGCGCGAGAGAAATACCGCATAGAGCTGCGGCACCGGCAGCGTCCAGCCCGGCATCACCGGTGAAAGCTTGCCCGAGCGCAGCGCGGCGCCGTACATCATCTCCGGCAATGCCGCGATGCCGAGGCCTTCGAGCGCCGCTTCACGGATCGTCGTGAGGTCCGCGGTGATGAGGCGCGGCTCGTGTTCGTGCGAGTGGCGCGTGCCGTCGGGTGCGATGAGCTGAAACACGTGGCGGCCGTCGCCCGTGGGCGTATCGAGCGTTTCGAAGCGCGCGAGGTCTTCCGGCGTGAGCGGCGGCGCGTTCTGCGCGAGCAGGCTCGGCGCGCCCACCAGCATCTGCTCGGTGCGCCACAGCGGACGCACCACGATATTGGCGTTCTGCGGCGGCTCCGAGCGCACGCGCAGCGCAATATCCACGGAGTCTTCGAACAGGTCGATCACGCGGTTCGTCACGCGCATCACTACCCGCACTTCGGGGTAGCGATGCATGAATTCCGGAATGACCTGCGAAAAGATCGTTTGCGAAAGCGTGACGGGCACGCTCACGCGCACCGTGCCGCGCGGCGACGACCGCAGCGACTGAACGACGTTCACCGCGGCCTGCGCTTCCGCGAGCATCGAGCGGCAATGCTGGTAAAAGAGTTCGCCCGCTTCGGTGAGCGCGAGCTTGCGCGTGGAGCGCTGCAGCAGGCGCACGCCGAGCGAGGCCTCGAGTTCGCTCACCCGCCTCGACAGACGCGACTTCGAGATGCCGAGCACGCGTTCGGCAGCGGAAAAGCCGCCATGCTCGATCACCTGCGAAAAGTACATCAGGTCGTTGAGATTATGCGAATCGATTTTCATGTCGTCGTTCCAGCGATGGGACAATCCATTGCGATGAGGCCATAAAACAGGCCAAATTGGCTACCTATAATAGCGGTTTGTTTCGCATATAACGCAATTCCCACAATTCGAGGTGATATCCATGACCATGACCCGTACGATCGAACGCGTGTATCCCGCGGTTCGCACCACCGAGGGTGGCGGATTCATCGTCCATCGGCCGTTTCCGACCCGCCAGCTGATGGACTTCGATCCGTTCCTGCTGCTCGACGAAATGGGCCCCGTCGATTACGCGCCCGGCGAGGCCAAGGGCGCGCCCGACCATCCGCACCGCGGCTTCGAGACCGTCACCTATATGGTCGAAGGCCGCTTCGGCCACAAGGACTCGGCGGGCCATTCGGGCACGCTGCGCCCCGGCGACGTGCAATGGATGACGGCCGGCGCAGGCGTGATCCACAGCGAGATGCCCGACCCCGAATTCACACGTACGGGCGGCCGCATGCATGGCCTGCAGCTGTGGGTGAATCTGCCCGCGCGCGACAAGATGATGGCGCCGCGCTACCAGGAGCTGCCCACGGAGCAGATTCCGGTGGGCCGCTCGAAGGATGGCAAGGTCTCGGTGAAAGTGATCGCCGGCGAAGCGCTGGGCGTGAAGGCCGCGATCGAAACGCGCACACCCATCCTCTACCAGCACTTCACGCTCGCGCCCGGCGCGCGCGTGGAGCAGCCGGTGCCGAGCGACTATCGCGTGTTTGCGTACGGTCTTTCTGGCACGGGTCTGTACGGGCCCGATGCGCAAGCGATCGATGCCCAGCAGATGGTGAGCTTCGCGAGCGACGGCGACACCGTCACGCTCGCCGCCCCGGCCGACGCGAGCGCGCCGCTCAGCGTTCTGTTGATCGGCGGCGTGCCGCTGAACGAGCCGGTCGTGCGCTACGGCCCGTTCGTGATGAACACGGAGCAGGAGATCCGCCAGGCCGTGCTCGACTATCAGGCGGGGCGCATGGGGCGCATCGCTCACTGAAACCGGGTTGCGCGGGGACGGGCTTCCGAAGCATCGCTACAGGGCGGCCCGGTTTCCGTCACAATAAGGTTTCTGGGGCGCGCATCGCAGGTTGCGCGCCCGTCCCTCTTTAACCGTCCCGCCCGCGAGGAGCGCATGGCCGAACCCGCAGTCACCGCACACATTGGCTCGACGAACTACCAGGTCCAGTTCGACGACGGCACCCACACCTGGATCGCCGACGAACCCGCCTCGCTCGGCGGCGGCGACCGCGGACCGTCGCCCTTCTCGCTCTTGCTCTCGAGCCTTGGCGCCTGCACCTCCATCACGCTGAAGATGTACGCGCAGCGCAAGGAGTGGCCGCTCGAAGGCGTACGTGTGAAGCTCGCGATGGAAACCGGCAGCGAAGGCACGAAGATCGATCGCCAGATCGTGCTCGAAGGCGCGCTCACCGACGAGCAGCGCGAGCGCCTGCTGCAGATCGCCAACGCCTGCCCGGTCCACAAGGTCCTCACGAATACGATCACGATCCGCACGGGTCTCGCCGTCGCTTGAGCGACGGCGCGCGGACACAGACACAGGAAGGCGACGCCTTGAATTTCGAACACCTCATCCAGATCAACGATCCGCTGAACCCGCTCGTCGAGGCCATGACGCGTGAGCAGCTCTGGGAAGGGCTCGTGCTGCGCGCCGAGCAGCCGCAGCTCTTCGTGATCGGGCTCGACAGCTGCACGATCCTCTCGCGCACCGAGAGCACGATGGAGCGCGAGTTGCACTATGGCCACGCCACGGTACGCGATCGCGTCACGCTCACGCCCAACGAGAGCGTGCGCTACGACATCATGGCAACCGCCGAGTACGTGGGCGGCTCGCTCACGATGACGATCGAGCAGCCCGATCCGCTACAGCTCTTTCTGCGCTTCGAGTACCGCACGACGCTGCCGACCGCCGATACCGAGGACGACCGGCAGACGTCCGAAATCGTGAAGTCGGCCTATCGCGAGTCGGACATCGACACCGTGCGTCTCATCCGCCAGTTCGTGCAGGGCGACGGCAGCGCGCTGCACTGAGACGCCCCCCGCGCTTGCCCTATCGCCCTGTGCGACGCGGCAAGCGCCGATTCAGCGCGCTTCGGCTCAGGCTATCGGCATTCGATTTCGATGAATATCTCGTAGTTGCAAATACGAACTATTATCATTTAGAATTCATCCATCGAATCGAGACAAAGACGTCACGTTCATGACCGAACTGAACCGCACCTCCACGCTTAGCTTGCGCCGCAACGGCAGCTCGGCATTGACCAGCGCGCGACCCAGGCCTGCCGTCACACAGCCCCAGCCGCGCAAGGGCGCCGAACCGGCGGCCGCCGCGGCAAGCGACGAGAGGAAACTGGATAGCGCGGCGCTGCTGCAAGGCCGCAGCCACGTGAGCATCATGCACAACGGCGAAACGTATCAGCTGCGGGCCACCCGGCTCGGCAAGCTGATCCTGACGAAATAGGCTTTACGCAGTTTTCAACCGGGTATTGTGGGGACCGCCTCCACCGAGAGGCGTTGGGGCATTAGCCAGCAACGACGGCTTGCACGCGAGATCTAGACCCCTTCGTGCAGACATCCTTCAAGCTTCAGCCAGCCGTCGAAGCAAGCCACGCCATTTTTTTGTTCTCATACCAGATCGGGGCGGCGCGCGAAGCGTGAGCCGCCCGGGACAAACGCCGCGGCATCCGTCCGCGGCTTTTGTTTTTTCCGGCGCCGCCCGGCGCGGCAAAGGATTGGCTTACTCCACCTCCAGCGCCGCGATGCCCGCGCGCGCGATGGCGGCATCCTGGTCGGACTTCACGCCCGAGACCCCGACCGCGCCAATCACATCGCCGTTCACGCTCACGGGTACGCCGCCTTCCAGCATGCCGGTGAGCGGCGCACTCAGGAACGCCGTGCGGCCCTGCTTGATCACGTCCTCGTACACCTTGCTCTCGCGGCGGCCCAGCGACGCGGTGCGCGCCTTGGCCACGGCGATCTCCGCGCTGATGGGCGCTGCGCCGTCGAGGCGGCGCAAATGCAGCAGATGGCCGCCATCGTCGACGATGGCGATCGTCACGTGCCATTCATTCGAACGGGCGTGCGCGACGGCTGCCTCGGCTACCCGGATCACGTCTTCATCGGTCAGTACTGCTCGCGTTCGCATGCGTCTCTCCGAAAAGTCAAAAACCGGATTTGGCGAAATCGCCAACCCGGTTTTGAGAGTAACACCCAGACTTGTGCCGCGACGCGCTGATCCTTCGTATGTCGCCTATATCAGCGGCAGATGAAGAAGCGTCGAAACAGGCTCAGCGCACCCAGCCCCAGAACATGAGCCACCAGGCGCTGTCCACCACGGCGAGCGCGAGCGCAAAGCCCGCGAGCGCGAGCGCGCGCTGCCAGAACCGCGAGCTGTAGCGCCCTGTCACGCGCCACGCGAGCCACGCGCTCCAGAGGTTCGTGATGACCAGAATCGCAATGCGCACCTCGGCGGCCCAGTCGAGCGGCACGTGCTCCGCGCGCAGCAGCGAGAGCGTCGTGGCGGACAGGCCGAGGAACACGCCGGCCCCCGCCAGCGGGATCAGCGACTGTGCGAAGTGATGCAGACGGCGCATCTCGAAACGCCCGAGCACGGCAGTCGAGCCCGCGAGGATCGCGAGCAGCACGGTGCCATAGACGAGCCCCGTCGCGACGATATAACCGACGATCATCGCGCCGTCGAGCCACGAAAAGACGTCGTTCTGCGCGGGGTAATGCGTGAGCAGGAACCACGGCGCGTTGGTATCGAGCGGCCAGGTGATGTCGCGGTCGATGAGCCAGCCCGCGAGCCACTGCTTGACGCCGATGAACCACGGCGAGCCGGTCCAGTGGAACGCGCCGATCGCCACGCCGAGCAGGCCGTAGAGAATCAGCGCCGTGTCCCACCCGCTGGCCTGGCTGTCGCCGAGTTCGACCACCTCTTGCGCCGGCGATCGCCACGAGAGCGCGATGGCGTCGCGATGGCCACTGCAGCGGCCACACATGTGGCACTGCGCCGCGCCTTTCATGTTGCGCAGCGGCACGAGCGGCGCGCAGTTCACGGGAATCACGCGATGCCCGCCGTGCTCGCCGTGCGTGTAGGAGTTGCGCCAGGCGTCTTCGTCGACCTTGTAGCGAAACGGCGCGAGGCGCGCCAAAAGCGCAAAAACGCCGTTCACGGGGCAGAGATACTTGCACCACACGCGCTTCTCGCGCCCGTACAGAAAGCCGATCACCATCGCGCCGAGCGTCGATCCGCCCAGCACCAGCAACACCGCCTTGGGGTACTGGTAGACGCTCACCATCTGTCCGTAGATCGTGGTGAGACCGAAGGCCACGAAAGGCCAGCCGCCCCAGCGCATCCAGTGCGGGATGGCGCGGCCGCGGCCGAACTTGCTCGCGAACTCGGTGAGCGCGCCTTCGGGGCACAGCACGCCGCACCACACGCGGCCGAGCATCACCATCGAGAGCAGCACGAACGGCCACCAGATGCCCCAGAACACGAACTGCGCTGCGAGCGTGAAGTTGTTCCACAGGTGCGCCGTGTCGCCGGGCAGCGGCATCGCCGCCGGCACGAGAATCAGGAATGCGTAGACAGCGACCACGACCCACTGCACGGCGCGGATCGCCGCGCCGTTACGTTGCATCCACTGGCCCGCCTGGGCGAGCTTGCCTGGTCGACCCGTTGCCTGCGTCGGGCGAGCGGATGCACAACTCATGCTGCCTTCCTCTTCGCAACCGCACCCGCGCGGCCAGTGGCGCGCCGCACGAGGAACCACACCACGAGCCAGTACACGGCATAGGCGATCAGGTTCATGAGCGCCGGATGCGCGCGGTAGCCCGTAAGCGTCGCGACGAGCGAGCCGAAGGTGCTCGAGTCGTCGAGGATCGCCGAGGAGTTCCACACCTGGTCGACGATGGTCGGCAGGATTTCCTTGTCGATCAGCTTGTCCACGCCGGTCTGGAACAGGCCCGCGCCGAGGAACAGCAGCATGATCTCGGTGATGCGGAAGAAGTGCCGCCACGAGAAGATCTTGCCGCCCAGCTGCAGGAGATAGAACGTGAGGAACGCGAGCGCGAGGCCGATCAGCACCGCGAGGTACTGACTCGCGTCCACATGGCCCGACTGGCCGAAGCCGAGGCCGTAGAGAAAGATCACCGTCTCGCTGCCCTCACGCGCGATGGCAAGCGTGACGAGAATCGTTATGCCCCACCAGTTCGCGTCCTGCGTGCTCTTTTCCAGCGACTCTTCCATCTCGCGTTTGAGCGTGCGGCCGTGCTGCTTCATCCACAGCACCATTTGCACGATCAGCACGCACGCCACCAGCACCATGCCGGTCTGGAAGTAGTCCTGCGCATCGCCCGACAGCACTTCGGTAAAGCCGACCAGCGCCGCGCCGAGGCCGATGGCGGCAAGAATGCCGAGCGCCACGCCGCCCCACAGGTACGGCACGCCGCGCCGCGCATCCGAGTCGCCGTTTTTCAGCCACGCATAAAGAATCCCGACGACGAGCAGCGCCTCGACGCTCTCCCGCCATACGATGAACATCACCTGACCCATTCAACACCTCCCGCTACCGGCGATACGCGCCGGCGGCCTGACTTCTCAATGCCCATTTGGCGACGCTCATTTGGCGACGATCACGCCCTGCGCCTGCTGATGGAAATCGTCGAAAAACTTGTACTCGCCCGGATCGAGCGGCGCGATCACGACGAAGGAGTCCGCGCCCGGCGCCAGGACTTTTTCCTTGCGCAGCTGAACGCTCTCGAACTCCGCTGCGCCCTTGCCCGTATTGCGCACCTCGATCTTGATGCGCTTGCCCGCCGGCACTTCGATGCGCGCGGGGTTGAGCTTGCCGTCGGCCATTTCGAGCTTGAACGTGGGCAGATCTTCGGCGTGCGCCGTCGTGGCCACGCCCGCCAGCGACACCGCAAACGACGCGCTGAGTGCGAGCGCCGCAAACTTCCGCATTCCAGTCATTGGTTTTACCTGCTCCTTGCTGCCATTCATGCGGCGGCGCTGCACGCGATGCGCGCCGCCGCCCGAGCTGCTTCGCGACGGCTTAGTAGCCGCCCTTCTTGCCGATGCCCGCGAACGGGAAATCGTATTCCAGCGTGATGGGCTTGAACCACGGGCCCACGCCCGTTTCCTTGTCGACGTGACGGCCGAACGCCATGTGGCCCGTCTGCATCGGCGCGTCCACGATCAGCTTGAGGTGGTACTTGCCGGGACCGGCCAGCTTCACGTTGTCGCCATAGTGCGGGCCGTCGTTCGCGACCATCGGCATCAGGTCGCCCTTTTGCGCATAGCTCGACCCCGGCTTCGTCAGTTCGTAGTGAACCTGCAGATACGGCATCCAGTCGCCTTCGGCGAAACCGGTCGGGTTGTTCTTGACCGCGTGGATATCCGATTCGAGGTGAATATCGGAATCCGATGCCTTGCGCATCATGCCTTCGGGCTCCATCGTGATCGGCTGCAGATAGACCGCGCCGATTTCCATGCCGCCCTGGATGGCCTGCTTGCCGATCGGGTATTCAGCTGCGTTGGCGGCAAATGCCGCCGTGGCGGCCGCAATGACGGCAGTGCCGCGCACGAGAGTGTGAATCCGCATCGAAACTCCTGGTTTTTATATGAGGGTGACTTCCCACTGAGCCTGCCGCATGCACATAAGAAAGTTAATGCGAACAATTCTCAATAATGGCGAAGTTTAACACCGATGCAGATGAGGGACAAATTCGGCGCCAGGAAAAGCCTCAGTGGAACAGGGTTTTAGCAGCGCCTGGTTAACACAGGCTTAGGGCGCCTTACAGCGGGGTTCCCGGGCCGGGAATACACGAAAGGCAATCGAAGGAACACTGGGGGCGAGACAGGCGCAGGGTGGCGCCCATGCCGCCCTGCCCGCCCGAGGGGATAGCCCGCTCGACGCCCATCAGATCGGATGATCGCCCACGTTCGCCCCGAACACGCGCCGGCGCAGCACGGCGAGTTGGTCGCGCGTCTGTGCGGCCTTCTCGAATTCGAGGTTCTTCGCGTAGTCCATCATCTGCTTTTCGAGCTTCTTGATTTCCTTCGCGATCTGCTTCTCGGACATGTCCTCGAACTTCGCGCGCTCCTGCTCCTCGCGCAGTTCGGCGCGGGCTTCATCGACGTTGTAGACGCCGTCGATGATGTCCTTGATGCGCTTCACGACGCCGCGCGGCACGATGCCGTGCTCTTCATTGAAGTGCATCTGCTTGGCGCGGCGGCGCTCGGTTTCGTCGATGGCACGGCGCATCGAATCCGTGATGCGGTCGCCGTAGAGGATCGCCTTGCCGTTCACGTTACGCGCGGCCCGGCCGATCGTCTGGATGAGCGAGCGCTCGGCGCGCAGGAAGCCTTCCTTGTCGGCGTCGAGAATCGCCACGAGCGAGACCTCGGGAATGTCGAGGCCCTCGCGCAGCAGGTTGATGCCTACGAGCACGTCGAACGTGCCCAGACGCAGGTCGCGGATGATCTCCACGCGCTCGACCGTGTCGATGTCGCTGTGCAGATAGCGCACCTTTACGCCGTGGTCGGCGAGGAACTCCGTGAGCTGCTCGGCCATGCGCTTGGTGAGCGTGGTCACCAGCACGCGCTCGCCCGCGGCCACGCGCTCGTTGATCTCGCCGAGCACATCGTCGACCTGCGTCGATGCGGGCCGCACTTCGATCACCGGGTCGACGAGGCCCGTGGGCCGCACGACCTGCTCGGCGATCTGCCCCGTCACCTTCTTCTCGTAGTCGGCCGGCGTGGCCGAGACGAATACCACCTGGCGCATCTTGCGCTCGAACTCGTTGAACTTGAGCGGCCGGTTATCGAGCGCCGAAGGCAGCCGGAAACCGTAATCGACGAGATTCTCCTTGCGCGCGCGGTCGCCGTTGTACATACCGTTGAACTGGCCGATCAGCACGTGCGACTCGTCGAGAAACATCATGGCGTCGGTCGGCAGGTAATCGACGAGCGTGGGCGGCGGCTCGCCGGGCAGCGCGCCCGAAAAGTGCCGCGAGTAGTTCTCGATGCCCTTGCAGAAGCCCAGCTCCTGAAGCATTTCCAGATCGAAGCGCGTGCGCTGCTCGAGGCGCTGCGCCTCCACGAGCTTGCCTTCCGTGTGGAAGAACTCGAGGCGCTCGCGCAATTCCGACTTGATGGTTTCGACGGCGCGCAGCACGGTCTCGCGCGGCGTGACGTAGTGCGACGACGGGTACACCGTAAAGCGCGGAATCTTCTGGCGCACGCGGCCCGTGAGCGGATCGAAGAGCTGCAGCGTTTCCACTTCGTCGTCGAACAGTTCCACGCGCACGGCCATTTCGGCGTGCTCCGCCGGGAAGATGTCGATGGTATCGCCGCGCACGCGGAAGGTGCCGCGCTGGAAGTCCTGCTCGTTGCGCGTGTATTGCATGGCGATCAGGCGTGCGATGACGTCGCGCTGGCCGAGCTTGTCGCCGTGGCGCAGCGTGAGAATCATCTGGTGGTATTCGGACGGATTGCCGATACCGTAGATCGCCGAAACCGTCGCGACGATCACCACGTCGCGCCGCTCCATCAGGCTCTTGGTGGCCGAAAGCCGCATCTGCTCGATGTGCTCGTTGATCGACGAATCCTTCTCGATGAAGAGATCGCGCTGCGGCACATAGGCTTCCGGCTGGTAGTAGTCGTAGTACGAGACGAAGTACTCGACGGCGTTGCGCGGAAAGAACTCGCGGAATTCGGCGTAGAGCTGCGCGGCGAGCGTCTTGTTCGGCGCGAACACGATGGCCGGGCGGCCGAGGCGCGCGATGGTGTTCGCCATCGTGTAGGTCTTGCCCGAGCCCGTCACGCCGAGCAGCGTCTGGAACGAGAGGCCGTCTTCCACGCCTTCCACGAGCGTTTCGATGGCCGTAGGCTGGTCGCCGGCCGGCGGGTACGGCTGGTAGAGCTGGAACGGCGAGCCTTCGTAGTGGACGAATTTCGACTCGTCGAGCGCGGGCGCGTCGGCGACGGTGTGGTCGGACATGGGGGCATCCTGTGCGCGGAGCAAACAACTATTCTAGCGTCTCGCCGCCTCTTGCCGAGGGGCGAGCCTGGGGCGAGACGAGGTGGGCTGGAGCCATAGATGGGGCGTAACGGCGGCGCTGCAAGGGCCGCGCGTCGCAGCGACGGTGAACGTCAGCGAGCGTGCGCCAGAAATCGCCCAATCGTGCCGGAAATAGCCCTCAAAACGGCGCGGAGAATGGCAAGTCCGCGGAAATCCTGCTTGAGGATTCGTTACAATAGCGAGTTCCGTGGCCGGTGCAGCATGCGGCCCAACCGATCTTCCTTCACTCTAGCCGAACGATCATGTCCCTCTTTTCCGCTGTCGAACTCGCCCCCCGCGACCCGATCCTGGGTCTGAACGAAGCCTATAACGCCGATGCGCGCGCGACCAAGGTGAATCTCGGCGTGGGCGTGTACACCAACGAGGAAGGCAAGATTCCGCTGCTGCGCGCGGTGCGCGAAGCAGAAAAGGCCCGCGTGGAAGCCGGTCTGCCGCGCGGCTATCTGCCGATCGAAGGCCTCGGCGCCTACGACGCCGCGGTACAAAAGCTGCTGCTCGGCGACGACTCGCCGCTGATCGCCGCGGGCCGCGTCGTCACGGCGCAGGCGCTGGGCGGCACGGGCGCACTCAAGATCGGCGCGGACTTCCTCAAGCGCGTGAACCCGAGCGCCAAGGTCGCGATCAGCGACCCGAGCTGGGAAAACCACCGCGCCCTCTTCGAAAGCGCGGGTTTTGAAGTCGTCGCGTATCCGTACTACGACGCGCTGACCAACGGCGTGAACTTCGAAGGCATGCTGAGCGCGCTGAACGGCTACGCCGCCGGCACCGTCGTCGTGCTGCACGCGTGCTGCCACAACCCGACCGGCGTGGACCTCACGATCGACCAATGGAAGCAGGTCATCGAGGTCGTGAAGGCCCGAGGCCTCGTGCCGTTCCTCGACATCGCCTATCAAGGCTTCGGCGACGGCATCGCGGAAGACGGCGAAGTCGTGCGCCTCTTTGCCGCTTCGGAACTCAACGTGTTCGTCTCGTCGTCGTTCTCGAAGTCGTTCTCGCTGTACGGCGAGCGCGTGGGCGCGCTGTCGATCCTCACGACCAGCAAGGAAGAGTCGGCGCGCGTGCTCTCGCAACTCAAGCGCGTGATCCGCACGAACTACTCGAACCCGCCGACGCACGGCGGCTCGGTGGTCGCAGCCGTGCTCGGCTCGGCCGACCTGCGCGCCATGTGGGAAGCGGAACTCGGCGAAATGCGCAACCGCATCCGCGCGATGCGCACGGGCCTCGTCGAGCGACTCACGGCCGCCGGCGTGGACCGCGACTTCAACTTCATCAACGTGCAGCGCGGCATGTTCTCGTACTCGGGCCTGACCGCTGCCCAAGTCGACCGCCTGCGCGAAGAGTTCGGCATCTATGCCGTGAGCACGGGCCGCATCTGCGTGGCCGCGCTGAACACGCGCAATCTCGACGTCGTGGCGAGCGCAGTCGCACAAGTGCTGAAGTAAGCGCGTTCGCCAGCAAGACAGGCCGCTGCGCAGCGGCTTGCCGGCGCGATAAAAAAGGCGTCCGTTCTTTCGAACGGACGCCTTTTTCTTTGGTGAAGACTGCGGAAAACCCGCCGGCAAGTATCAGCTGCCGTGGCCTCGCGAATCGCGATGGATATCGTGCGTGACGAAGCCCGAGTCGTTGTCCGGCTTGTCGAGCCAGTCCGGCTGCGCGAGCGAGGCGCGGATGTCCTGCAAGCCGCTAGCCCAGTGCTCATGCATGGTCGAGAGGCCGAACTGGTAGTCCTTGAAGTGCCCCTCGTATTCCTTCTGCCGGTAGATGAGGTGGATCACGTTGTACTTCTTCGAGCACGAAAGCTCGTCCGCCAGCGCGACCCACGGGTCATTGCGATGCTCGGGCGCGACGCGGTCGAGAACCTCGCGCAACACATGCCGGTAACGCTGCGAGCGCTGCAGGATATCGGTCACGAGACGCGTGCGGCTCGAATACTGAATGTCCTTCACGCGCCCCTGCACGTCGATGAGGTTGTCGGGCACCGGCCCGCGCGCGCTCCAGAGATCGACCTGGAACGCGAGCGTGTCGCGCCGCGGTGTGGTCTGGATCACCTCATAGAGCGGCGTGTTCGACATCAGGCCGCCGTCCCAGTAGTACTCGCCGTCGATCTCCACCGCCGCGAAGCCCGGCGGCAGCGCGCCCGAGGCGATGAAATGCTCGGGACGCAAGGTCGTGGTCTTGTTGTCGAAGTAGACGAAGTTGCCGCTGCCCACGTTGACCGCGCCCACTGACACGCGCGTTTCGCCCGAGTTGATGCGCTCGAAATCGCACAAGCGTTCCAGCGTGGCCTTGAGCGGCTTCGTGTCGTAGTAGCTGGCCGTTTCGGGCGAACCCGATCCGTTGGGCAGCGGCGGCGGGAAGCGCGGCACGAAAAAGCCCTTCTGCCCCTCCACGATCGCGCCTGCCGCCTGCATCGCCGTGAAGGTCTTGCGCACGGCGGCGTTTGCATTGAAGAGCGCATGCTCGACGAAGGGCGGCAGCGGGAAGCTGAAGGCGGGCTGGCAGATCGTCTCCCAGAACTCGCGCAGCCGCGCCACGCGATGTTCGGGCGCATTGCCCGCGATGACGGCGGTATTGAGCGCGCCGATCGAGATACCCGCGATCCAGTTCGGCGCGATGCCGGCCTCGACGAGCCCTTCGTACACGCCGGCCTGATACGCGCCGAGCGCACCGCCCCCCTGCAGCGTGAGCGCGATGGTTTCCCATTCTTTCGCTTGCGCGCCGCAGTTCGAAACATGCGGCTGCGGTGCGTTCCCCTGCGGTGCGTTCCCGACACGCGCGCCGGTATGCGCGCCGACCTCGTCGTCGACTGCGCTCGACTGGACCTGCCCCTTCTTGCGTTGCGCCATTGCCGCGCCTCCTCGGCCCGATGCCTGCGTTATTGCATGAACCAGCCGTGGCTCACCACGAAAGACTGGCCGGTAAACGCAGCGCTCGGGAACGCCGAGAGGAACAGCACGGTTTGCGCGACGTCTTCGACGGTCGTGAAGATGCCGTCCACCGTGCCGCCGAGCATCACGCGCTTGACCACTTCTTCCTCCGAGATGCCGAGTTCCTTCGCCTGCTCCGGAATCTGCTTTTCCACGAGCGGCGTGCGCACGAAGCCCGGACACACCACATGCGAGCGCACGTTGTGCTTGCCGCCTTCCTTGGCGAGCACGCGCGCGAGGCCGAGCAGCGCGTGCTTGGCCGCGACATAGGCCGACTTGAGCGGCGACGCTTCGTGCGAGTGCACCGAACCCATGTAGATCACGACGCCGCCGCGGTCGTCCTTGTACATGTGCTTGAGCACCGCCTTGGTGGTGAGGAACGCGCCGTCCACGTGGATGGCCTGCATCTTCTTCCAGTCGGAGAACGCGTAGTTTTCGATCGGGTTCACGATCTGGATGCCGGCGTTCGAGATAAGGATGTCGACCGGGCCGAGTTCGGCCGCGACGCGGTCGATGCCCTGATTCACGGCCTCTTCACTCGTGACGTCCATGGCGACGCCGATGGCCTTGCCGCCTGCGCCCTTGATCTCTTCGGCCACGGCATCCGCGCCGCTCTGGTTCAGGTCGGCGATGGCGACCGCGGCGCCCGCCTGCGAGAGCGTGAGCGCGATCTGCTTGCCAATGCCGCTGGCCGCGCCGGTAACGACGGCGACCTTGCCATCGAGTTTCGTGTTCAGAGAGAGAGACGACATCGGGCACCTCCAGGTGAGTGAACGGGACAGGATGAAACCTCGGAGCGCGCGCCGTCAAACCTGACGAATGGCTTATGCCATCCGGTCGGATGTTGCGTCGCGGCCAACGAGGCTATTGTGCATGAAGGCGCCTCGTCGAAGCATCGAGCAGGACAGGCAAAAGAGATTTTCGCCGCACTGCAAGGCGCGGCGCGCACGGCGCAAGCCGTTCAGCAGCAACGGCCAAGTCGTGCTAGCTTTATCGGCTCACAAGGAGGCGTTCATGAACTATCGGCGACTGGGCCGCTCAGGCCTGCAGGTAAGCGAACTGTCCATCGGCTCGTGGGTCACCTACGGCAACCAGGTCGACGCCAGGCTCGCGCGCGAATCGCTCGCGGCGGCGCGCGACGCCGGCATCAACTTCTTCGACAACGCCGAGGCCTACGCCGGCGGCAAGTCGGAAGCGCTCATGGGCCAGGCGCTCAAGGAACTCGCGTGGCCGCGCGTGAGCTATGTGGTCTCGACCAAGTTCTACTGGGGCTTGAACGAAGCGCCCAACCAGTACCACACGCTCAACCGCAAGTACCTCATGAACGCCATCGACGGCTCGCTCGAGCGGCTGCAGCTCGACTACGTCGATCTCGTGTTCTGCCACCGCCCCGACCCGAACACGCCGGTCGAGGAAACCGTCTGGGCAATGAGCGACATGATCACGCGCGGCAAGGCGCTCTACTGGGGCACCTCGGAATGGAGCGCCGACGAAATCCGCGCCGCGTGGGAGATCGCGGAGCGCCATCACCTGCACAAGCCGGTCATGGAGCAGCCGCAATACAACCTGTTTCACCGCACGCGCGTGGAAGACGAATACCGCCGGCTCTACGAAGACATCGGCCTCGGCCTCACCACCTGGAGCCCGCTCGCCTCGGGTCTGCTCACCGGCAAGTACCGCGGCGGCGTGCCGACGGGCAGCCGCGCGGAACTGCAGGGCTACGACTGGCTGCGCAAGAACGTCACCGACCCCGACAAGAACGAGATCGTCGGCAAGCTCGCCGAGTTCGCGAAACAACTCGACTGCTCGGTGGGGCAACTGGCGCTCGCGTGGATCCTGAAGAATCCGCACGTGAGCACGGTCATCACCGGGGCCTCGCGCATCGAGCAGATCGGCGAAAACATGAAGGCGCGCGACGTGGCGGAAAAGATCACGCCGGACGTCAAGGCGCAGATCGAGGCGATCGTCGGCGACGCTTACGACTGACGTGGAGCGCGTACCCGCGAGGCGCGGCGCACCCGACACCGCGGGGCGGATTCGCGCGCAGGCATAGCCGGACGGACGGCGTACCGCGGGTCGCGTCTTGCGGTGGCGTACAATACGCGGCCTCGCGGGCGGCGCAGTCATCGCGCCGCCGCTGCCGTCTTCCCCGTA
Organism: Paraburkholderia sp. BR10141; assembly: GCF_056155635.1. Classification (NCBI taxonomy): domain Bacteria; kingdom Pseudomonadati; phylum Pseudomonadota; class Betaproteobacteria; order Burkholderiales; family Burkholderiaceae; genus Paraburkholderia; species Paraburkholderia sp. BR10141. The sequence continues at coordinate 274,112 of NZ_JBMIQH010000006.1, read as the reverse complement.
TTCACCGGACCTCGTGTCCCGTCCATCATGCTGAGCTACCGTCACGCCTTCCACGCCGGCAATCATGCCGATGTCCTGAAACACGCCGTTGTCGTGCAACTGCTGCATTACCTCGGCAAGAAGGACAAGGCGTACTGGTACATCGACACTCACGCGGGCGCCGGCGCCTATGCATTGCGCGAAGGCTACGCGACGAAGAACGCCGAGTTCGACACGGGCGTCGGCAAGCTGTGGGGCCGCAACGACCTGCCTGCGGCGCTCTCGGACTACGTCGACGAAGTGGCGGCGCTGAACCCCGACGGTGAGTTGCGCTTCTATCCCGGCTCGCCCTATCTCGCATGGCGCCTCATGCGCGAGCAGGACCGCATGCGGCTGTTCGAATTGCACAGCACGGAAATCGACGTGCTGCGCCACCGCTTCCACGACGCGGGCCGCCGCGTGATGATCTATGCGGGCGACGGCTTCGACGGCATCAAGGCGCTCCTGCCCCCGCCGCCGCGCCGGGCGCTCGTGCTGATCGACCCGTCTTTCGAGGACAAGCGCGACTATGCGCGCACGCTGACGTGCGTCGAGGAAAGTCTCAAACGCTTCGCGAACGGCACCTATGCGGTCTGGTATCCGCAGGTCACCCGTCCCGAATCGCAGCGCTTCCCGGAGCAACTCAAGCGCCTGCAGAACAAGAACTGGCTGCACCTCACGCTTTCGGTGAGCAACCCGCCCGAAGACGGCTTCGGCCTCTACGGCAGCGGCATGTTCATCCTGAACCCGCCGTACACGCTCGAAGCGGCGATGAAAGAGGCGCTCCCGTGGCTCGTGAAAAATCTCGGCCAGGACGCCGGCGCGCAATTCAGGATCGAGTCGCGCGGCGACTAAGCCCCGGACTCAAACCCGCCTGAACGGCGTCACTGCCCGGACGGTAGCGGCTGGGGAAGCGGCGGGTTTGGGCGATGAGGGGGGCGCGGCGGCCGCGGCGGTGTCGGCCTCCCGCCGCCCTGCTGCACTTCCACGTACGGCGCGACGACATACGGCTGCGAAGAATCCGGCGCGAGACCCGCCGGTTGCGTCGCCTGAACCATCGGCTCGTGCGAGAGCGGCGCGTTTTGCAGCACCAGCCCCGGTTGGCCGTCGCTGATCCCTCTTTGTGTATCCAGAATGAGCGGCTGCCCGGCATGCGCGCCGGCGCTGGCGCACGCCACGACGACGACGATCAGGCCCGCACGCGCAACAGAAAAACGACGCAACGCGCGGCGCGGCAACACAGGCATGCGGTGGGAAATGCGGTCTAGCACCATGAACGGCCCCCGGAGAGAAAGCGACACCATTGCTATGACGGCTTGTCGCAAAAAGACTTTACCTTACCCCGGTGGGAAGGCTCAGACTCGGTTCCATCGGCGGTGCAGAAATGACAAAGCCCCGCCAATGCGGGGCTTGAGATCGTGCTGCTTCAACCGGACTGAAGCCCGGTCAAAGCTGGCTTACAGCGAGTTGTAGCCGTTCGTTTCGATCGAACGAAGGCGCTGCTCGAGCTGGACGATATCGGCCGACGAGGCGAGATACGCTTCGCGGCGACGACGTTCGGCAGTTTCAAACCAGTTGCTCAGCTTTTCAAGAAGGAATGCAAACATGACGGTGTGCTCCAAGGATTCGGTTCGGCGATCCCCGGTGAATTCGCATCAGGGATAACCCTCATCAGGGATAACCCGTATTGTAACGGTTGCACCGAACTTTGCCAGTGAATTGCCCGAATACTGTGCATTCCATTCTGGAATGACCCCTAAGTGCGAATCGGCAACATCATGTTCTATCGACACATTTTCCAGCGAATTCACGGAGACTTGACGGCAACCACGTTACATCGCACCAATACGGTGCAAACAGCCCATGTGGTTGCGTCAATTTGCCCGCCGCGGTTGCACCTGCGCTCAGTGCACGTGGCCGGGCTCGTGGCACTCTGTAGTCGCGGCGTCGGCAAGCCGTTCGATGATCGGGCAGTCGGGCCGGTCGTTGCCCTGGCAGTGCGAGGCCAGGTGGGCGAGCGTGTCGCGCATCTGGGAGAGTTCGGCGATGCGCTGGTCGAGTTCCGCGACATGTTCGAGCGCGATCGATTTGACCTCGGAGCTCGCGCGGGAGCGGTCGTGCCAGAGCGCCAGCAGGCGTCGGATGTCCTCTACCAGAAAGCCGAGCCGGCGCGCCTGGCGGATGAAGCGCAGCGAATGCACTTCCTCCGCGCCATAGACGCGGTAGCCGGACTCCGTACGCCCTTTGGGCGCGAGCAGCCCGACACTTTCGTAGTACCGGATCATTTTTGCCGTAACGCCCGATTCACGCGCCGCTTCACCGATGTTCACGCCGTTCTCCCGCTGTCTGGTCGATCGTTTGATCAATGCACTGATCGTACACCTTCCCACGATGGGAAGGTCCAGCGCGGCATCCAGTCCCCGCTGGCATAATCCGCCAGCGGCCTCATATCGAGTAGGACAAGCCTCAATCTCTGAAAAAGGAACACACGATGATTCAGTTCAACGTCGAAGGCATGAGCTGCCAGCACTGCGTAGGCGCCGTCACGCGCGCGATCCACGAACACGACGCGCAAGCCCGGGTCGAGATCGATCTGGCCGCCGGCCGCGTGAAGGTCGAATCGAGCCAGAGCGCCGAAGTCCTGAAAACGGCGATCGACGAAGCCGGCTACACCGTCGTCGGTACGGCCAGCTGACGGTCCGGGCCATGTTCAAGGTTGCCGTGATCGGCGCGTCTGGCCTGCTTGGGCGCGCCGTGGTGCGCGAACTCGCCGCCGATACCGCCTGGCAAGTCGTGCCGACCGCGTTCCGTCACGGCGGCCCGCAACAGACTGTGCTCGATGTGCGCGATACGCAGGCCGTGAACGCGTTCGTCGAGCGCGAGGCGCCCGACGCGATCGTGCTGGCCGCTGCCGAGCGCCGCCCCGATGTGTGCGAGCACGATCCGGCAGCGGCGCGCGCGCTCAATGTCGATGCGGTGCGCAGCGTCGCCGCGGCGGCGCGGCAGCGCGGCGCGTGGGTGCTCTCGATCTCCACCGACTACGTCTTCGACGGCACCGAGCCGCCCTACCGCGTCGACGACACGCCGAATCCGCTCAACGCCTACGGCCACAGCAAGCTCGAAGGCGAACGGGCCTTGCTCGAAACCAGCGACAACGCACTCGTGCTGCGCCTGCCGTTGCTGTACGGGCCGATCGTCGGCTGGCACGAATCCGCGGTCACGAGCCTCGTGCCGGCCATCGTCGCTTCGGGAGAGACCGGGGCGCAGGCGGCGCCGATGGACGCGTGGGCCACGCGCTACCCCACTCTCACGCCCGACGTGGCGTTCGTGATCCGCGAACTGTTGCTGCGCTGCGCAGACGGCAACGCGGTGCGCGGGGTCGCGCAGTGGTCCGGCGACGAGCCGATGACGAAGTACGACATCGCCCAACGGATCGCGCAGGCGCTTGGCGTAGAGGCGCGTCTGCTCGCACAGCCCACGCCCACCGACGCCACGCCGCGCCCGCGCGACTGTCATCTCGATTCGAGCCGCCTCGAAACGCTGGGGATGGGCCGCCGCACGCCGTTCGACGTGGCGATTCGCGCCGTGCTCGACGCTTTCATGAGAGACGGCGTGCCGGCCGCTCGCCAGTGAAAATTCAGTGAAAATTGCGGCTCTCTGTGGCGAGCCGCCCGAGCAGCCGGCTGTGGTCCTCCAGCCGGTGCGCCACGAGGTGCACGACCTCGCCCTCGCGCTGCACCACGCCCGCCACCGCCAGCAGCGAAGACCCTAGCAGTTCCTTGCGCTGCAACTCGACGAGCGACGCGTGCACGATCACGTTGACGCTGCCGGTCTCGTCCTCGAGCGATACGAAGATCGTGCCGTTTGCCGTGCCCGGCCGCTGGCGCACCGTCACGATCCCGCACACGCGCGCGAGCATGCCGTGCCGGCAATGCGCCAGCTGCTCCGCCGTGCGAAAACGCTGCTTCGCGAGGCCGTGGCGCAGCAGTTCGAGCGGATGGCGATTGAGCGTGAGACGCAGGCTCGCGTAATCGGCGACGATTTCCGCACCTTCAGAAGCGCGCGGCAGCGCGAGCGGCGCCTCGGCAACGGGCGCGTCGCGCAAAAGCGCAGGCACCGCGTGCTGCGCGGTCACGGCCCACCATGCCTCGCGCCGGTGGCCCGCGATGCTCTCGAGCGCGTTCGACGCCGCCAGCGCCTCCAGCTCGCGTCGCGTGAGCGCCGCGCGGCGCGCGAGATCGTCGACGTCGGCGAACGGCGCGCGCTCGCGCGCCTCAATCACACGCCGCGCGGCATCTTCGGAAAAGCCCTTGATGAGACTGAAGCCGAGGCGCACGGCCGGCCCGCCGCGTCCATAGCGCTGCGGCGCAAGCGCAATGCGCAAGTGCACGACGCGCTTGAGTCCGTCCATGAACCTGTGCCGCCGGCCGCCGCGCTTGAGCGTGCCCCTGCGCGTCAGCACGGCCGCACCCAGCAGCGCGCGATAACGCAGCACCTCGGCGTTGCGTGCGCGAACCGCCTCGCCATCGAGCCGCTCGCCGGGTGCGTCGCGCCGCACCAGCACCGACGCCCAGTCGCTCAACGCGATATCGGGCGCGCGCACCTGCACGCCATGACGCTTCGCATCCTGCACGAGCTGGGAAGGCGAATAGAAACCGAGCGGCTGACTATTCAGCAGTCCTGCCAGAAATGCGGCGGGCTCGTAACGCTTGAGCCACGAACTCGTGTAGACGAGCAGCGCGAAACTCGCCGCATGGCTTTCCGGAAAGCCGTAGTCGCCGAAACCCTCGATCTGCTTGCAGATGCGCTCGGCGAATTCCGGCGAGTAGCCCTTCTTGAGCATGCGCTTCGTGAGATCGGCCTGATACGGCCGCAGATCTCCATCGCGCCGCCATGCGGCCATCGCGCGGCGCAGCTTGTCGGCTTCCTCGCCGGTGTAGTCCGCGGCGACCATCGCGAGATGCATCACCTGCTCCTGGAAGATCGGCACGCCGAGCGTACGTTCGAGCACCGGGCGCAATTCTTCCTTCGCATATTCCACTGGCTCGTCGCCGTGCCGGCGCTTGAGGTACGGATGCACCATGTCGCCCTGAATCGGCCCCGGTCGCACGATCGCCACCTGGATCACGAGGTCGTAGTACGTGCGCGGCCGCAAACGCGGCAACATGCTCTGCTGCGCGCGCGACTCGATCTGGAACACGCCGACCGTATCGGCCCTGGCGCACATGCGGTACACCGCCGGGTCCTCGACCGGAATGTCCTGCACGCGCATCTCGGGCAACCCGCGCCTGAGCGCCACGAATTCGAGCGAGCGCCGGATCGCCGAGAGCATGCCGAGCGCGAGCACGTCCACTTTCAACAGCCGCAGCGCGTCGATATCGTCCTTGTCCCACTCGATCACGTAGCGGTCCTTCATCGCCGCGTTTTCGATCGGCACGAGGCGCGAGAGCTTGTCGCGCGCGATCACGAAACCGCCCACGTGCTGCGAAAGATGGCGCGGAAAACCGCGCAGCTCGCGCGTGAGGCGGATGAGCTGCTGCGTCACGTGCGAGTCGGGCGAAAAGCCCGCTTCCTCCAGATGGCGCGCGATCGAATCGGGGCCGTCCCACCACTGATGCGCGCCCGAGAGCTTTTCGACGAGCGCATTGTCGAGGCCGAGCGCCTTGCCGACATCGCGCAACGCGCTGCGCGAGCGATAGGTGATGAGCGTCGCGGCCAGCGCGGCGCGGCGCGTGCCGTACTTGCGGTAGATGTACTGAATGACCTCTTCTCGGCGCTGATGCTCGAAGTCGACGTCGATATCGGGCGGCTCGTTGCGCGCGCGGGAGAGAAAACGCGCCACGAGCATGTTCATGCGCACGGGGTCGATCTCCGTGATCTTCAGGCAGTAGCAAACCACCGAGTTCGCCGCCGAGCCTCGCCCCTGGCACAGGATCTTCTGATCGCGCGCGAAGCGGACGATGTCGTGCACCGTGAGGAAGTACTTCTCGTACTTCAACTCGTCGATGAGCCCGAGTTCCTGCTCGATCTGATCCCGGCGCTTGTCGTTCAGGCCGTCGGGCCAGCGCTCCAGTGCGCCCTTCATCACGAGCTTGCGCAGCCACGACTGGGGCGTCTCGCCGGGCGGCACCAGTTCCTCGGGATATTCGTAGGCCAGCTCGCCGAGCGAAAACGTGCAACGGCGCGCGACGTCGAGCGTCGCGTCGAGCGCCTCGCGCGGATAAATCGCGCCAAGCCGCACGCGCGAGCGCAGATGCCGCTCCGCATTCGCTTCCAGCGCGCGCCCGCACGAAGCGAGCGGCTTGCCGATACGGATCGCGCTCAGCGTATCCTGCAACGGCTTGCGCGAACGGGCGTGCATCAGCACACCGCCCGCCGCGACGAGCGGCAGGCCGCTCTCCTGCGAGACATGGCGTAGCACTTCGATCTGCGTGTCGTCGCCGCCGGTCTGCCAGAGTTCGAGCGCGAGCCAGGCGCGCTCGGCCGCGAAGCCCGCGAGCCAGTGCGCGGCGCGCAGCGTTTGCGCGAGCGTGGCCGCGCGTTGCGGCACGAGCAGCAACACGCACTCGCGCAAGTGCTGCAGATGCTCGAAACCGGGCTCGGGCTCGGTGAAATCGGCGGGATGCACGCGATAGCTGCCCTTTGCCGCCCGCGAGCGAGCCAGCGTGATCAGCTCGCAGAGGTTGCCGTAGCCTTCGCGTGTCGTTGCGAGCGCAACGATCGTGCAGAACGGGGCGCCATGTTCGTCGACGAGATTCAGCTCGCTGCCGATCAGCAGGTGCAGCGACGGCTCGAACGGGCCCAGCGCCGCGGCGGCGGCATGGCCGCCGCGTTCGCGGGCCTCGCGCACGGCTTCGTCATACGCCTTTTTGCGCGCCTCGTCGTATTCGTTGAGCGCACTCCAGGCGCGCACGACGCCCGCGAACGAGCATTCGTCGGTGATCGCGAGCGCGCGGTAGCCGTGGCGGATCGCCTGCTCGACCATCTCGCCCGGTCGCGACGCGCCGTGCAGGAAGGTGAAATTGGTCAGGCAGTGCAGCTCGGCGTAGTCAGGCAGCTGCGCGGCCAACTGCGGCGGCAACTGTGGAGGCGACGACGCGCCCGTCCCGCTGATCGACATGATTCCTGAAACCCGAAAGAACGACGAATAAGCGCTAGCCGAACAGCCCTTGCAGATACCACTGGCCGCCAATGCGCTCGCGATACAGCCAGAACATGCGACCCTGGTCGTCGGCGGCGACGTAGTAGTCGCGCCCGACGCCCTCGCCGTCCCACCAGCCGGACTCGATGCGCTCGGTGCGCGTGAGCGTCTTCAGCGGCCGGCGATAAACGGGCCGATCGCCGCGCGTCGCGAGCTTGAGCGGCTTTTCGAGCAACCACGCCGGACGCGGCTGGGTCGGCAGCGGCACCTCGGGCAGGTCGAAGGCGCTTTGCACGGGCGCGCTCGCGCCGGCTTCCTGCTGCGGCTTGCCTGCCTTGCGCGGCCTGCGCGTACGCTTCGCGCCGCTCTCGCGGTAAGGCCGCGCCGACATCGCCAACTCGGGCCGGTGATCGTCCTCGACGAAAAGCTGCAGCACGTTCTGCTCGCCAAGCCGCGCGCCGATGCGCTCGAAGAGCTGCCCGAGCGATGCCTCGGCAGCCTCGGCCATCGGAAAGAGCGTGTCGGTGGGCGCCGCGTATTCGCTCACCTGCGAGGCGACGAGCGCAAGACCGATCACGGGCGCGGCAAGCTCAGTCTGATTCAGGCGCTCGCGAAGCAGCCACAGCAGATGCTCGGCGTCGCGCGAAGGCGATGCCCAGGCGATCGTGAGCGTCGAGGTGCGCGGCGCGTGACGCGAAGCCAGTTCGTGCTCCAGGCGCAGTTCGAAGCCGCTCAAGGCCGCGTGCTGCGCTGCCAGCCAGCCGGCCAGCTGCATCACGAGCCGGCGCGCGGCAAAGAGCAGCGCCTCGGCACTCTCCACGCGCGCCTGCAATTCGAGCGACGCGTGAAACGACGGCGGCGCGGCAAACCAGACGCGCGGATCGGGCGCCTCGCCGCGCGCCTGCGCGAGCCAGCCGAGCACGCCGTCGCCGAAACGACGCACGATGCCGTCGCGCGGCAACCGCCGCAAATCGCCGAGCGTCGCGCAGCCGATCTGCGTGAGCGCGTGGTCGTGCTGCGCGGCGAACGGCGCAAGCGTGACCGGCAGTGAGTCGAGCACGCGCGCGAGCGTTGTTTCCTTGAGCACATGCCAGCGGCGCGACGAACGCGTGACGCGCGCCTGCGCGAGCGTCCATGCCCCCCACGCCGTGGGCGCGCACGCCATGCGCGCGGTGTGCCCGCAGCCGGCCACTGTCGCCGCGACCCTGGCGAGCAGCGCACGCACGCCGCCGAACAGACGCAAGCTCGAGCCGACTTCGAGCAGCAGCGTGTGCGACTGCGCGAACGACACCTTGGGCGTATAGGCGAGCAACGCGAGCGCGAGCGCCTCGAACGCGCGGGTCTCGCGCGCCGGATCGGCTTCGAGCAGCACGAGCCCCGGCGCGAGCGCGAGCGCATGCGAGCGCGTGTTGCCGGGCTCGACGCCTGCGCGCAGCGCGTCGAGATCGGCGATCAGGATGCGCGTGTGGTCGGCGAGCGCGTAGCAGCGCGGCGCGCTGGTGACATGGGCATCGACGCTTTCAGGCAGGAGCGGCGTTGACGGCGCCGGCGGCATCAGAGGTCTGACGGCCTCCAGCGGCAACAACGGCAAGGTGACGGCGATCCACAGCATGATTGACCCCGGGCCACGGCATGACGACGGAAGCTGCGTCCGGCTGGGGCAGCACCGCATCCTGCAGCGGCAATGTAATGACGAGTGGCTGGGCGGGCGGCGGCCCGCGGCGCTTGAAAATATCGACGGAGAGCGCGGCGAACTGCATCCATTGCCGGCGGTTCAGGCTCGCGTCGTCGGGCGGCGGCACCGGCGAGCAGGTCATGCGCAGCGGCGCCGGCGACGACTGGTTGCGCGCGGCGAGCGGCCGCACGAGAAATGCGAGCGCCTGCGAATCCTGGGCGGCGACCTGTAGACGGCGCACGGCGTCGGCGCGCGCCTTCGCCTGCCAGAGCAGCACGGCGCCCATGCCTTCCTGCTTGAGCGCCTGTTCGGCCACCCAGGCGGCTTCGTCTTCGGCCGCGCGCACCCAGATCACGCGATCGAGCGCGAGCCCCCACGCCTTGAGCGCGCAGGCGTATGGGCGCCACGGCGGCGCGACGAGCAGCACGTGCCGGCCCGCCTGCGCGGTGAGCGCGCGCAGCGCCGGCGCGACAAGTCGCATCTCGCCCACGCCGCCCTGTTCGACGAGCAGCTCGGTCAGGCTGCCCGAGGGCCAGCCGGCGCCGGGGAGCTGGGCGTCGAGCGTCGCGTGGCCGCTCGGCACCGTGCGCTCGCTGGCGCGCGCGAGCTGATCGCCTTGCCACACGCGGCTTTGCAGCCGGGGGGGCAAGTGCGCGGCGAGTTGCGCGGTGGTCTGCGCAGTGGTCTGGGCTGCTGCTGCCATGTTCGTGGCCTGATTGATGGGAACGCTTCGCCCTGCCCGGCAAGAAATGGGGCATCGGCAAGAAGGAGGTCGACTCGCCTCCACCTGTATATTTATACAGTATTTTGAGAGATTGGAGGAGGCGGAAATTGGGGGCGGGTCACTTTGCGATCGCCGAGGGGCGACCGGACCGCCGCCGGACGTCGCGCTGACGTCCGGGGCAAACGCCGCTTAATACACGCCGCCAGCCCGATGTGGGCGGTGTGCAATAAGGGCGGCAGAGCTTGTTGCTATCAAGACGCCTGCGCCGACGTCATATCGAGCGCCACGGCTTGCGCCACTTCGATGCCGTCGATGGCCGCCGAGTAGATACCACCGGCATACCCGGCGCCTTCGCCCGCCGGATACAGACCTTCGACGTTCATGCTCTGGTAATTGTCTTTGCGACGAATGCGCAGCGGCGACGACGTGCGCGTCTCCACGCCGGTGAGCACGGCGTCGTGCATCGCGAAGCCTGCGATCTTCCTGTCGATCTGAGGCAGGGCTTCGCGGATGGCTTCGATCACGTAGTCGGGCAGCGCGGTGCTGAGATCGGTCGGGTGCACACCCGGCTTGTAAGACGGCACCACGGAGCCCAGCGACGTCGACGGACGACCGGCGATAAAGTCGCCGACCAGTTGGCCCGGCGCCTGGTAATTGCCGCCGCCGAGTTCGAACGCCCGCTCTTCCCACTTGCGCTGGAAGGCGATGCCCGCGAGCGGACCGCCCGGATAGTCCTCCGGCGTGATGCCGACGACGATGCCCGCATTCGCGTTGCGCTCGGCCCGCGAATACTGGCTCATGCCATTGGTGACCACGCGGCCGGGTTCGGAGGTCGCCGCGACCACCGTGCCGCCCGGGCACATGCAGAAGCTATAGACCGCCCGTCCATTGTTGGCGTGATGCACCACCTTGTAGTCGGCCGCGCCGAGTTGCTTGTGGCCCGCAAACTTGCCGAAACGGCTGCGATCGATCAGCCCCTGCGGATGCTCGATCCGAAAGCCCAGCGAAAACGGCTTGGCTTCCATGAACACGCCGCGATCGTGCAGCATCTGGAACGTGTCGCGGGCGCTGTGGCCGACGGCCAGCACGACGTGGTCGCACGGCAGCGTCTCGCCGTTCGAAAGCTTGAGCGCGCGCACCTTGCCCTGTTCGATCTCGATGTCTTCGACGCGGGTTTCGAAGCGCACTTCACCGCCCAGCTCGTGGATGGTGGCGCGCATTTTTTCCACCATGCTGACGAGACGGAACGTGCCGATGTGCGGCCGGCTCAGATACAGGATGTCTTCCGGCGCGCCCGCCTTGACGAACTCCTCGAGCACCTTGCGGCCGTAGTGGTGCGGATCCTTAATCTGGCTGTACAGCTTGCCGTCGGAAAACGTCCCGGCCCCGCCTTCGCCGAACTGCACGTTGGATTCGGGGTTGAGCACGGACTTGCGCCACAGCCCGAAGGTGTCCTTGGTGCGCTCGCGCACGGCCTTGCCGCGTTCGAGGATGATGGGACGAAAGCCCATCTGCGCGAGGATCAGTCCCGCGAACAGGCCGCATGGCCCCATGCCGATCACCACCGGACGCGGATGCGTCGAGTGCTCGGGCGCCTTGGCGACAAAGCGGTAGGTCATGTCCGGCGTCACCCCGCAATGCGGCTTGCCGGCGATCCGCTTGAGCGCGGCCGCTTCGTCCTTGACTTCGACGTCGACGATATAGGTCAGCTTGATATCCGAGCGCTTGCGTGCGTCGTGCGCACGGCGGAATACGGTGTAACGCACGAGCGCATCCGCCCCCACGCCGAGTTCCGCGAGACGTCCCCGAATCGCGGCTTCAAGTTCGCTTTCGGCGTGGTCGAGGGGGAGTTTGACTTCGGATAAACGTAACATGGCTGCCAGGGTGCGATCGCCACGGGAGTGGTGGCCGATCGGTATTTTATAGGCTCGGTGGCTTTTCAAAGGGAACGCAAGCCGTACGACGAGACGCGAGCGCGTATGACCCAACATGGGAGAAAAAGAAAAAGGGGCTACAGGCCAATGGCGTGTAACCCCTCGGTATTGCTGGTCGGAGCGATAGGATTCGAACCTACGACCCTCTGATCCCAAATCAGATGCGCTACCAGGCTGCGCTACGCTCCGACGAATCAGCGATTGTATCGGCACTGATGCCACGCCGTCAAATCTGAGTGAGCCATAGCGACGAAAAGCGATCCACATCACGCGCTTGCCGCATACCGGCCTGGCGTGCACCATGACAGGACACGCCGCACGTGCACCCCATACCGCCAAAAAAGGAGACGCCATGCACCTCATCCTCTGGCGCCACGCCGAAGCCGAAGACATCGCCGCCAGCGACCTCTCCCGCCAGCTCACCACACGCGGGCGCAAGCAGGCGCAGAACGTCGCGCGCTGGCTGCGCGCGCGCCTGCCCGACGACGCCGTGATCCTCGCCAGCCCCGCCGCACGCACCATCCAGACCGCCGAGGCGCTCACCGACCAATATCGCGTCGTGCGCGAACTCGCCCCCGATGCGAGCGTCGAGGAGGTGCTGACCTCCGTCGGCTGGCCCAAGGGCCTCGCGTCCACGGTCGTCGTGGTGGGCCATCAGCCCACGCTCGGCGAGGTCGCGGCGCGGCTGCTCTCGGGCGGCGCCGATTCGCGCAGTTGGGCCGTCAAGAAGGCCGGCGTGCTCTGGCTTGCGAGCCGTGAGCGCGACGGCGGTGACCAGGCGGTCCTCCACGCGGCCATCACGCCCGATCTCGTCTAGCCCCGACCCCGCCTGCGTCTGCCCACCGGGCCGCCTGCACGCGGCCCCTACAGCGGTTCAAGCGCGGTTCAAACGCGGTTCAAACGCCCTTCAAACGCGCCCGCCGCCCTCCGCCTTTCGAGCCACCTCGTCCGTCTGCCTGACGCCACGTCATCGAATCGTCATTGCGTTTTCATGGAAACGTAACCGCGTATTACTACATTGCCGGAAAAGTTCTCTTACTTCCGACCAGGACGCCCTATGCGAGATCTGCCGACGCCCACCCTGCCGTTCGCCTCGACGCTGTTCGAGTCGAACCGACGCTTGCCGCGTGCCGAAGAAACGGTCACCGCGCAGCATCGGCTGCAGGTGGCCTGGGCTCGCACCGACGAGGAGCTGCGCGAAGCCCAGCGCCTGCGCTACCGCGTTTTCGCCGAAGAGATGGGCGCACGCCTGACCGGCCCCGCCGGCCTCGACGTCGACGCCTTCGACGCCTACTGCGACCACCTGCTCGTGCGCGACCTCGACACGCTCAAGGTCGTCGGCACCTATCGCGTGCTGCCGCCGCACCAGGCCGCGCGCATCGGCCGCCTCTATGCCGAAAGCGAATTCGACGTCTCGCGCCTCGCGCATCTGCGTCCGAAAATGGTCGAGGTGGGCCGCTCGTGCGTGCATCCCGACTACCGCAGCGGCTCCGTCATCATGTCGCTGTGGGGCGGTCTCGGCGGCTATATGCAGCACAACGGCTACGAGACGATGCTCGGCTGCGCGAGCGTGGCCATGGCTGACGGTGGCCACTACGCGGCGAACCTGTACTGCGCGCTCGGCGCGAACGCGCTGACCGCGCCCGAATACCGCGCGTTCCCGCACACGCCGCTGCCCGTCGAGGAACTGCGCACCGGCACGCCGGCCGTGCCGCCGCCGCTCATCAAGGGCTATCTGCGCCTCGGCGCGAAGATCTGTGGCGCGCCCGCCTGGGACCCCGACTTCAACACCGCCGACTTCCTTACGCTCTTCCGCCTCTCGGAAATCAACGAGCGTTACGCGCGCCACTTCCTCGGCGAAGCTGTCACGCGTTAAAACCTCATCCGCTCCCCAGTGGGCAGGATGAGTCAACAAAAAAAGCCCGGCTCACGAACGAGCCGGGCTTTTTTATCGGCGCAGTCAGACGAGGCGCAGCGCGCTACGCTCACTCCTCCGTATAGACCACGCGATACGGAATGCCGATCTTGCCCCATTCCGCCGCTTCCTGAACGAGGTTGTAATCGGTGAGCGGATTATTCTGGACCCAGGCATTGGGCAGCAGCACTTCGTAGCCGCTGCCCTCCTCCTCCACCTTGATGTGCGGCAGACCGACATCGGCGCGGCGGCGCGTCAGCAGCGCGGCGAGACGCAGACAGAACAGCAGCGTCCATTCCACATCGCGCGTTTGCGAGAGCTTGCCGAGCTTGCCCACGTGGCCGAGCACCAGCGCGGCGAGGCGCGCCTGGTCGGTGCGCGAGAAGCCGGGCATGTCCGCGTTGCTGGCGATGTAGGCCGAATGCTTGTGGTACGCGCTGTGCGAGATGGAAAGCCCGATTTCGTGCAGCGACGCCGCCCACGTGAGGAACATGCGGTTCTCTTCGCGGCGCTCGTCGTCGGGCTCCTCGAACTGATCGTAGAACTTCACGGCCAGCTCGCCAATGCGCCCCGCCTGCGCGCGATCCACGCCGTAGCGGCGCATGAAGCCCTCCACCGTGACCGTACGCATGTCCTCGTGCTGCGAGCGGCCCAGCAGGTCGTAGAGCACGCCCAGGCGCAACGCGCCGTCCGTGGTGTCGACATAGTCGATACCGAGCTCCTCGAACACCGCGATCATGATCGAGAGACCGCCCGCCAGCACCGGGATGCGGTCGGGCTTGAGCGCGACGAGCTTGAGCCGGTTGACGTTCTCGGCCTTGATGAGCGCGCGCTTCAGGCGTTCGAGGCCACCGCGCGAAATGCCGTGCGTGATGCCGGGATCATTGAAGCCGTTCGCCTCGACGAGTTCCGCGAGCGCGCGCGCCGTACCCGACGAGCCGATCGCCTGGTCCCAGCCGGTCTTGCGGTAGTCGGAGGAAATGATCTGGATTTCACGCGTGGCCGCGAGTTCGGCCTGGCGCATGGTGTACTCGTCGACGTTGCCCGACGGGAAGAACTGGCGGCTATGGCTCACGCAGCCGATATAGAGGCTTTCCATGCGGATCGGCGTGTAGTGCGCGCCGATGATGAACTCGGTCGAGCCGCCGCCGATGTCCACCACGAAGCGCTTGCCCGCGCTCGCCGGCACCGAGTGCGCGGCGCCCGCATAGATGAGGCGCGCTTCTTCGCGCCCCGCGATCACTTCGATCGGGAACCCGAGCGCGGCTTCCGCCTCGGTGAGAAACTCGCGCGCGTTCTTGGCGACACGCAGCGTATTGGTCGCCACCGCGCGCACCTGGTCGGGATGAAAGTCGCGCAGGCGCTCGCCGAAGCGCTTGAGCGCGTCCCAGCCGCGCACCTGCGAGGCGCGGTCGAGCAGTTTGTCCCTCGAGAGGCCGGCCGCGAGGCGCACCGGTTCGCGCAGCGCGTCCACCGGGTAGATCTGGCTGCCGGCATCGGTTTCCTCGACGCGGCCGACGATCAGACGAAAGCTGTTCGAACCGAGATCGACGGCGGCAAGCAGTTGGGGATTGGTGACCATCGAAGGGGCAGGCTCCATGCGTGCATACAGAGACGAACGCGCAGCCATGCGGGCTTGCTGCGCCGCCGCCGCGCTGTCCAAATGCGTCATTTTAAGCGTAGCCGACTTCACCATGTCGCTCCTCGCATTGGTCATGACCATGGGTACTTTTACCCAGCGTGCATGTTCGCAACGCGACTTGTCGATTTCGCGAAAATGCGGCGTAAAATTTATGACACTTCGAAAGTCACAATAAAGTCATATTACTGTGAGAATTTCCGAGCGTCCGTTCGAATCCATTCCTGACATTCCGTTTTCATTGCCGATGTCCATCCGCTATCCCCTACTCAATCGCGAACTGGGCATTCTGGGATTCAATGAGCGCGTGCTCGCACAGGCGTCCGATCCCGCTGTTCCTTTGCTGGAGCGCTTGCGCTTCATCTGTATCACCAGCAGCAACCTCGACGAATTCTTCGAAGTCCGTATGGCCGGGCTTCAGGAGCAGATGCGCGACAACCCGGGCGTGCTCTCGCCCGACGGCATGTCGCTGCAGCACGTGTACGACCTCGTGGTCGAGCGCGCGCAGCGTCTCGTGCATCGCCAGTACCGCATGCTGCACGACACCGTGCTGCCCGCGCTCGAACAGGAAGGCATCTACTTCCACGGCACCGACGCCTGGAACGAAGCGCAAACCGCATGGGCGCGCAAATACTTCTTCGACGAACTGCTGCCCGTTCTCACGCCCATCGGGCTCGATCCCGCGCACCCGTTCCCGCGCGTGCTCAACAAGAGCCTGAACTTCGTGGTCGAGCTCGAAGGCAAGGACGCTTTCGGGCGCCAGGCCGTCATGGGCATCGTGCAGGCGCCGCGCGCGCTGCCGCGCCTCGTGCGCATGCCGCAGGAGCTTTCCGGCTTCCAGCACGGCTTCGTGCTGCTCGGCTCGCTCTTGCAGCGCTTCGTGGGCGAGCTGTTCCCGAGCCTCGTCGTGCGCAGCTGCAACCAGTTCCGCATCACGCGCAACAGTGAACTCTTCGTCGACGAAGACGAAATCACCAACCTGCGCGTGGCGCTGCAGGGCGAACTGCCCGCGCGGCACCTCGGCAATGCGGTGCGTCTCGAAGTGTCGGCGGAAACGCCCCCGCATCTCGTGAAGCGCCTGCTCGACGAAAGCGGCCTCGACGAAAAGGACTGCTATTTCGTCGATGGCCCCGTGAATCTCGTACGGCTCATGCAGCTGCCCGAGATGGTCGATCGCCCCGACCTCAAGTTCGTGCCGCACGTGCCCGCGATTCCGCGCCGCATTGCCGCGAACAGCAACATGTTCGATGTGATCGATCAGGGCGACGTGCTCCTGCATCATCCGTACGAGAGCTTCCAGCCCGTGCTCGAACTACTGCTGCAGGCCGCGAACGACCCGAACGTCGTCGCGATCAAGCAGACGATCTACCGCACCGGCACCGACTCGCCGCTCATGGACGCGCTCATGCAGGCCGCGCGCAACGGCAAGGAAGTGACGGTGGTGGTGGAGCTGCTCGCGCGCTTCGACGAAGAGACCAACATCAACTGGGCGGCGCAGCTCGAAGCCGTGGGCGCGCACGTGGTGTACGGCGTGGTGGGCCACAAGTGCCACGCCAAGATGATGCTGATCGTGCGCCGCGTGCCCGTGAACGGGCGCATGGTGCTGCGCCGCTACGTGCACCTGGGCACGGGCAACTACCACCCGCGCACGGCACGCCTCTATACCGACTTCGGCCTCATGACCTCGGAGCCGAAGATGTGCGAGGACGTGCACCACGTCTTCCAGCAGCTCACCGGCATCGGCGGCGAGCTGCAGCTGCACGATCTGTGGCAGTCGCCGTTCACGCTGCATCCGAAGATGATCGAGGCGATCCGCAACGAAGCCGATGCCGCGCGCGCGGGCAAGAAGGCGCGCATCGTCGCGAAGATGAACGCGCTGCTCGAGCCGACCGTGATCGACGAGTTGTACGAAGCATCGCAGGCCGGCGTGAAGATCGATCTGATCATCCGTGGCGTGTGCTCGTTGCAGCCCGGCGTGCCGGGGCTCTCCGAGAACATCACCGTGCGCTCGATCGTCGGGCGTTTCCTCGAGCACCACCGCATCTACTACTTCTATGCGGGTGGTAAGGAAGACGTCTACCTGTCGAGCGCGGACTGGATGGATCGCAACCTGTTCCGCCGCGTCGAAGTGGCGTTCCCGATTCACGACCGCAGACTCAAGCGCCGCGTGATCGCCGAAGGGCTTTCCACCTTCCTCGGCGACAATCAATCGGCGTGGCTCATGCAAAGCGACGGCCACTATCGCCGCCGCCGCGCGGGCAAGGCCGTGCGCAATGCGCAGTTGAGCTTGCTGGCGAAGTTCTGTCCGTGATGCCTTGACGGAGCAATAACGCTGAACGCAAAAAAGCCGCTTCGAATGAAGCGGCTTTTTCAATTGCGGCGGCGCTTCGTTACGCCGGCGCCGGCTGCCGTCTCGTCGTGCGCGCGGCCGGGAAGCGCACCGTGAACGTGCTGCCCCGCCCTTCCTCGCTCTTCACTTCGAGCGCCGCGTCGTGACGCTGCAGCACGTGCTTGACGATCGCGAGACCCAGTCCCGTGCCGCCCGTATCGCGCGAGCGGCTGCGGTCCACACGATAGAAGCGCTCGGTCAGGCGCGGAATATCGGCGGCCGGAATGCCGAGGCCGCTGTCGGTGACCGCGAAGACCGCGCTGCCGTGTTCTGCGCGCCACGACAGATGCACCGTCCCGCCGTCCGGCGTGTAGCGCACCGCGTTGGTCGCCAGATTGCCGAGCGCGCTCATGATCTCGGTTTCGGAACCGGTGACGCTCAGTCCGTCGTCGAAATCGGCCGTGATGCGGTGACGCCCGCCCGAAAGGCTTTCGGCGTCCTCGCGCACGTGCCCGAGCACCGCGCGCATATCGACCATGTGGTCGCCGGGCTGGCGCCCCTCGCCTTCGAGCTTGGCGAGCACGAGCAGGTCGGTGACGATATGGCGCATGCGCGAGGCCTGTTGCTCCATCAGCTCCAGGTAGCGATTGCGCTCGGCTTCGCCAAGCGGCAGCTCGCGCATCGTCTCGAGGAAGCCCGAGAGCACCGTGATCGGCGTTTTCAGCTCGTGCGAGACGTTGGCCACGAAGTCGCGCCGCATGGCGTCGGTGCGCTCGAGTTCGGTGATGTCCTGCGACAGGATGAGCTTGCGGTTCTCGCCGTACGGAAACACCTGCACCGAGATCACGTTCTGACGCTTCGCGCCCATGCCTCGCATGATCAGCATGTCCTTGTAATCGTGCGAATTGAGGTAGCGTACGAAGTCGGGCTGACGCACGAGATGCGTGATGTGCTGGCGCAGGTCGCGCCTCGCATCGAGGCCGAAGTGAACTTCCGAGATCGCGTTGCACCACTCGATCTGGTCGTGGTCGTCGAGCATGGCGACGCCGTTGGGCGACGCCTGGATCGCCTGGATGAAGCGCGAATGCTGCTGCTCCACCTGGCGCACCTGAGCGTGCCAGCGCTTCGCGAGCTTATGCAGACGGTAGTAGATTTCGCCCCAGATGCCGGGAGCGCTCGGTACTTCGCCGTAGACCGGCGCGTCGAGCAGGCGCCACAGACGCTGCTTGTGAAACGTGCTGAAGAGCATTTGCGCGAGCAGCGCCAGCACGGCGATGCTCAGCGCGATCTTGACGCCGAAAATCGCGCCAACGCCCGCGCACATGAGCGCGAGCAACACGATCGATACGAGGGAGCGCGCCCAGATGATGTTCATGTTCCTGCGATCGAAGATAAATACGGTCGGATGCGGGCACGCGACATCGAGTGACTACCGCGCGAATACCGGCGGCAGTGAAACGGTCGCGCCGCCCGGTGAGTCACCCTGCGGCGCGGCCATGGGTCCAGCTCAGGCGCTCTTGGCGAGACGGTAGCCGCTGCCGCGCACCGTTTCGATCATAGCATCGCACCCTGCCGGCTTGAGCGCGGCGCGCAGACGCTTGATATGCACGTCCACCGTGCGCTCTTCCACGAACACGTGATCGCCCCATACCTGGTCGAGCAGTTGCGTACGGCTATGCACGCGCTCCGGATGCGTCATGAAGAAGTGCAGCAGGCGGAATTCGGTCGGGCCGAGATCGAGCTTGATTTCCGAGCCTTCGGCGGCGGCCGCCACGCGGTGCGTGGCCGGATCGAGCTTCAGACCGTTGATCGCCACCACGTCTTCCGTGAGCTGCGGCGCACGGCGGCGCAGCACCGCCTTGATGCGCGCCATCAGCTCCTTGGGCGAAAACGGCTTCGTCACGTAATCGTCAGCGCCGATTTCGAGGCCGAGCACCTTGTCCTGCTCGTCGCCGCGCGCGGTCAGCATGATGATCGGAATATGCTTCGTGCGTTCGTTGTTGCGCAAGTCGCGCGCGAAGTTCACACCCGACTTGCCCGGCAACATCCAGTCCAGCAGGATGAGATCGGGCAGCACGTCGCTGATCAGGTTTTGCGCCTGCTCCGCGTTGTAGGCGCGGATCGGGCAGTGGCCTGCGTGCTGCAGGTTCACCGAAATCAGCTCGGAAATGGCGGGCTCATCTTCGATGACGAGAATGCTGCTAGGCATCGGCACCTCTTGACCTTGTTACCTATGGAGTGAATTAGCTGAGCGCTTCGCGTTCGAGCGCGTCGCGCGACTTGTGGCGCACGTCGGTGCCCTTCACGATGTAGATGATGAATTCCGCGATGTTCTTCGCGTGGTCGCCGATCCGCTCGATCGCCTTGGCGATGAACAGATAGTCGAGGCCCACCGAAATCGTGCGCGGATCTTCCATCATGTAGCTCACGAGTTTGCGCACGAACGCGCGGAATTCCTCGTCGATCGCCTTGTCGTCGCGCACGATCTGCGCGGCGGCCACGGTGTCGAGACGCGCGAACGCGTCGAGCGCGCGGCGCAGGATCGACACGGCCATTTCGCCCGAGACCTTGATCTCGGCGATGTTGACCGCGCGCGAAGCGCCGTCTTCCATCAGGCGTTTGGTGCGCTTGGCGATCTTCTCGGCTTCGTCGCCGGCGCGCTCGAGGTTCGTGATGGTCTTCGAAATGGCGAGCACGAGGCGCAGGTCGCGCGCGGCCGGCTGGCGGCGCGCGATGATGTTGCTGCACTCCTCGTCGATCTCGACTTCCATCGTGTTGAGGCGGTCTTCGGCGGCGATCACGCGCTCGGCGGCGGCGCCGTCGAACTCGTTCAATGCCTGCATTGCCGTGATGATCTGCGATTCGACGAGGCCGCCCATTTCGAGCACCTTCGACGAAATGAGGTTCAAATCGGCGTCGAACTGGCTGGACAAGTGTTTGTCGGACATGATTTGCTCCCTGCTCCGATTAGCCGAAGCGGCCGGTGATGTAGTCTTCCGTTTCCTTGCGGACCGGCTTGATGAAGATCTTTTCGGTGTCACCGAATTCGATCAGCTCACCAAGGTACATGTAAGCAGTGTAGTCCGAGCAACGCGCGGCCTGCTGCATGTTATGGGTGACGATCACCACCGTGTAATCGCTCTTGAGTTCCGCGATCAGCTCTTCGATGCGGCCGGTGGAAATGGGGTCGAGCGCCGAGCACGGCTCATCGAGCAGCAGCACTTCGGGGCGGATCGCAATGCCGCGCGCGATGCATAGGCGCTGCTGCTGGCCGCCCGAGAGGCCGTAGCCGCTCTGGCCGAGCTTGTCCTTCACTTCGTTCCAGAGCGCGGCCTTGGTGAGCGCCCATTCGACGCGGTCATCCATTTCCGGGCGCGAGAGCTTCTCGAACATCTTCACGCCGAACGCGATGTTGTCGTAAATCGACATCGGGAACGGGGTCGGCTTCTGGAACACCATGCCGATGCGCGCACGCAAGAGCGAGATGTCGCGCCTGGTCGTCAGCAGGTTCTCGCCGTCCATGACGATTTCGCCCTCGGCGCGCTGCTCCGGATAGAGCGCGAACATCTTGTTGAAGGTGCGCAGGAGCGTGGACTTGCCGCAGCCCGACGGGCCGATGAACGCCGTCACCTTGCCTTCGGGAATCTGCAGGTTGATGTTCTTCAGCGCGTGGTACTTGCCGTAGAAGAAGTTCAGGTCCTTCACTTCGATCTTCGGCTTGCCCAGCGCCGGCAGGCGTGCGTTCTGGGCGGGATCCGCAGGTTCAAACCCAGCGGAGGGCGCATTGCCGTGCGCAGCGGTGTTGAGGTGACTCTCAGCCATGTTCATCGGGAACTCCGCCCTTGCTTACTTGTTCGAAAAGATCGTGCGCGCGAGGATATTCAGACCCAGCACGCCGAGCGTGATCAGGAAAACGCCGGCCCACGCAAGCGACTGCCACTGCGCAAACGGGCTCATCGCAAACTTGAAGATCGTGACCGGCAGGTTCGCGATCGGTTGATTCATGTTCGCGGTGAAGAACTGGTTCGACAGCGCGGTGAAGAGCAGCGGCGCGGTTTCGCCGGCGATACGCGCAACCGCCAGCAGCACGCCCGTCACGATACCGGCGATCGAAGCCTTCAGCGTGATCGACATCACCATCTTCCACTTCGGCGTGCCGAGCGCGAATGCCGCTTCACGCAGGTTGTTCGGCACGAGCTTGAGCATGTTCTCGGTCGTGCGAATCACGATCGGAACCTGCAGGAGCGCCAGCGCAATCGCGCCGGCCCAGCCGCTGAAGTGCCCCATCTTCGCCACGACGAGCGCGTACACGAACAGGCCCACGACGATCGAAGGCGCCGACAGCAGAATGTCGTTGATGAAGCGCGTGACGCCCGCGAGCCAGCCCTTCTGGCCATATTCCGCGAGATAGATGCCCGCGAGAATCCCGATCGGCGTGCCGACGAACGTTGCGATCGCAACGAGCATCAAGCTGCCGACGATGGCGTTGGCGAGACCGCCGCCGTCGGTGTTCGGCGGCGGCGTGGACTGCGTGAACAGTTCCACCGAAAGGCCGCCGATCCCAAGCGAGAGCGTCGTGTAGAGAATCCACACGAGCCAGATCAGGCCGAACACCATCGCAGCGAGCGAGCACGTGAGCGCGATCGCATTGGTCACGCGGCGGCGACGCTGCAGCTTGTCGCGCATGCGCTCCAGTTCGGGGCCGTAAATCGCGCCCGGAATTTTCATCATCGGTTCGCTCATCGCGCACCCTCCGCTTTTTCAAGGCGCAGCAACATGAGCTTCGAGATCGACAGCACGATGAAGGTGATCACGAAAAGGATCAGGCCGAGTTCCATCAGCGCGGCGGTGTGCAGGCCCGGGCTCGCTTCCGCGAACTCGTTGGCGAGCGCCGAGGTGATGCTGTTGCCCGGCGAAAAGAGCGACACGTTGTCGAGCAGGTTCGTATTGCCGATCACGAACGTGACGGCCATCGTCTCGCCGAGCGCTCGGCCGAGACCCAGCATCACGCCGCCGATCACGCCGGTCTTGGTGAACGGCAGCACGATCTTCCACATCACTTCCCATGTCGTGCAGCCAATGCCGTAAGCCGACTCCTTGAGCAGTACGGGCGTGACTTCGAACACGTCGCGCATGACCGAAGCGATATACGGAATGATCATGATCGCGAGAATCACTCCGGCGCACAGAATGCCGATGCCGATGGGCGCGCCCTGGAACAGCGCGCCGACGATCGGCATGCCGCCGAGCAGCGAGCCGAGCGGCTTTTCGAACCACTGCGCGAAGAT
Source organism: Paraburkholderia sp. BR10141 (assembly GCF_056155635.1). Lineage (NCBI taxonomy): Bacteria > Pseudomonadati > Pseudomonadota > Betaproteobacteria > Burkholderiales > Burkholderiaceae > Paraburkholderia > Paraburkholderia sp. BR10141. The sequence continues at coordinate 251,449 of NZ_JBMIQH010000006.1, read as the reverse complement.
CGGCGCAAAGACGAGCAGACCCCACATACCGTAGACGATCGACGGGATCGCGGCGAGCAGTTCGATGGCGATGCCGAGCGGACGGCGCAGCCACGCCGGCGAAAGCTCCGTGAGGAACAGCGCAATGCCGAAGCTCACAGGCACGGCGATGATGAGCGCGATGATCGAGGTGGCGATCGTGCCGTAGATGGGCACGAGCGCGCCGAACTGCTCGCTGGGTGGATCCCAGTCGGCAGTCCAGAGGAATGCGAAACCGAATTTCTGGATCGTCGGCAACGAGGCGACGATCAGTGACACGATGATGCCGCCGAGCAGCAACAACGTGACGATGGCAGCGAGGCGTGCGAGGCCGCCAAAAATGATGTCCCCTGCCGGGCTGGGCGCTTTTTGCTGCGCGGCGTTGCCGGGCGGGTTCGACACGAGCGGGACGTCGGACATGGTGACCTGGGTTCCAGTTGCCGCGAGCGCGGGCTCACGACGTTGATGCAGCCGTGGGACTGCAGATCGCCCGACTTCCGGCCGTCAATACTGACGACTCAGCCGGAAGGCGGACGGCACATCTTGGACAGCGCGGATTCAGGCAAGCCACAAGCGAACAGGCCGCGCGCGTCACGCGGCGGCCTTTTTTTACACTTGCCTGACGCCCTGCTTACTCGGCGACCGGCTTGCCGCTCGCGTCCTTGACCTTCTCCTTCCACTGCGACTTGATTTCGCTCACGACCGACTGCGGCAGCGAGATGTAGTCGAGGCTGTCAGCAGCCGGCGTACCGTTCTTGAAGGCCCAGTCGAAGAACTTGAGCGTTTCCTTGCCCTGGTCCGGCTTGTCCTGTGCCGTGTGCAGCAGCACGAAGGTCGCGCCGACGACCGGCCATGCGTCCTTGCCCGGCTCGTTCGTGAGGATCTGGTAGAACGACTTCTTCCAGTCCGCGCCAGCGGCCGCTGCCTTGAACGTTTCGGTGTCCGGCTGAACCACAGTGCCCGCCTCGTTCTTCATGGCAGTGTAGACCATGTGATTTTGCTTGGCGTACGCCCACTCGACGTAGCCGATCGCGCCCGGCAGACGCTGCACGAAGGCTGCGACGCCGTCGTTGCCCTTGCCGCCCGTACCCGTCGGCCAGTTCACGGTCGTGCCTTCGCCGACCTTGCTCTTCCAGTCGGGGTTGACCTTCGACAGGTAGTTCGTCCAGATGAAGCTGGTGCCCGAACCATCGGCGCGGCGGACCACGGCGATGTCGAGGTCAGACAGCTTGACCTTCGGGTTCAGGGCGACGATGGCCGGATCGTTCCACTTCTTGATCTTGCCGAGGTAGATGTCGCCGAGCACCGGGCCCGACAGGGTGATCTCGCCCGGCTTTACGCCCGGCACGTTGATCGCCGGCACGACGCCGCCGACCACCGTCGGGAACTGGAACAGGCCTTCCTTGGCCAGATCCTCGTCCTTCAGCGGAGCGTCCGAGCCCGCGAAGTCAACGGTCTTGGCCTGAATCTGCTTGATGCCGCCCGACGAACCAATACCTTGGTAGTTCACCTTGCCGCCGCCCGCCTTTTGATAGGCATCCGCCCATTTCGTATAGATCGGTGCTGCGAAGGTGCTGCCCGCGCCGGTGATGTCAGCAGCCTGCGCTGCGATCGCGAAGAGCGCGCCAGCAACGCCAGCGAGCGCGGTTTGCATCAATTTCATGAGACCTCCAGTGTGTGAGCGGATGAACGACACCGCGAAGCTTAGGGGGTCTCTGTGACAGTACTGTGACGATTCATGAAGCGAACGTGACAGTTCGATTACTGGCTGAAAGGCGCGTGGATATGCGTTTTGGGCGACTTTGCAGGCGCGGTTGCGACATGGCCTGCACGTGCCTGGATAGCTGAAAAGCCCGCCAGGCGGGAGTTTGGCGGATGCTGAGGGTCGCATGAAAAAATTCGAGGATTTCCTCAAAAATGGTTTGCAAACCGTTATGCGATTGTTTTAAACGTTTGCCTGCTTCCCTTGTGACGCCGAATAAATCGCAAAAAAATGAGCACGACGGCGGATTGCAACGTCGTGCTCATCGGTTGGGCGCAATCGTGATTCAGTCGCGCGACTTGCGCGACTGAATCGTCGGCGATCACGCGATCGAACGCTTCACCACGCTGGCGATCGCCTCGGCGTAATGCATCGTGTCGCGCTCCTCGCGGGCTTCGACCATCACACGCAGGACCGGCTCCGTCCCTGAGGCGCGAATCAACACACGGCCCTTGCCCTTTAATTCCGCCTCGGCGGAAGCGATCGATTGCTGGATCTCGGCGTTGCCCTTCCAGTCGGCGCCCTGCGCGATGCGCACGTTGATGAGCTTCTGCGGAAACAGCTTCACGCCGTCGAGCAGCTGCGCGATCGTCTTGCCGCTGCGCTTCATCGCCGCGAGCACGAGCAGCGCCGAGACGATGCCGTCGCCGGTGGTGTGGCGGTCGAGCGAAAGAATGTGGCCCGAGCCTTCCGCGCCGAGCTGCCAGCCGCGCTCGCGAAGTTGCTCCAGCACGTAGCGGTCGCCCACGTTCGCGCGCACCAGCTGCACGCCGAGGCCCTCGAGCGCCTGCTCGACCGCGAGATTGGTCATGAGCGTGCCAACTGCGCCTTCCACTTTGCCGTCGGTCGCGATGCGGTCCTTCACGAGCACATAGAGCAGCTCGTCACCGTTGTAGAGGCGGCCCTGGGCATCGACGATCTGGAGACGGTCGGCGTCGCCGTCGAGCGCGATGCCGAGGTCCGCATGATTCGCACGCACGGCGCGCACGAGCGCGTCGGGCGCGGTCGCGCCCACGCCGTCGTTGATGTTGAACCCGTTCGGCGACACACCGATCGGAATCACGTCCGCGCCCAGCTCGTGGAACACGTGCGGCGCGATGTCATAAGCCGCACCGTTGGCGCAATCGATCACGAGCTTCAGGCCGCGCAGGTTGAACGCCTGCGGGAACGTGCTCTTGCAGAACTCGATGTAGCGCCCGCCCGCGTCGTGCAGGCGGCGTGCGCGGCCAAGCTGTTCGGACGGCGCGCAGGCGAGCGGCTGCTCGAGCTGCTCCTCGATCAGCGTCTCCACGTCGTCGGGGAGCTTGTTGCCGTCGGCGGAGAAGAACTTGATGCCGTTGTCGTAGTAGGGATTGTGCGACGCGCTGATCACGACGCCCGCGGCCAGCCGCAGCGCACGCGTGAGATAGGCGATGCCTGGCGTCGTCATTGGCCCGGCCAGCATCACGTCGATGCCCGCAGCCGAGAGCCCCGCTTCCAGGGAGGCTTCGAGCATATAGCCCGAAATACGCGTGTCCTTGCCGATCAGCACGGACGGGCGCGGCCCGGATGCCGCTGCCGACCCCGCGAGCACCTTGCCCGCGGCATAGCCTAGCCGAAGCACGAAATCGGGCGTGATCGGCGCCTCGCCGACCTTGCCACGCACTCCATCAGTTCCGAAATAACGACGTCCCATCTTTCTACCCCTCGGTTTGGTGCTGCTTTGTCCTGTATTGTGGCGCCCGGAGCCGCTCCGGCGCACTTCGCGCCGGTCAGCGTTGCGCCGGGCAAACGCTCAGCCTTGTGTAGCCGACGTAGCGGCGGACATCGCGTCGCGCATCGCCGCCCAGACTTTGAGCGCGTCCACGGTGGGCGCCACGTCGTGCACGCGAATGATCGCCGCACCGCGCTCTGCCGCGCACACGGCCGCCCCCACGCTCGCCGCCACGCGTTCGGGCGCGGGCCGGTTCACGAGCGCGCCGAGCATCGACTTGCGCGACATGCCGGCCAGGATCGGATACGGTGCGAGGCCTGCCGCAACCTCTGGCGCCGTCTCGGGCAGGTGCGCGAGCAGCGCGTAGTTGTGCTCGACCACCGACTTGCCGAAGCCGAAGCCCGGGTCCACGCTGATGCGCGCCTTCGCCACGCCTGCCGCTTCGAGTTCGGCGCAACGCTGGGCAAGAAACTCGCGCACCTCGCGCACAACATTCACGTAGTCGGGCTCGCCCAGCTGCATCGTCTGCGGCTCGCCGAGCATGTGCATCACGCACAGCCCGCAGTTGCTCTCGCGCACGGCCTCGATCGCGCCGGGCATCCGGAAACCCCAGATGTCGTTGATCATGTCTGCGCCTGCCGCGAGCGCCGCGCGCATGACCTCGGGCTTGTACGTGTCGATCGACAGCGGCACGTTCGCACCCTTGAGCTTTTCCACCAGCGGAATCACGCGTTCGAGTTCCTCGTCGAGCGGCACAGGCGGCGCACCCGGGCGCGTCGATTCGCCGCCGATGTCGATGATATCGGCGCCGTCTAGCATCATCTGCTCGGCGCGGCGCAAGGCGTCGCCGAAAGCGATATAGCGACCGCCGTCGGAAAACGAGTCGGGTGTGGTGTTGAGGATGCCCATGACGAGCGGACGCTCGAACGTCAGCGTGAAACGACCGCACGCGAGCGGTTCAGGTGGCAGACTACCTTGCGAGGAGATGTTGGGCACGTCAGAAAACGTCAGATGTGTAACGAGATGCGGCGGCACAGCGGCACGCCAGAAATGCAAAACGGGCCGATGTGAACATCACACCGGCCCGCAACTTTACTCGATAAGGATCACGCCGGTGCGGTGGCGCTACCGGGCTTGACCTCAGTGCCCGTGCTGCCGCCCGACGACGCGTCGCCCGGCGACGGTGTGCTCTTCGGCGAGCGCGGCGGACGGCCGGCCATGATGTCGTTGATCTGGTCGGCGTCGATCGTTTCCCACTCCATGAGGGCCGCGGTCATGGCTTCGACCTTGTCGCGGTTCTCGTCGAGCAAGCGCTTCGCGAGGTTGTACTGCTCGTCGAGCACGCGGCGGATTTCCGCATCGACTTTCTGCTGCGTCGCTTCCGAGATCGCACGCGTGAAGCCCTTGCCGAACGGGCCACCGTCGTTGTCGTCGTCGGCGTAGACCATCGTTCCGAGCGCGTCGGTCATGCCGAAGCGCGTGACCATGGCGCGTGCGGTTTGCGTGGCCTTGTTGAAGTCGTCCGAGGCGCCCGTGCTGATCAGGTTCATGAACAGCTCTTCCGCCACACGGCCACCGAACAGAATGGCCAGACGATCCAGCAGATAGTCCTTCGAGTACGTTTCGTTGTCGTGCTCGGGCAACTGCCACGTCACGCCCAGCGCGCGACCGCGCGGGATGATCGTGACCTTGTGCACCGGGTCCGCCTTCGGCAGCAGCTTCGCGATCACCGCGTGACCCGACTCGTGGTACGCCGTGGCGCGCTTCGCTTCTTCGCGGATCACCGCCGACTTGCGCTCCGGACCCATGAAGATCTTGTCCTTCGCGTCTTCGAAGTCCTGCATTTCGACAATGCGCTTGCCGCGGCGCGCCGCGAACAGCGCGGCTTCGTTCACGAGGTTCGCGAGGTCGGCGCCCGAGAAGCCCGGCGTGCCGCGTGCAATGACCGCTGCATCCACGTCGTTGGCGATCGGCACCTTGCGCAGGTGCACCTTCATGATCTGTTCGCGGCCGCGGATGTCCGGCAGGCCAACATAGACCTGGCGGTCGAAACGGCCCGGACGCAGCAGCGCCTTGTCCAGCACGTCCGAACGGTTGGTTGCCGCGATCACGATGACGCCCGAGTTCGCCTCGAAGCCGTCCATCTCGACCAGCATCTGGTTCAGCGTCTGCTCACGCTCGTCGTTGCCGCCGCCCATGCCGGCGCCACGATGGCGGCCGACCGCGTCGATTTCGTCGATGAACACGATACACGGTGCATGCTTCTTGGCCTGCTCGAACATGTCGCGCACGCGGGCCGCGCCCACGCCGACGAACATTTCGACGAAGTCCGAACCCGAGATGCTGAAGAACGGCACCTTCGCTTCGCCGGCAATGGCGCGCGCCAGCAGCGTCTTACCCGTGCCCGGAGGGCCAACGAGCAGCACCCCGCGCGGAATGCGTCCACCCAGCTTCTGGAATTTTTGCGGATCGCGCAGGAAGTCGACGAGTTCGGACACTTCTTCCTTCGCTTCGTCGCAGCCCGCGACGTCGGAGAAGTTGACCGCATTGTTGTTCTCGTCGATCAGGCGGGCGCGCGATTTACCAAAGGAGAACGCCCCGCCTTTGCCGCCCCCCTGCATCTGTCTCATCATGTAGAACCAGAACACGATGATGAGTATGGTCGGCCCGAGGTAGTACAGCGCGGAAACGAGCGCGTTCGGCTCTTCGTCAGCCTTGCCGCTCACCTGCACGCCATATTTCATCAGGTCGCCGACCATCCAGATGTCGCCTGGGGAGACGATCTGGTATTTCTGGCCATCAGCCGGAGTGACCGTGAGGTTCCGCCCCTGCACCACGACGCTCTTGACCTTGCCGTTCTTCGCGTCGTCCATGAACTGCGAATAGGAAACGCCTTCCTGGACACGGGGCTTGTCGAACTGCTTGAACACCGTAAACAGCACCAGTGCGATTACCAGCCACACTGCTGCCTTCGAAAACATGTTGTTGTTCAAAGCACCACTCCTTCACTCATAGATGGGCGCCTACATTTGCCTTGCGACTGCGACACCACCAAAGCATTCTAATCCAGTACACGGACCCCTGCCATAACGTTTCGCTACCGCAGGAATAGCCCGAGCGCCTTGTCCTGACCGCCTCTCGGGGTCATTTTGCGACCAGAATGCGCCATTTGCACGGCAATCATGCCCCGTTTAACAGGGACGCTTCAGATGTTTACCCAAAATAAACGTTTCGGACGATTTATCACGCGAAGCCTTCGGTTTGCGTGCCGCCACGACCTTGAACTGCTGCTTGAACTTCTCGACGATCTGACTGTAACCGCTGCCGTGGAAGCATTTGACTAAAAGGGCTCCATCGGGTTTCAGATGATTCTGCGAAAACTCGAGCGCGAGGTCGCACACGTGCTCGATGCGTGCCGCGTCTGCCGACGCGACCCCCGAGAGATTGGGCGCCATGTCCGAAATTACAAGGTCGACCGGGCGGCCGCCCACCAATTCTTCCAGTTGCGCGAGCACCTCGTCGTCGCGAAAGTCGCCCTGCAGGAACTGCACGTCGGAGACGGGTTCCATCGGAAGAAGATCGAGCGCAATGATCGTGCCGTCGATCCCACCCTGCCGCTGGTCGTCGCGCTTCGTGCCTTGCGCGAGCTTGTTGCGAGCGTACTGGCTCCAGCTGCCGGGCGCCGCGCCCAGGTCCACGATCACCATGCCGGGGCGGATCAGCTTGTCCTGCTCGTCGATTTCCTTCAGCTTGTAGGCAGCGCGGGCACGATAGCCCTCCCGCTGTGCCATTTTCACGTACGGATCGTTGATATGGCCGTGCAGCCACGACTGGTTGAAGCGATTTTTTGCCATTAAAGATGAACTCTTGCTGCGTGATTCCGCGCTTTTAGCGGATAATACGCGTTTTATTCGTGCGGCCGTCGCGGCCCGCCTGGCCGGATGTTTGTTGCTCCGCCGGCGTTTTTTGCCCGCGCCCTGCCGTTCCCCACGGTTTTCCGTAGTTCCGACGCGCTTTGCCCGCTGGCGGCCCGCTTTTCGCGGACCGCAATCCACGTCTGCCCAGGTTGTCAATTCACGCCTGTCGACCCGCGCGGCGCCGTCATTTTAGTCGAGTCTGCCACATCCCATGCCCGCCCTCACTCTTTCCGCCGAACAGCGCTCCGAGCTGCGCTCCCAGGCTCACGCGCTCAAACCGGTCGTGCTCATCGGCGCCGAGGGACTGACCGACGCCGTCCTCAAGGAAATCAAGGTTCACCTTTTTGCGCACCAGCTCATCAAGGTGCGCGTGTTCGGCGACGAGCGCGAAGAGCGCCTCGCGATCTACGAAGAGATCTGCGACCGCCTGAGCGCCGCCCCGATCCAGCACATCGGCAAGCTGCTCGTCATCTACAAGCCCGAAGAAGCCAAGGCGAAGGCCACGACCGCGCGCGCCGGCGCCCGCGGCACCGTGTCGCGCCCGGCCGCCGACGTACCGAGCGCTCGTGAAGCGGGCAAGCGCGGCGCCGCGCCGCGCACCGTCAAGGTCGTCAAGGCCAGCGAGAACCCCATGCGCAAGCCGAAGGCGCAAAAGGTGACGGTCAAGGGCAACGAGCGCGTCACGCAAGGCGGCAACATCAAGCGCGCCAAGAAACGCCAAACCAGCTCCAAGCGGGCCCACCAGGGTTCGAAGTAAAAAGCGCGGCCTTCGAGCCGCGCTTTTTTTACGCCTGAACCGGCTTCAGGCCACTTTCAGCGCGGCGCGCTTTCCATGCGCTGCCCCAGCGTGCCGCGTGCCGAAGGCAGCAGCCAAACGAGCCACGCACCCAGCAGGCTCTGCACGAGATAGAACAGGCTCGACACGCCGTGCAGCAAGCCGAAGCGGCTCGCATACGGCGAACTGGCCACGTCCATGCCCGCGCTCATCGCCTGAACGCGCAACGCGTTCATGAACGGCTGCAGCGCGAAATAGCCGATCAGCACGCACAGCAGCATGGCGGCCAGAATCCAGCGCAGCCGGCGATAGCCCAACGCGCCGCGGCGCACGAGCACGCTCGAGAGCCCGAGCAGCAGCAGCCCGCACACCACGCCGATCAGCCCTTCGAGGCGAAACAGCTGCGCGGCGAGTTCGCCCGCCACCGGCCTGTCGAGCGACGCGAACAGGACGGGGGCGACCGCATAGCCGATGGTCAGCTGACTGCCGACCCACAGCATGGCGAGCAGCCCGAAGAGGCGGTGCGCAACGAGCGAAACGGGAGTGGCGGAACCCACGTGGCTTGCAGTACTCACGTCGACGCGCCCTCAGACGTAGCGGACCTCGATGACCTCGTATTCGCGCACGCCGCCGGGGGCCTGCACTTCGGCGACGTCGCCTTCGGACTTGCCGATCAGCGCACGGGCGATGGGCGAGCTGACCGAGATCAGGCCGTGCTCAAGATCGGCTTCATCGTCGCCGACGATCTGGTAGGTCACCGTCTTGCCCGAATCGAGGTCTTCGAGATCCACGGTCGAGCCGAACACCACGCGGCCGTCTGCTTCGAGCGTGGCCGGGTCGATGATCTGCGCGGCCGCCAGTTTCGACTCGATCTCGGCGATGCGGCCTTCGATGAAGCCCTGCTTTTCCTTTGCGGCGTCGTATTCCGCGTTTTCCGACAGATCGCCCTGCGCGCGCGCTTCCGCGATCGAATTGATGACCGCCGGACGCTCGACGGACTTGAGGCGCTGCAACTCTCCGCGGAGTTGGTCTGCACCGCGCTTGGTCAAGGGAATCGTGCTCATAAACAACTCGTACGGCCCAAAAGGGCCTAAAGGAGACCGCGCCACGCACGCTTGTCGCGCACGTTGCGGCCATAAAAAAATTCCGCGGTTAAGTGCATCCCGCGAGGGCGGCTGCGCGGTCTGGCGCAGCCTGAAACCCTGTTGGGACGCCGCTTAACCGCGGCACATTCAGCTTTTGTAGCCTGCCTCGTCGAACGTTAGACAGACAATGGAAGCCTTAGTTTAGGCGAGCATGGAGGCCTTGTAAATCATAGACTTCCAGGTTCTTCAGGTAGCGCAGACCCTCGACGGCCGCACGGGCGCCCGACATCGTCGTGTAGTACGTGACCTTGTTGGCCTGCGCGCTCATGCGGATCGAACGCGAATCGGCGATCGCGGAGCGGGTTTCGTCGACCGTCGTGAACACGAGCGAAATCTCGCCATTCTTGATCATGTCGACGATGTGCGGACGGCCGTCCTTCACCTTGTTCACGACTTTCACCGGTACACCGGCCGCCTCGATCGCGGCAGCGGTGCCGCGCGTGGCGACGATCGGGTAGCCGAGTTCGTGCAGCATGCGCGCGACTTCGACAGCCTTGGGCTTGTCGGCGTCCATCACGGTGATGAAGACGGTGCCCGACTCCGGCAGGCGCGAGCCCGCTGCGAGCTGCGACTTGAAGAGCGCTTCACCGAAGGTCTTGCCCACGCCCATCACTTCGCCCGTGGAACGCATTTCCGGTCCGAGCACCGGGTCGACGGTCGGGAACTTGATGAACGGGAACACCGCTTCCTTCACGCTGAAGTACGGCGGCACGACTTCCTTCGTCACGCCCTGCTCCGCCAGCTTCTGGCCGACCATCGCGCGCGCCGCGATCTTCGCTAGCGGCAGGCTGGTCGCCTTCGAGACGTACGGCACGGTACGCGAAGCGCGCGGGTTCACTTCCAGCACGTAGATGATGTCCTTCTTCGAACCGTCATCCTGCGGCACTTGCTGGATTGCGAACTGCACGTTCATCAGGCCGACCACGTTCAGCGCCTTGGCCATCGCGGCAGTTTGACGCTTCAGTTCGGCGACCGTTTCCTGCGACAGCGAGTACGGCGGCAGCGAGCAGGCCGAGTCGCCCGAGTGCACGCCTGCCTGTTCGATGTGTTCCATGACGCCGCCGATGAACACGTCCGTGCCATCGGAGATGCAATCCACATCGCATTCGATCGCGTCGTTCAAGAAGCGGTCGAGCAGCACCGGCGAGTCGTTCGACACCTTCACGGCCTCGCGCATGTAGCGCTCGAGGTCGCGCGGCTCGTGGACGATTTCCATGGCGCGGCCGCCCAGCACGTACGACGGACGCACGACGAGCGGGTAGCCGATTTCGTCGGCGAGCTTGAGCGCTTCGTCTTCGGCGCGTGCCGTGCGGTTCGGCGGCTGGCGCAGGTTCAGGTCCTGCAGCAGCTTCTGGAAGCGCTCGCGGTCCTCCGCGGCGTCGATCATGTCCGGCGACGTGCCGACGATGGGCACGCCGTTCGCCTCGAGGTCGAGCGCGAGCTTCAGCGGCGTCTGGCCGCCGTACTGCACGATCACGCCAACCGGCTTTTCCAGGTCCACGACTTCGAGCACGTCTTCGAGCGTGAGCGGTTCGAAGTACAGACGGTCGGACGTGTCGTAGTCGGTCGAGACGGTCTCGGGGTTGCAGTTGACCATGATCGTTTCGTAGCCGTCTTCGCGCATCGCGAGCGCGGCGTGCACGCAGCAGTAGTCGAACTCGATACCTTGGCCGATCCGGTTCGGGCCGCCGCCCAGCACCATGATCTTCTTGTTGGCGGTCGGGTTGGCCTCGCACTCTTCCTCATAGGTCGAGTACATGTAGGCGGTCTTCGTGGCGAACTCGGCCGCGCAGGTGTCAACGCGCTTGTAGACCGGGCGCACGTTCAGCTCGATACGACGCTTGCGCACGTCCGTGGCGTTGCTGCCCAGCAGCTTCGCGAGACGGCGATCCGAGAAACCGCTTTGCTTGAGGTAACGCAGCTCGTCCTTCGAGAGACTTTCGAGCGTGCGGCCCTTGCATGCCTCTTCCTTCTTGACGATCTCTTCGATCTGCGCGAGGAACCATGGGTCGATCGCGGTCTCTTCGAAGATCTCTTCGCGCGTCATGCCCACGCGGAACGCGTCGCCCACGTACCAGATGCGGTCCGGACCGGCTTCGCCGATCTCGCGGATGATCTCGTCGCGGCTCGTGGTCTTTTCGTCCAGACCGTCGACGCCGACTTCGAGGCCGCGCAGCGCCTTCTGGAACGACTCCTGGAACGTGCGGCCGATCGCCATGACTTCGCCCACCGACTTCATCTGCGTGGTGAGGCGCGGGTCGGCTTCGCGGAACTTCTCGAACGCGAAACGCGGAATCTTCGTGACGACGTAGTCGATGGTCGGCTCGAACGAAGCCGGCGTCTGACCGCCCGTGATTTCGTTCTTGAGCTCGTCGAGCGTATAGCCCACGGCCAGCTTGGCCGCGACCTTGGCGATCGGGAAGCCCGTGGCCTTCGAAGCCAGCGCCGACGAACGCGACACGCGCGGGTTCATTTCGATCACGATCATGCGGCCCGTGCGCGGGTCGATCGAGAACTGGACGTTCGAGCCGCCCGTATCCACGCCGATCTCGCGCAGCACCGCCAGCGAGGCGTCGCGCAGGATCTGGTATTCCTTGTCGGTGAGCGTTTGCGCCGGCGCGACCGTGATCGAGTCGCCGGTGTGGATGCCCATCGGGTCGAGGTTTTCGATCGAGCAGACGATGATGCAGTTGTCCGCCTTGTCGCGGACCACTTCCATCTCGTATTCCTTCCAGCCGAGCAGCGATTCTTCGATCAGCAGTTCGCGCGTGGGCGAGAGGTCGAGGCCGCGCTTGCAGATCTCTTCGAACTCTTCGCGGTTGTAGGCAATGCCGCCGCCGGAACCGCCCAGCGTGAACGACGGACGGATCACGACGGGGTAGCCGCCCGAGCCGGTGGCTTCGGCGATTTCGCCTTGCACCTTGATCGCCTCTTCCATCGAGTGCGCGACGCCCGACTTCGCCGAACCAAGGCCGATCTTCGTCATCGCGTCCTTGAACTTCTGGCGGTCTTCGGCCTTGTCGATGGCTTCCGGCGACGCGCCGATCAGCTCGACGTTGTACTTCGCAAGCACGCCGTGGTGATGCAGGTCGAGCGCGCAGTTCAGCGCGGTCTGGCCGCCCATCGTCGGCAGGATCGCGTCCGGGCGCTCCTTCTCGATGATGCGCTCCACCACTTCCCACGTGATCGGCTCGATGTACGTGACGTCGGCCGTGTTCGGGTCGGTCATGATCGTCGCCGGATTGCTGTTGACGAGGATGACCTTGTAGCCTTCTTCACGCAGCGCCTTGCATGCCTGCGCGCCCGAATAGTCGAACTCGCACGCCTGGCCGATGATGATCGGACCCGCGCCGATGATGAGAATGCTCTTGATGTCTGTCCGCTTGGGCATAACGCTCTCGCTAAATATTCCTGTGTCTTTTACGTCTGGCGGCTCGCGGGTGACTCAGCTTGCCGCCCGGGTGCGCGCGTGGGCCGTCGTTCTTCGAACCGGCTCGCTGCGCACCCTGCTCTGCTTTTGCGCTCGATGCGGCGCTTACGCCGCCTTGGCCTTGTCCATCAGCGCCGTGAAGCGGTCGAACAGATAGCCGATGTCCTGCGGGCCCGGCGACGCTTCCGGGTGGCCCTGGAAGCAGAACGCGGGCTTGTCGGTCAGCTCGAAGCCTTGCAGCGTGCCGTCGAACAGCGAAACGTGCGTGACGCGCGTGTTGGCCGGCAGCGTGGCGGCATCCACCGCGAAGCCGTGGTTCTGCGACGTGATGACGACACGACCGTCGGCCAGATCCTTCACCGGATGGTTCGCGCCGTGGTGGCCCGTTTTCATCTTCATGGTCTTCGCGCCCACGGCGAGGCCCATGATCTGGTGGCCGAGGCAGATGCCGAAGGTCGGGATGCCGCGCTCGATGAAGGCTTGCGTCGCCTTGATCGCGTAGTCGCAGGGTTCCGGGTCGCCGGGGCCGTTCGAAAGGAACACGCCGTCCGGGTTCAGTGCGAAGGCATCTTCAGCCGTCGCTTGCGCCGGCAGCACCGTGACGTCGCAGCCGCGCTCGGCCAGCATGCGCAGGATGTTCTGCTTCACGCCGTAATCGAACGCCACGACCTTGTACTTCGGCGCCGATTGCGTGCGGTAGCCTTCACCCAGACGCCATTCGGTGGTGTTCCACTTGTACGGCTCGTCGGTCGAGACGACCTTCGCGAGGTCCATGCCCGCGAGGCCCGGGAACGAGCGCGCGAGTTCGATGGCCTTCGCTTCGTCGTCGGAGCCTGCGAGGATCGCGCCGTTCTGCGCGCCCTTGTCGCGCAGGATACGCGTGAGCTTGCGCGTATCGATGCCGGCGATGGCGACTACGCCTTCGTCCTTCAGATACTGGCCGAGCGTGCGCTCCATGCGGAAGTTCGAGGCGAGCACAGGCAGGTCGCGGATGATCAGACCGGCGGCATGGACTTTCGTGGCTTCGACGTCTTCGGCGTTGACGCCGACGTTGCCGATATGCGGATACGTGAGGGTGACGATCTGGCGAGCGTAGCTCGGGTCAGTCAGGATTTCCTGATAACCGGTGATGGCCGTGTTAAACACGACTTCACCGATCGTATGACCCGGCGCGCCGATCGAGTAACCACGAAAGACCGTGCCGTCGGCGAGCGCGAGCAGAGCGGGAGAGAATGACGGCAACACGGGAGACTCCTTGGGGGAGCACCCTGTGCCGACCTGTTATCCGACGTTGCGATCTTGCGACCTGTGGGAGCGGCTGCGGCGTCGGCACCCCTTTCCGTGAGGATCAGGATGCGCGCGCGGCTCGCTCGCTTGCGCGACTCTTCGTGCGGTCGACCGTTGTGGCGCCGGGCCACGAGCGCGCGTTTGTGACGCAGGATCGGGCGGCAGCCGGCCAGTTGACGATGAAGCGCGGGCGGCGGATGAACGGATGGGAGGAGGTAGGCGCTAGGGTGCGGGTTGATAAGCTCAAACCTTGAAATTATAGCGCGAAAGTCACCTTTCCTTCAAATTTCAGGATGACGCTGGCGACGGGGAGCGTGCTCGCGGCCCGGTGCATGGCCCTTTCCACTATAGCGGGCGGGGGCGCAGCGGCAAGCGTTGCCCGCACGGCGCCGCACCGAATCACGCCCTTTATGTTTGGGACCCGCCAATGAAAACGCCGCCACCTGGCGGGGTGACGGCGTCAAACACAACAAAAACGGAAAAGTGATCGGAGCGAAATACCATGCGCTGCCCCCGCAACGCATGTTTGAGCACCCTTCGCCAGCCGCTATTTTGTATGGTGTTTCTGCGTGTGGGTGTCGGCCTTCGGGCGGCTCGCCGTACCCTTCGACGCCTTGCTGGGCGCAGCGCTGACCGTCCTGGCCTTGACAGGTTCAGAAACCTTGACGACCTCGGTGCGCGCGCGACCGTGCTTCTTATCGTATCGCGACTTCGACCCGGTGTCTGCAACGCGGGTGCCAATTCGCTGCACTCCACCACCAGAAACGTTCGTTGCCAGACGCTCCGGTCCCGGCTCGCTCGGCATCGCCTTGTTGACCGGTACGTGCAAAACCAGCACCTGGCCGGGCGCGACGTAGTCGCGGCGGGTCTTGTTCCACGCCTTCAACTGGCCGAGCGACACGCCATAGCGGCTCGCCACGGCTTCCATCGACTGCTTGCGGCGTACGCGGATCAGCATCTTGCGCGTGTCGGGTACGTCCGGCTCCATGGCCAGCACCGCGCTTTCCGCCACGTCGGCGCTGATGTCCTCGTCGTCGCCGTCGTCGGTGCGCGGCACCACGAGCGTCGAGCCCGCCTTCAGGCGCATGCCCGCCGGAATCTTGTTCACCGACATCAGCGTATCGGCGTCCACGCCGATCTTCTGCGCAATCGCCGCAGGCGTGGTGCGCGAGTCGGTCGTGTAGACGGTCCACGACGAAAGCTGACCGGAATAGGCCTTCAGGTTGCGCTCGAACGCGCTCGCGTTGTCGAACGGCAGCAGGATCTGCGGGTCGGTCGCGCCGAGAATCACGGGCTTCTTGAACGACGGATTGAGCGAGCGGAACTCGTCGGTCGTCATGTTCGCGAGCTTGGCGGCGACGTCCACGTCGATGTCGTGCGAGGTCGTGACCGTGACGAAATACGGGTGGTTCGGAATGGATGGCAGCGTGAGCCCGTACTGCTGCGGGTTCATCACGATGTTCTTGACCGCCTGAAGCTTCGGCACGTAGTTACGTGTTTCGCTGGGCATGCGCAAGCTTTGATAGTCGGTCGGCAGGCCCGCCGCCTCGTTGCGCGCGATGGCGCGCTGCACGTTGCCCTCGCCCCAGTTGTAGGCGGCCAGCGCGAGATACCAGTCGCCGAACATGTCGTGCAGGCGCGAGAGATAGTCGAGCGCGGCGCTGGTGGAGGCCAGCACGTCGCGGCGCTCGTCCTGCCACATGTTCTGCTTGAGGTTGTAGGTGCGCCCCGTGCCCGGCACGAACTGCCACATGCCGGCGGCCTTCGCGACCGACAGCGCCTGCGGGTTATAGGCGGACTCGATGAACGGCAGCAGCGCGAGCTCGGTAGGCATGTGACGCGCCTCGAGCTCTTCGACGATGTGATAGAGGTACTTCTGCGAACGCTCGGTCATGCGCGCGACGTAGTCGGGCCGCTGGGCGTACCAGTTGGCGTTCATGTCGACGAGGTCGCTCTGCAGGTCGGGCATCTGGAAGCCGCGGCGAATGCGTCCCCAGAGGTCGGCGTCGGGGCTCGTCAACTGATCGACGGAGCCTTGATCGACGTTAATGGTTTCTTTCGCAGCGGAGGTCTTACGAATGAGGTCGGCGTTGGCCTGGGCGTTGGCTGGTGCTTGAGAACTCGCAGACGGTCCCCCGCTCGCACAGGCGGCGAGCATGAGGACCAGCAGCGCACTGATTATGAATCGCATGAAAATCTACATCCGCATGGCTGGAATTTGCAGCCGATAGTACGGAACGTGCCGGTTTCCGTCAATCGGAATTAATGGAAAAAAAGCCATGAAATCCGCAGCTTGGGCGTGATTCCATACGATTGGGTTGAGCATGCCCCCTGGCCCGGCTGGGTCAGCGGAACCGATTCTTCCATTCACGCATCATTGCGAAAGCCGCCAGCCGGTCCGGCACCGATTCGTGCAGCGCCTCTGAGAGCGCGGCTTGCACCGCCGCATCGCCCGCGCGCAGGAAAGGATTGACGGCGCGCTCGTGCGCGATTGTCGTAGGCAGAGTCGGCACGCCGCGCTCGCGCAGCGCCGCCGCCTCGCGGCTCCAGTCGCGCAGATCGCCGTTTTCGGGATCGCAGGCGAGCGCGAAGCGAATGTTCGACAACGTGTACTCGTGTGCGCAATGCACATGGGTATTGCCGGGCAGCGCCGCGAGTGCGTCGAGCGAGTCGAGCATCTGCGCGGGCGTACCCTCGAAGAGGCGGCCGCAGCCGCAGGCAAAGAGCGTGTCGCCGCAGAACACGTGAGGTGTGCCGGTGGCATCGGCCGCCTGGAAATACGCAATATGGCCACGCGTATGGCCAGGCACATCGATCACCGTCAGGTCGAGCGCGGGTGCATCCAGATGGACGGCGTCGCCACCCTTCACGCGCGTGACGAATCCATCGAGCGAGCCGAGCGCCTCGCCGGCCGGGCCGTAGACGGGCACGCGTGCGTCGGCGAGCAGGTCGGCCACACCGCCGACATGGTCGTTGTGGTGATGGGTGAGTAAAATAGCGACGAGCCGCCAGCCGCGCTTCGCGAGGTACGCGCGAACCGGAGCGGCGTCGCCCGGATCGACGGCAACGGCATTCCGGCCGTCCGAAACGACCCAGATGTAATTGTCTTCAAAAGCCGGAACCGGTACGTACTCGTAGGCGCACGCATCGCTCGAACGCGCGTACTCAAGCGGATTCTTCATGGGGCGACGTATTCTTCGACATGTCTGACCGATTGATTATAGACTGGCCCGCCTGGACCGCCTCGCCCGCTGGCAGGTATGTGCTCGGCTGGGAGCAGGAGCAGCTCGACCGCGTGGTGTCGAACATATTCGGCTACCATGCGCTGCAGCTCGGCCTGCCGCAGCTCGACGCCCTGCGCGAGAACCGCATGTCGTGCCGCGGCCTCGTGCTCGATGCCGCCAGTGCTGCAAGCGCACCCTACTCCGTACCCGGCGCGTCGGCCCATTCCCACCCGAACGGCGGGCAAACTCCGCCCGAGGCAGGCGGCGCAACAGCGGACCGCACGCCGGCTGCGGGCGGCGGTTCGTTGCTTCACGCGCCCGCGGGCCGCAGCACTGTCTGGTGCGACTTTCTCGATCTGCCGTTCGAGGCGCAGAGCGTCGACCTCATCGTGATGCCGCACACGCTCGAATTCACGAGCGACCCGCACCGTCTGCTGCGCGAAGCCGAACGTGTGCTGATGCCCGAAGGGCAGCTGCTGATCGTCGGGTTCAACTCGCTTTCACTGTGGGGTGCGCGCCAGTCGGTCGGCAAGCTGACCGGCCATCCGTTCCTGCCCGCGCGCCAGGACCTGATCGCGTTCACGCGTCTGAAAGACTGGATCAAGCTGCTGGGCTTCGAGCTTGAACGCGGGCGCTTCGGCTGCTATCGTCCGCCGCTCGCGACGGACCAGTGGCTCGGCCGCTACGGCTTCATGGAAGCCGCCGGCGACCGCTGGTGGCCGATTTTCGGCGCTATCTATATGGTGACGGCGATCAAGCGCGTGCGCGGCATGCGCCTCGTCGGCCCATTGAAGGTCAAGAAGCCGGTGCTGGCCGCGAGCCTGAAGCCCGCGGCGACCACCCCCTCCCCAACACGCAACAAGGACTCATGAGCACACCCGACTTCGTCGAAATCTTCACGGACGGCGCCTGCAAGGGCAACCCCGGCCCCGGCGGCTGGGGCGCGCTGCTGCGCTTCGGCGCGCAGGAAAAGGAACTGTTCGGCGGCGAGGCCGGCACGACCAACAACCGCATGGAGCTGATGGCGGTGATCGCCGCACTCGACGCGCTCAAGCGCCCGTGCAAGGTGATCGTGCATACCGACTCGCAGTACGTGCAAAAAGGCATCAGCGAGTGGATTCACGGCTGGAAGAAGAAGAACTGGATGACGGCCGCTAAAACGCCGGTCAAGAACGACGACCTCTGGAAGCGTCTGGACTCGCTCGTCGCCCAGCACGAGATCGAGTGGCGCTGGGTGAAGGGTCACGCCGGCCACCCGGAGAACGAGCGCGCCGACGCGCTCGCGAACCGCGGCGTCGCCACCCTCGCGGAACTCTGAGACCGCTGCTTTCCAGGACCGCTTCGCGGCGGCCTCACGCTTTCACGCCTTACAAGACATGCGCCAGATCATTCTCGATACCGAAACCACCGGCCTGAACGCCCGCACGGGCGACCGCATCATCGAAATCGGCTGCGTCGAGCTGGTGAACCGCCGGCTCACCGGCAACAACCTGCACTTCTACGTGAACCCGGAGCGTGACAGCGACCCGGGCGCACTCGCCGTGCACGGCCTCACGACCGAGTTCCTCTCCGACAAGCCGAAGTTCGCCGAAGTCGCGGACGAGATCCTCGACTTCATTCGCGGCGCGGACATCATCATCCACAACGCGCCGTTCGACATCGGCTTTCTCGACGCCGAACTCGCGCTACTCGGCAAGCCGGGATTCAAGGAGCACTGTGGCGAGGTGATCGACACGCTCGTGCAGGCCAAGCAGATCTTCCCGGGCAAGCGCAACTCGCTCGACGCCCTGTGCGACCGCTTCGGCATCAGCAACGCGCACCGCACGCTGCACGGCGCGCTGCTCGACTCGGAACTGCTCGCCGAGGTGTACCTCGCGATGACGCGCGGCCAGGAAAGCCTCGTCATCGACATGCTGGGCGAGCACGCCGCGCCCGGTGCGGCCGCCGCGCCGCGCATCCAGCTCGAGTCGATCGATCTGCCGGTGATCATGGCGAGCGACGAAGAAATCGCCGAACACAACGCCGTGCTCGACGGTCTCGACAAGGCGATCAAGGGGACGTCGGTTTGGCGCACCGAGCCGGCTCCCGCCGAAGCCAATGCGGCCGATGCGCAAAATGCTTAAAAAGGGCTTTACAAGATCGAAAACACCCTGCATAATCTCAATCTCTTCGGGTGGTTAGCTCAGCGGTAGAGCACTGCCTTCACACGGCAGGGGTCACTGGTTCGATCCCAGTACTACCCACCAGAATTCCTGGTGTTGGTAACGACAAGCACCGAAGAATAAAGGCCTCGTTGCGAAAGCAACGAGGCCTTTTGCTTTGGGCTTCGGCATTGCGCGAAACATCCGGTCGGCGCGTTTCACTGTCAGCAATCCGAATCAAACAATCGAAGGATCTAGACCGATGCCGCGCGCCATGCCCGTGGCCGCGAATACCATCACGACAAGCATGAGCGTCTGCCATCTGCCGATAAGCGCGTATTTCGCCGCGCCGGTGAGATCCGGCACGTCGCCGCGCCGCACGGCGAGCCTCCAGCGCAGCAGCGCCATCATGGGTGCGATTTCGAGCAGAAGGATCAGCACGAGCGCGGCCATCTTTACGAGAAAGAGCGGCTCGTGGATGTAGTACTCAGCGCCCTTCTCGAAACCGCCGAACGCACGCATTGCGCCAGTCACGATCAGGACGACCGCCGAGCCGCCCCAGCCGTTGTCGGCGCTGAAGATCATCGGCAGGTCTTCGGTCGACGTGCAGCGGCGCAGGCCGCGCGTGCGCCGCAGGATCGAAGCGAGCGCAAAGCCGAAGGCGAGCAAATGAACGGCGGCGAGCAACCAGCGTATCAGCATTGCAACTCCTTCCGGTGGACGACAGGAACGGCAAGCAATGGTAAAGCGGCGAGAACGCGGACGTCGCGCAACGCGGCCGGGCCACGGGCCGTCAGACCTGCTTGAGCGCGGTGTCGAGGGCACGTGCAGCGGTGCGGTCGCCTTCGGAGGCGAGCCCCACGCGAAACACAGTCTGACGGTTATGGCCCGCCGCAGCGGGCGAATCCCAGAGCAACTCGATCTTCGCGCGGCGCGCGGGCTTGCCCGCAGGCGCTGCAGCAGAGGATGCCGATGCCGGCCGCTGCGCAGCGGGCGCGCCCGGCTCAGGCGTGGCCGCAGACTGGCCGGCTCCCAACGTTGCAGTGGTATCCGTGATATCCGCGGCATGCGCAGCATCCGAAACAGCAACCGGTTCGGCGACGCCACCCGCGGGCGCAGGATCGCCGGTCTGCGGCGGCGCGGGCAAGAGCGCGGGCCCGGACGCAACGGCCCCGCCCTGCGCCGCACCGCAGAGCCAGCGCACCGACAACTCGCGGGCATCGTACTGGCCTACCTTACGGCTCTCCCGCCAGACGACCGTCGTGCGCGTCGCAGCATCGATCGAAACGGCGAAGCGCCCGATCGCGAAGCGCCGCGCGGCGAAGTTGCTGCGCCAGAGCGCGCGCGGCCGGCAGATCCAGACCACGGCGGCATAGAGCGCGGGGGCGGCAACCAGCCAGCCGTTGGTGTCGGCCACGGCGTGGAAGGTGCGACGCCAGCCGGCGGTCCAGACGAACACGCCGATCGAGCCGATTGCGAACAAGAGGCCGAGCACGCCGAAAAATCGCAGCGCCTGACGCAGCCACTGGGGCAGCGGGTGAAACGGCCGCTCGACGCGCGCCTTGGCGCCCGGCAGCACGATCAGCAAAAACAGGAAGACGAGATTCAGGCTTGCCGCCGGCGACGACGCCATGCCTTCGAGCGCGGCGACGAAGTTCATTTGCGCCATGGAGTGCAACCAGCGCGCGAGGATCACGAGCCCGATCGCGCGTAGCGCGAAAAGCGTCCCGGCACCGGGTACGGTGGCCGTGGGCGTCGGTCGGGTTCTGGCCAAGGGTATTCTCCTCTGTCGACCAGAGTTGACGCTTTAGCGTCTTACTCTGGTCCCATGCATAGCTGTCGACCAGAGTTGACGCTTTAGCGTCTTACTCCGGTCCCATGCAACGCTGTCGACCAGAGTTCGCGCTTTGGCACGTCACTCCGGTCCCATGCAAAGCACGCTTTCGTGGGCGCCGCGGATTTTACGGCACGGCCATTATAGGGACATTAAGCGTGCGCCTCACCCGCCGCCGCCGCGAATGTGACAACGCCCCGGCGCATTGCACCGGGGCGTTGGGGAACAGCGGGAAAACCGGGCGCGCCGCAGCGCGTCCAGTTTCGGTACGTAGCTTAGCCGGCGTTGACTTCGCGCAGCACGGTGCGATGCTTCTGGCGCAGCAGTTCTTCGTACACGGCCACGTAATTGCGTGCCATCACCTTCGACGAGAAGCGTGCCTCGAACGCGGCGCGCACCTTCTCGCGCGGCAGCGTCGACAGGCGCTTGACCGCCGCGACTGCGCTGATTTCGTCCTCGACGACGAAGCCCGACACGCCGTTCTCGATGACTTCCGGCACCGAGCCGCGCTTGAACGCGATGACCGGCGTACCGCAGGCCATGGCTTCGATCATGACGAGACCGAAGGGCTCCGGCCAGTCGATCGGGAACACCAGGGCATGCGCATTGCCGAGGAACTCGCGCTTTTCGTGCTCGCCGATTTCGCCGATGTACTCGACATGCGGCAACGCCATCAGCGGCTTGATGACTTCTTCGTAGTAGGCGCGGTCGGCCTTGTCGATCTTGGCGGCGACCTTGAGCTTCATGCCCGCCTGGCCGGCGATGCGGATCGCCCGGTCAAGACCCTTCTCCGGCGAAACGCGGCCGAGGAATGCGAGGTAGCCAGGCTCGACGTTAGGAATCGGCGTGAGCACGTCTTCCGGCAGGCCGTGGTACACGGTCTGCTGCCAGTTGGCCTGCTGCAGCGGAATACGCTGGTTGTCCGAGATCGACACCACCGGCACGTCGTTGAACGCATTGAACACCGGCTGCAGTTCCGGCAGGTCCAGACGGCCGTGCATGGTCGTGACGAACGGCACCGGCTGGCGCTGGAACAGCGAGAACGGGTAGTAGTCGATGTGGAAGTGCAGCACGTCGAACTCGTCCGCGCGGCGGCGAACTTCTTCGAGCAGCAGCATGTGCGGAGCCATCACGTCGCGAATCGTGGGGTCGAGGCGCAGTGCCTGCGGCCAGAACGCTTCGAGCTTTGCCGAGGTGATCGAATCGCCGCTGGCGAACAGCGTGACATCGTGGCCCTGTTCGACCAGCGCTTCGGTCAGGTAGGAGACCACCCGTTCCGTGCCGCCGTACAGCTTGGGAGGAACCGCCTCGTGCAACGGAGCGATTTGAGCGATTCGCATAGTGGTGAACTCCTTCCTCGTAATAAATCGGGCAATAGACTGCAAGTTTGACAATCGACCTATGCAGGCTGCGGCTTCCTTGTCGCCACGCGCCTTACAGGCGTTCCATACCGCTAACCGCGCCGGAAATCCGGACACAGACCCGACGCAGTTGTGAAGCGGCAAGAGAGCGCACACGCGGCGGTTCAGGCGGTAAACGCGCAGGGTTCGCGGCCGTTGACACAGAAGCTGTCAAATTCCCTACGCTGTCCGAGTCGGCATTATCCCGGTCCAGGGTAAATACCGGCTGGATCATTTCAAAGTCTTTACGTTGTTACACACCGGAAACACTCCGCAACCCATTGTTTTCCAAGAGAGTTCTAGATTGGGTGCTGCGCTGCGGGAAGCAACTGCGCGCGATTGTCGCGGCTCTTGTGCGCATGAATCGATCCTGCTCGTTTCCGGGTTCGCAGCCGGCCGACAGCGTGTTGCGAGCAAGCACACCGCTTTTCCGAATGCAATCGGTAATTCTATCTCTAAAACACCTATCTCTAAAACGATCCACGATTCCTGTTGAACCTCCACTGCAACAACGTGTCCCCAATCTGTATCCCGCGCTATCGTGTCGCGATATGATGCGCGTCCGCCGGGCACAGGCGGTGCGCCAGGCCCATGGGGTGTTTACAATGCGGTAAGTCCGCCTTCGTTGCCGCGCGCCGGAAGCCGTTCATCGCCGGAGCGCCCGCTATCTTCCTTGAACTTGCACGGACGAAATTCCGTCAGACCGACCACCCGATCAATTGGAACATCTGACTCCCGCTCAGCGTAACGCCCACAACGCCAAGCTCGCGAGCTATGCGCGGCGCCCGCTCGCGTTCCTTTTCCGCTACATCAAGCGCCATCCGTTCGCCCATACTGTCGTGCTCGCGAGCGTGTTCGCGGCCGTCGGCTGCGCGCTTGCGTCGCAGTACGCCATCAAGCATCTGATCGACGTGCTCGGAGCGGGACGCCACCATCCGGGCCCGCTGTGGACCGCGTTCGCCATCCTCGTCGGCCTGATCGCCGCCGACAACCTGCTCTGGCGGGTCGGCGGCTGGTTCGCAGCGCACACCTTCGTCGCCGTGACGGGCGACCTGCGGCGCGATCTCTTTCAGTATCTGAGCGGGCACTCGCCCACTTACTACGCCGAAAAACAGCCCGGCACGCTCGCCAGCCGCATCACGGCGACGTCGAACGCCGTCTACACGGCCGAGAACACCACCGCCTGGAACGTGCTGCCGCCCTGCATCGCCGTGGCCGGCGCGATCGTCATGATCATCGTCGTGAACCCGCTGATGGCGGCGGGCCTCCTGCTCTGCTCTGCGATCCTTTCGGTGATCCTCTTCAAGCTGGCTGGGCGCGGCTCGTCGCGCCACCACACCTTCGCCTCGAAAGCGGCCGCGGTGGATGGCGAGCTCGTCGACGTGATCGGCAACATGGCGCTCGTGCGCGCCTTCGGTATGACGTTCCGCGAGCAAAAGCGCTTCGGCTCGACGGTCAAGGCCGAACTCGACGCGCGACGCTCGAGCCTGCTCTATCTCGAAAAGCTGCGTCTGCTGCACGCCGTGATCACGGCCATGCTGTCCGCCGGCCTGCTCGGCTGGGCGCTGTGGCTGTGGGATCAGGGCAAGGCGACGTCGGGCGACATCGTGCTGGTCAGCTCGCTCGGCTTCACGATCCTGCACGGCACGCGCGATCTGGCCGTGGCGCTCGTGGACGTGACCCAGCACGTGGCACGCCTCGCCGAGGCCGTGCAGACGCTGCTGGAGCCGCACGGCATGCCCGACCGGGACGACGCCAAGGAGCTCGTGGCCCAGGGCGGCCGCGTCGAATTCGAGGGCGTGACCTTCGCGTATCCGCACCGCAAACCGATCCTCGACCATTTCGACCTGCGCATCGAGGCCGGCCAGCGCGTGGGGCTGATCGGCAAATCGGGCGCAGGCAAGACGACGGTGCTCGCGCTGCTGCAGCACTTCTACGACACCCAGGGCGGCGCCATCAAGATCGACGGCCAGGACATTGCGCACGTTACGCAGGACACCCTGCGCCACGCCATCGCGCTCGTGCCGCAGGACATCTCGCTGCTGCACCGCTCGATCTACGAAAACATCGCCTACGGCCGCCCCGAGGCGAGCCGCGAGGAAGTGCTCGCCGCGGCCCGCGAGGCGCGCTGCGCCGAATTCATCGAGGCGATGCCCGAGGGTTACGACACGATCGTGGGCGACCGCGGCGTGAAACTGTCGGGCGGCCAGCGCCAGCGCATCGCGATCGCGCGCGCCATTCTCAAGAATTCGCCGATCCTGCTGCTCGACGAGGCCACCTCGGCGCTCGACAGCGCGTCCGAAGAGGCCATCCAGCAGGCGCTCGACCGGCTGATGGTGGGCCGCACGGTGATCGCGATCGCGCACCGCCTCTCCACGCTCAACAACTTCGACCGCATCATCGTGATGAGTGCGGGCAAGGTGATCGACGACGGCAGTCCGGAAGAACTGCGCAACCGTCCGGGCCTCTACCGCGACCTCCTCGCCAAGCAGTACGGCAAGCAGGCCACGCTCCATCTGGGCAGCAAGAAGGCCGACGAAAAGCACGTGGCCTGACGCCACCCCGCATGCGGGCGCATCGCCCGCTGGTCTTGCCCCAGACTCCCGGACGCAAAAAAGCCGCTTCAGTGCATCGACTGAAGCGGCTTTTTTTCGCTCTCGAATGGGAGCGAGGCGCGGGTGCTCAGCCCTGCGCGCGCTCGAGCGGCGGCAAGCTCACCCCTTGCCGCACGCAGACCCGGCCGAGATCGCGCATGAAGCGGTCGCGCCAGACCGAGACATTGTTCTCGCGCAACTGGGCCATCATGTCCTGATAGCGCGCGAGGCGCTCGGCAAGCGGCATGGAGAGCGCGGCGCCCAGCGCATCGGCCATGCCGTCGATATCGAGCGGATTGACGATCAGCGCGCCGGAAAGCTCCTGCGCCGCGCCGGCAAAGCGCGAGAGCACGAGCACGCCCGGGTCCTCGGGGTCCTGCGCCGACACGTATTCCTTGGCGACGAGGTTCATGCCGTCGCGCAGCGGCGTGACGTAGCCGACGTTCGACGCCCGGAACAGCGCGGCCAGCACCGCCCGTTCGTACTGGCGGTGGATGTACCAGATCGGCGTCCAGTCGAGTTCCGCGTAACGGCCGTTGATACGCCCCGACTCCGCCTCGAGGCGCAGCCGGATGTCCTGATAGGCATGCAGGTCGGCACGCGTGGGCGGCGCGATCTGCACGAACGAGACCTTGTTGCGCTGCGCCGGCGTGTGGTCGAGCAGGCGTTCGAAAGCACGGAAGCGCTCCACGAGCCCCTTCGAGTAGTCGAGCCGGTCCACGCTCATGATGACCTTGCGCCCGTGCAGCGTGGACTTGAGGGTACGCACCGGCTTGCCGCGCTCGCCGGCCTTGGCGAGTTCCGCGATCTCGTCGGGATAGACCCCGATCGGGTAATCGCCCGCGCAGAGCGTCTGCCCGAACGCCTCGATGCGCGTGAGGCCGTCCGGCTGCATCGCCGTCGTGCCTCCCGCCTCGTTCACGATGTAGTCGCAGAAGGCGCGCAGATCGGGCTTGGTCTGGAAGCCGAGCAGGTCGAACGCGCACAGCGCCTCAACCAGCTCGCGATGCGGCGGCACCGCCAGCAACACCTGCGAGGCCGGAAACGGAATGTGCAGGAAGAAGCCGATGCGGTTCTTCACGCCCGCCGCGCGCAATGCCTGGGCGAACGGGATGAGGTGATAGTCGTGGACCCAGATCACGTCGTCTTCGCGCAGCAGCGGCACGAGCTGCTGCGCGAGCCACGCGTTCACGCGGCTATAGCCCTCGTAGTCGTGGCGGTCGTACTGGACGAGATCGGCGCGGTAGTGGAAGGCGGGCCAGAGCGTGGCGTTCGAGAAACCGCGGTAGTACTGGTCGTAGTCGCGCCGCAGCAGGCCGATGGTGGCGAAGGTCACGGGACCGCGCTCTTCGAGGGCGATCTGCGGCTGGCCGGAGGTGAGCACGTCCCCGCTCCAGCCGAACCACATGCCGCCGGTTTCCTTGAGTGCGTCGTATACGCCCACCGCGAGGCCGCCCGCGGCCGGACCGCCTTCGGAAATCGGCGCGACGCGGTTCGACACGATGATCAATCGGCTCATGAGGGGCGGGGTCCGTGCAGGAAATCGGGAAGGCGTGGCGCGCGCGAGGCGGGGCTTCGGCTCGGCCAGGTCAGGCAGTCTACGTGGGCAATGAAGTGAGGCATGCGTGCGGTCATCGGGCGCCTGGCATGGCGGCGACGAGCGATGCGAGCCAGCCGATCAGCGCTTCGACCGAGTCCACGCGCGTTTGCGCGATGGTGTCGCCGCCGCCGACCTTGATTGACAGCCCGCCGAGCGCGTTGACGACGGCGAAGCCCTTTTCGTCGGTCAAGTCGTCGCCGGCGAACACCGGGCTACGGCCCGCGAACGGCGGCTCGTCGAGGAACGCGCGCAGCGCGCGGCCCTTGTCGACGTCCTTCGGCTTGATTTCGTAGACCATTTTGCCGGGCTGCAGCACGTAGGCGTCGGCGTAGTCGGCGGCGAGGCGCTCGGTCGCGGCGCGCGCTTCGGCTTCTCGCTCCGGCGCGTTGCGGTAGTGCAGCGCGAGCGACGCGCCCTTGATCTCGAGCAGCATACCCGCATGCGTGCGCACGACCTCCGCGAGCACCTGCTCCATGTGCAGCAGACGCTGGTCGTTGAAGCCGACACGCTGCGTGTCGCCGTTGGCGTCGCGCCGCTCGGCGCCGTGCAGGCCGGCCACGGGCAGATCGGGCATGCCGAGGAAACCGTCGATGCTCTCGATGCCGCGACCGGAGACGATCGCCACCGCGCCGTGCGTCGCGCGGCGCAACTCGCGCAGCAGCGCGAGCATCTCCGGTCGGACGAGCACGCCATCGGGCGTGGGCGCGAGCTCGACGAGCGTGCCGTCGAAATCGAAGAAAAATGCCGTCTGATCAGGCGGCAGGACTGCCGGAAGTGCTTGCATTGCGTTCTTTTCACCCATCGGCCTCGCTGGCCGGGTATGGCCCCGGGCTGCGCCCAGGGAAAGTGTGCGAATCTTACCGCGCCTTGGATCGATTATCGAGAAAGTGAGGGCTGACCGCCTGTGCAGGCATTCCCGGACTCGAAGATGCGGCATATCGACGCGAGCGATCGGCACGACCGGGCCACTCGCGACCGCGCGGACCCAATTTTGCTACAGTCGCAGCGACAAGCCGAGCCCCATGGTCTGAGCGAGCGCGGCCAACGTGATCCAATCGAGTCGACGAGATTGCCTTTGTTTGCCACCTTCGAGCCCACGCTGCGCACGTTCCGCACCCACCTTCGCGGCCACCTTCGCGGCGGCATGCGTAGCCTGCGGCACGCGGCGGTGGTGGCCGGCGCGGTACTGCTCGCCGCGTGTTCGCACCCGGGCGAGGCGTGGCAGCTCACGAACGTGAGCGGTCATCTGCCCGACCTGGACTTCGCGCTCACGGCCGACAACGGCCAACCCGTGACCGGCACCAGTTTTCGCGGAGACACGACGCTCGTCTATTTCGGCTACACGCATTGCCCGGACGTCTGTCCGGAAACCATGGCGCGCCTGATGCAGGTTATAGCGAAGCTCGGCCCCGATGCGGACAAAGTGCGGATACTCTTCATCAGCGTCGATCCGGCGCGCGATACGCCGCAGACACTTCACGCCTACGTCGGCGCGTTCGACGCCCGGCATGCGCGCGGCCTGACCGGCACCGATGCCCAGATCGAGTCGCTCGCGCGGCGCTACCGCGTGGCCTATCAGATGGAAAAGCGCGACCCCGACGGCGACTACGAAGTCACGCACAGCTCGGCCGTCTATGTGTTCGACGCGCAAGGTCATGCGCGCCTGCTCGCCACCGACCACGACTCTGCGGACGCGATCGCGCATGACCTGCGCCGCGTCATCAACGACACGGCGTGAACGCATGCGGCCTCGCCGGTCCAAACATCGGGTTTTGACGCAACAGCAATCGCAACAGGAAACGTTATGACGAAGAACCTCAAGTCACTCACCGTCTCGCTCGGCTGCGCGCTGAGCACCTTCGGTGCGCTCGCCGCCTTCGCGCCCGGCGCACACGCCGCCACCACGCTGAGCGCGCAGGACGCATGGGTGCGCTGGCTGCCCAACGACCTGCCGGCCGCGGGCTACGTGACGCTCAAGAACGATGGCGACCAGCCGGTCGACCTCGTGGGTGTCTCGAGCGACGCTTACGGCATGGTCATGCTGCATCAGACAGTCTCGAATGGCTCGACGCAGAAGATGGTCATGGTGCACAAGGCGACGGTGCCTGCGCACGGCACGCTCGCCATCGCGCCGGGTGGCTACCACCTGATGCTGGAGAAAGCGAAGCACAAGGTCGCGCCGGGCGACACCGTGAACGTGAAGCTGCAGTTCTCGGACGGCGAAACGCTCGACACGCCGTTCGCGGTCAAGCCGCCCTCGGGGCAGTAAGGCCGCAGTAACACCACCGCGCGCGCATTCAAGACTGGTTGCGCGCGCAAGCATGTTGAACCCGCGATGAAGCCGCCGCCATGCTCGCGATGACCCTGCTCTACTGGCTCCAGCCCTGGGAGCCCTCGCCGACCGTGATGATCTGCACGATGCTCGCGGCGGTGTTGTTCGTGCGCGGCAAGCGGCACGCGCGGGTGTCGCTCGCACGCCAGCTCTCGTTCTGGTTCGGGCTTGGCGCGCTCTACGCCGTGCTGCATACGCGCCTCGACTACTACTTCGAGCACGAGTTCTTCATGCATCGCGCGCAGCACCTGGTGCTGCACCATCTGGGGCCGTTCTTCATCGCGCTCGCCTACCCGGGCGCGGCGCTGCGCGCGGGCATTCCGTTCAGGTGGCGGCAGCGCTTCGTGCGTCCCGCGCTCGCCGCTCGACCCGTGCGCGTGGCGCTCGACATCGTCATGCATCCCGTCGTTGCGGTCGGACTCTTCGTCGGGCTCATCTATTTCTGGCTCTTTTCGCCGATCCACCTCATCGCGATGCTCGACTGGCGTCTCTACCGCGTCATGAACTGGAGCATGGTGCTCGACGGGCTGTTGTTCTGGTGGCTCGTGCTCGACTCGCGCCCCGCACCGCCCGCGCGCCTCTCGCCGGGCAAGCGTGTGCTCGTCCTGATCGCGGCGATTCCGCCGCAGATCGTGCTCGGCGCGTTCATCTTTTTCACGCCGCACGAGCTTTACCCGGTCTATTCGATCTGCGGCCGCGCGTTCACCTGGCTCTCGCCCATTCGCGACCAGCAGATCGGCGGGCTGCTGCTGTGGATTCCGGGGTCGATGATGAGCGTGGTCGGCGCGCTGGTCGCGCTGCGCCACTGGATGCGGCTATCCGCGCGCGGACGCTTGCAGCGGGACCGGCGCCCCGGCATGCGTCCGGCGGACGGCCAGCGTCACGAGGAAGAGCGCACCCTGCGCACGTAAAGCACTCGAGTGCCGGCGCAAGATGCAATCAACGTCGAATCAGGCCGAGCGCATCCATACGTGCGCAATGCCGTCCTCGTCGTGAATCTCGCCAACGGGCGAGAAGCCAAACGCACCGTAGAACTTCTGCAGATGCGCCTGGGCATGCAGACGCATCGCGACCTCCGGCCATTGACGCTCGATCTGCGCGATGGCGCGTTCGAGCAGCGCGTTGCCGAGCTTGATGCCGCGGTGGTTTTGCGACGTCACCACGCGGCCGATGCGCACGTCGGGGTCCTGCGCGTCAGGCAGCAGCACGCGCAAATAGCCCGCAAGCTCTCGCGCGCCGCCCTGCTCGCTCCATGCGAACAGATGCCATGCGCCGAAGTCGAGACCGTCGATATCGCCATACACGCAGTTCTGCTCGACGACGAACGCGTCCGAGCGCAGTTTGAGCATGGCGTAGACTTCGCGCGCGTCGAGCACATCAAAGGCTTTCCATTGCCAGTCGAATTGGGGCAGCGGCAAGGCGGTGGACTGCACGGTCATGGTCGGTGATTTCCATCAAGGCGTCGTGAATGACCACGATTATGCCGCGCGCCGCGAGCGCCACAAACCCGCGACTCGCGCAGCGCTCACTTTCGCCGGCGCGGTTGCTCGTATTTGCGCCAGTACTGGAATGGCTCCTCGTGCAGATCGATGTCGAGATCGACGATGCGCGCCTGCATGCTCTCCTGCGCGTCGGCAATGGCCTTGTTGTAGACCGCCGGCGCGATCTCTTCGAGAAAGAAGCCCAGCAGCGCGCCCGCTGCGACGTTGCCGATCGGCTCTTCCATGTTCGCGTCGAAATAGCGCTGGATGGAGGCGATCGCATCGGTGCGCGCGTCTTCGGGGAGTTCGATGGACATGTCGGCAAACCGCGGAGGAAAGGTTGCGGTTATTTTGCGCCAGGCGCGTTGGCGTGTCGCGAAAAACGCAGCAAGGCGGCCGCAAAAAACAAAAGCCACCCGAAGGTGGCTTTTGTTTTGCATCTGGAGGCGCGAGCCGGAGTCGAACCGGCCTACACGGCTTTGCAGGCCGTGATAATTCTTTACAAATCAATATGATATGTATATTGACCACGAAAATTACCCACACTCCTCGACCGCCATCAATCGCAGCATGAATCTGTTCTATCGGAAAGCAGTATGATCTGTCACCTACAACCGGGGCAACAGAATGCGGCTCTTCGACGAGATAGTAACTACACTCAGCGACGACAAGGGATCGCTGGCAAGCGCTCTGCTCAAGACGAAAGTGCTGATGCACCGTATCGGGCACAAAGACCTAGATGGCTGGCTCAACAGTGAGCTCAATGGCTATCCAGATCAAGGTGCGGTGCCCGATTATCGTATCGTCGGCGCTCAACTCACCGGGACGGTCGAAAACATCGCCCGGCGGATGAGCAACGTGACTCTACCGACATTCCATCTTCCCGAGCACGTCCGCGAGAGATTCTGCAAGGCACATCTCGGACATTCAGTCAAGGAACTCGAGGTCTTCGCAGCGGCGGCGGAAGGGACCGTTGCCTCCGCCGTCCCGCCTGAATTCTATGGATTGCTGGGTCAGCCCTATGAAGGAGGACACGTAACCAGCGCTAGGAGCCTTATCGGGTCAACGCAGATCGCGGGCGTTCTCATCGAGATTCGCACGCGTCTGCTTGAATTCGTACTAACTTTGCAGGATAAGATCGGTGACGTCCCGGAGGTGGAATTGAAGAAGGCAGCCGCTAACGTAAACACAAACGACATTTTCAAATCAGCTGTTTTTGGTTCCAATACCACGATTTTTGTAGGCAACCAGAATACCGCGACAATTTCCAACACGATCAATCAAGGGAATATTGATCAGTTAGCCAAAGCGCTACGCGAGGCGGGAGTGCAACAAGACGACCTAGCGTCACTTAGTCGGGCTATCACTGACGATGGAGATGTGCCGACGCACACAAAATCGATTGGCCCGAAGGTCGCGCAGTGGATTGGGTCCATGATGCAAAAAGCCGCAAGCGGAAGTTGGCAAATAGGCATTGGCGCAGCGGGCAACCTCCTTTCCGGCGCTATTTCGAATTACTATGGGCTCGGATCCAGTTAAACCGATGGAACCAACCCATTCATTTCGCATAACCGCGTGCGCGACAGCAATCGCGCACGCGAGCGTCTCATGACTAAAAGAGCCCCGCCGGCTGCGCAGCGTCATCCCAGCTGAAGATGATCACCTCCTTTCGCGCAGCCTCGCGCCCTCCACCTCCAACCGTGTAGCAAATATCGACAGTTTCGATATGAAAGCCGTCGAACGCGCGTCGGATGTCGGGGTGATCGTTCAAACTCACAATTGCCTTCCCCTTCAACGCCCGCAGTCGTGCGGCCATAGCCTCGTATTCGCCAAAAGGAAACGGGACCCCATATCCCTCGGTCTGCCAGTACGGTGGATCTAGATAGAAAAGCGTGTGCGGCCTGTCGTAACGCTCGATGCATGCTTTCCAGTCCAGATTTTCGATGTACGTGCTGGCAAGCCGGAGGTGAGCCATCGAGAGGCTCTCCTCGAGGCGCAGGAGGTTGAGTCCCGGCGGAGCAGTTGTCGCGGTTCCGAACGTCTGCCCTTCGACCTTACCGCCAAAGCAATTTTGCTGAAGGTAGTAGAAGCGCGCGGCCCGCTGGATGTCTGTGAGTGTTTCGGGAGCCGTTTGCTTGAGCCACTCGAACACCTGCCGGCTTGAGAGCGCCCACTTGAACTGCCGAACAAACTCCTCGAGGTGATGCTGCACGACGCGGTAGAGATTCACCAGATCCCCATTCACATCATTTATCACCTCAACGCGTGCGGGTGGCCGCATGAAGTACAGCGCCGCACCGCCTGCGAACACTTCGACATAGCATTCGTGCGCGGGAAACCTGGGGATAAGGTGATCGGCAAGGCGGCGCTTACCGCCGATCCACGGGATGATGGGTTGAGCCATAGTGATTGCCTTTGTTGGATATTTGTTAGAATTCGGCCCACCCTCCGGAGGGTTTCAGGGCCTCGGCTGATTCACTGGTACGTCAGTGGAAAGGTGACCGGGACGAATGCTGCAACATTCCCCCGGTCGCCCTGTCTTCAAAAACTGCTTGGTTTCTCCGAACTGTCGAATCAGGCGTTATAGGCATGGAAGCGCCTGCCCTAGCCTGACCAGACAAGAGCTAATCTGAACTGGACAAAGACTTGTCCGCATCGGTTGTCGAAGGTCAATCTTTTTGACGGCGTGCTAGCCTGCGACTCGGTCCTCGTGGGCGTGGTGGCCCTCGGCCCACGATTTAGCTGCCGCACCGTCTGCGGAGACGGTGCGGTATTTTTTATGCCCGCTCCGCGCCTCACTAGCTGCACATTCATCAAGGCATCGATACTTACGGGTACCTATGCCTCCAGAATGCTCTTTAGTGCGAACGCGACAAAAGATTCCACGAAACCGACATCGGACACGTAGCCCGCATTTCAAGCTTCACTAGCGTAGGGCGAATTGCTACCATCCCCCCCGATTGTTACTTAATATAACGGCCGCAAATTCAGGGGAGATTGTTAGGACATGAAACTACTTGGGCTATTAGGTTGCACTGCCGCGTTGACCGGCTGCGCCTCAATCGTCAACGGCACGAACCAGGTCGTTTCGATACAAACGTTTAAGGGTAGCGACGAAATCGCCGGCGCTGCTTGCAAGCTCGAAAACGATAAGGGAACGTGGTTCGTCAATACACCAGGTACGGTCACCGTCCACCGCGCGTACGGTGAGCTCTCCATCAAATGCGAGAAGGATGGCGTTGACCCCGGTATCGCGACCGTGAAGTCAAGCACCAAGGGCATGGCGTTCGGAAACATCCTCTTTGGCGGTTTGATCGGCGCAGGCGTCGACATGAGCACTGGCGCAGCCTACGACTATCCAGCGCTGATTACGGTCAGCATGGGACTAACAACCATCATCGAACCGCCCGCGAAAACGGACAGCGCGCAACAGCCGACCGCCACCACCTCCGCACCTGCACTGGGGCCAACGATTGCGGCGGCGAAAAACCTCCAGGCCGCACCGAACGCCAGCAAGGAGTGACGCCCGTCGCCCGACTTAGCAACCAATCTGATTCGGACGAGACATTGAACTCCCCTGTGCAGTCAACCGGCTGTCACGAACCGGCAAGTATGCTTCGCAATTCTCTCAGCTGGTGGGCACGAGCCCTCGGAGAGCGCCCACCGGTTTTTTTGCCGCACCGCCTACAAGACGGTGCGGCTTTTTTTCGGCGACCCCAATCAATGGACGCCTCCCAATAAGCTTTGGAAACGAACATGGACGACCACGACAAAGCGAGAAGCAAGCACCTGCAGAATTCGATCGATTTCGCTCAGCGACGCATTGACGAACTTGATCCAAACGATCCGGAGCAGGGTCACTATCGGCGAGCGCTGGAAGAGAAAGTAAAGCAATGGAAGGAATGGCAGAAAGGCAAGGCCCCACTGACCGAAGAGCAAAAGTCGCGCAATCGCGCAGTCATTGCCAGTACCGACGATGAGATCCAAAAATTTCGCGAACGGATTACCTCGCTGGAGAAGCAACTCGAAGCCGAGACGAATCAGAGCTGGCGCCAGTCGGTAGAACACGAGATTCACATCCTCGCGAACAACATTGCCGGCCTCGAAAGATTGAACGATATGCTAAAAGAGGAGCTAGCCGGATAGGGCCTGTCGTACACGCACTTCATTCCGGTAACCCCGTCATCGGAACGCAATCGCTGCACGACAATTCGCCAGAATCGAATCCCAACTGGCCAAGCCAGACATATCCGCAAGCTGAGCCGGTAACATAGCGGTCGCTACCGCAACGCATGGCAAGAGATGGTAGTGGAGCAGGATCGTACCAGGTTTGCTCCGGATGGCATTGTTCTGTCCCAGCGCAAACGCGCTTCGTGACAGCTGCCGGGCGCACAGCCGCCCGGCAGGTCTTTTTCGACCGAGATCCTAGTCCCCCGATCGCGTGCATTCCCCCTCAATCAGTCCGTGCTGCTGGAGCGCACAGACGTATTGCTGGAGGTAGTCGGCTTTTGCCCGGGCATCGTTGTCTGCATCGTCGAAGACCCCGAAAAGAGCTGCTCCCCACGCTGGTGATAGCTCGGCGTAGCCACTGGCACCATGGCCCACGCCGCTGGCGCTGGCGCTGGCGCCAGAACTGGCTTCGTCGGTACCGGCTGCAGTGAAGTTGGACACTGCGATGCGCAGCCGGCGAGTGCCGTCAGCAATAGCAGCACGATTCTTTTCATTGTCGGCTTCATGGGCCAGTCGCTCCGTTGTCAATTGAACATCGATCGCGGCCACATCACTGGCCGCCTGGGCGTGCGCGTCCAGCGCACGATTTTCGGCATCGAGCGCCGCCTTCGAAATGGCCAACAGATCGTTGGCATGCTGCTCGTTGTCTTTCGAGTGCGCGGCATGTACTTCCGCGAGTTCACCGCGCGCGATCAAATGCTCACAGCTGAAACCGGCCCCTCCGGCCAGCAAAGCCACGAGCGCATACGGCAGAAGCATCTTCCACATCACAAGCCTCGCTCACAGATCGCGCGCTCCAGCGCGCGGCGTTTTACCAGGCCGGGAAGGACCCGACCGCCCGATGTCACCCACTGCGCCTTTCCCGAGTCAGACTCGTTCATCGCCCTGCACGCGCCGCGATAGTCGCCTGCATTGAAACGCCGCGCCGTCGTGCTACCACAGTAGGCCCCTGTACCGACGTTGTAGGCAAAGCTCACCGCTGCCCCGAGTTGATACGTTCGCCCCTTCAGGCCGGGCGTACACTTCAGCACCGGCTCGGCGTGCACGATGAGTTGCGTCTCTAGCGACTGGCGGCACTCGGCCTCGCTGTAGACCTTGCGGACGACAACGTCATGCGTATCCCCCATGCACTTCGTCGGAATGCCTACAGGATCGAGATAGCCGCGCAGCACCTCGCCCTCTAGTTTCGGCACCGTGGAAAGCAAAAGGGCTGCCGTAGCAGCCCCCACAATCCCCACCAGCGTTTTCTTCTGCACGTTAGCCATCAACCTTCTCCACCCGCGTTACTCGCGAACCGAGTACCAAAAGGAAGCCGGCAACCGCTACCCATCTCGCCCAGCCATGCGGAAGCGCAGCCTTCAGTTCATCCGGCACCTGCCTCCATGCATCGAACAACGCAGGTCCAGCACCAAAGACAATAGACAGGGCCGCCGACGTACGCACCGACGCGAGCCTGTGACTCTGGCGCCAGTCCTCAATCAATTTCAGCCTCAAAATCGTCACTCCTTTCCAAGAATCGCTTTCGTCTTGCGACGGAGCAGAATTTCGATGTACTGCGACCCGACGATCCCAAGCGCGCTACCGATGCCGAGTAGCGCGAGTGGCGGCAGATCCGGAATCTGAAGCAGTGCGACACCAGCAACCATCGAAGTGGCGGAACCCAGCAATGCCCGCCCCGCGACCACTCGAAAGGTCAATTGCTCACTGCTCACAAGCAACTTTGCGACCCCTATCAATGCGCCCACAAAGATCAACTCCAAAAGAGTCTTGTCAGGCTCTTGCATCCAGTCCTCCAGGACAAATAAAAAGCCGCCCGGGGGCGGCCTTTGTTATGTGATGGCGCCTCGCTACGTCGGGATGACCGTGACGTTGATGCCAGCGCCGTAGAATGTCTGGCTCATGGAATCGGCGCTTATCGCGAATCCGTAGCTCAACGCCTCGCCAACGTTGTCGCCGGCATCAGAGCGGCGCACAACCTGCGCGGTGTACGCACCACCGGCGACGCCATCGAACTCAGCGGACGGGGCCGTGGCATCTGCGACCGCAACGGCAACTCCATTCGCGTCCAGCAGGGATGCCCGCAGTGAACTCGCGGTAACGTCACCCGTGCAAAGCGACAGGATGTCGACTCGTACTTTCATTTCGGATTCCTCCCTTACTCAACAGTTGCCGACTTGAGGTAATTCTCGAGCGCAGTCAGGTCGTCTCCCGTCAGCGCGGCATTGGCTGCTACTGCCTTCACCAGCTGGGTCGGTCGGTACTTCGTCGTCGACGTCGAGAAATCCCAGTAAAGCCCGAACGCAAGCTCGGTGGCAAACGTCGCAGCGACCAATGCATTGTTCTGCAAATTCTGTTCGTATACGCCGTTGATACGCATGTTGAGCTTCCCGGATGCACGGAAGAATCGCAGCACCGCGTACATCATCTGACTGGCCGTTACCACAGGACCCGCATAGTCCGCATAGTTCGTCTGCAAGCCACCCGGTGCTCCCATGCGGAAACGCCCCGAATCATCGTTCTCTAGGCGCCAAGCGTTGTTTGCCGACGTGTAGCTGCCAAGCGCAAAGCCACCCCATGTGCCGCTCGCGATCGTGAGCGCACCCGGTGCGAAGCGAACGCCAACCGTAAAGTCACCGGACGTATCGAACGTCGGCAGAACGAGAGCCATCGGCACACCCTGGATGGAATAGCCTGTGCCAGTACCATCCGACGTATCGAAGAAACGGCCGGCCACTGCCGTCTGCCCATTTGCCATCCGCACCGCACCGCGCTCGAGGCGATCCTGAAACCCGGTCGCGGCCGCACTTATCCCCCACTTGGCGACCACAGGCCATGCCACGATGGAAGCCAGTTGCGCGAGCGCGAATTGCTCGGCCGTAACGCCCGGCGGCAATGCGTTGCCGATCTGAATTATTTGACGACGGTTCATGTTTTTCCCTTATGAAAGCGCCTTACGGAAGGCAACGCACCAGTTGTAGAGATTCGTGTTGTCGTACTGCGATTGGTCACGCGTATCCGTATCGCGCAGGCATCCACGTGACCCGGTGTTTTGCCCGCTCGGCATCGTGTTCAGGTTGAGCGCACTTTGCATTGCGTACTGCACGGTCGCACCTACCACGTAGTTCGCTGACAAGGTGAGCACGACGCTCGTGCCATCGCCGCCGAGCGCAACGTTCGTGATAGTGGTGCCGGCTCCATCGGAATATTCGAACCCGTAGTTGCCGGGGTTCGTGACCACGGT
The DNA here is from genome assembly GCF_056155635.1 of Paraburkholderia sp. BR10141. NCBI lineage: Bacteria > Pseudomonadati > Pseudomonadota > Betaproteobacteria > Burkholderiales > Burkholderiaceae > Paraburkholderia > Paraburkholderia sp. BR10141. Next base: position 213,345 of record NZ_JBMIQH010000006.1, on the reverse strand, counting down.
CGTATCGAATGCGAGCACACCGACCGGACCAGCGACGGTATCCCCGCTCACGAGCGTGTTGTTGAACTGAATCGACACGGTGTTACCGGCGCCCACGATCGACACTGGTTTGAGCGGTTGCCACTTGCGGCCCGCAAGCCAGTGCCTCGACGTGCGCTCAGCGTACTCACCCTGCTTGACATAGCCCTCCGCGAGCATGTGCGCGTCGTCGTAATACAGGTGCTGGTACTTCGGGCCGATCAGCATGATGTTGGCGCTGTTGTCGTGCGCGAGCAGCTGGCCAAGCGTCACGCCTTCGTTCGCTACCTTCTGCCGGTTCATCTGCGAAAGGATCATCACCGGCGGTTGACGCTGCCCTGTGATCGGCATGATGTCGGCCGAGAAATCCGAGATCCACTCCTGCAGATAGCCTTCGTACGTCGTATCCGCAATGTTCCCGGTCTCGCTCTCACCATGAATGATGTAGAGCGTCGGCACGTAGTACTTCCAGCCCTTACCAGCCGCGGTGGCCTTGCCGCCTGTTACCGAGGCGATCAGACTCGCGTAAGGCGCTGTGCCTTTCTTCAGCCCCGAATACGGCGTTGCCCCCAGGCCCGTCGACGTCGCGAGGATGCGCTGACGGAAGCCCCACTTTGAGAGAAGCCTGTTGTTGCGCGCATTGGCAAAGCCCGAGCAAACCGTCTCGCCCACAACGCCGCTCCAGGCTTCCTGTAGCACGCCGAACTTCGTGAAATAGTTGCCGGTTCGCGGGTTGCCGACCGTCCCGTCGCCGAACGCCAGGCAGTACCATCCGTGCGGCGAGGGAACATTCGAGAACACGGTCGCGGCGGTAAATACCTGATTCACCGCGTCCCACGTGTAAGTCACAAAGCCCCGTGCGCCGAGCGCGAGCGACTGACCGTACACCGCAGTGTGCGCTACAACGCCCGACTCGGGCACGATCTCACCGGTCGGCAGGATCGTCACCGCGTCGTTGCCCCCTACGAACTCATGGTCGGTGATGCAGCGCACCGCCGTATTGTGGTGAACGACCGGTGCGCGCCAGTTGTATCCATCAAGCGTCAGCTGCCGATACTGCGACTGCCCGTCGAGCACCATGATCTGCTGCTCTGTCGTGCCGCCGTTCACCTTCGCTACCTGCTCGACCAGATAGCCGGAGGAATTGCCTCCCAATGCTCCCGACTCGAGTTGAGTCTGAATCTTCGACACCGCCGCCTGCAAGGGCGCTATCTCAGGATGCGTGTGTGTAGAGTGAAATACGCCGACGCTATCGATCCACGTCAGATACGCGCCGTCGACCACGACCCCGTACGCGTAGTCTTGCCCCTTCGCGAGCGGGACTACTTTCGGCGCAAGATCCCGCAACATCGCGAACTGGCCGAACTCCGTATGCGTGTGCGTCGAATGGAATACGCCACTTGAGTCCACCCAGATTTTCAGCGTGCCGTCGATCGCAACACCGTAATCAAGAGCGCTTCCCTGCGTTAGCGGCATCACCTTCGGCACATACTCGCGCAAGGTGGCGAACTGCGAGAACTCCGCGTGCGTGTGGGTCGAGTGAAACGTCCCCGCACTATCGAGCCATACCGTATACGCGCCGTCGATGCACGCACCCCAGATGACGTCGTAGTACTGCGTCAGGGGGACGAATCGCAGCGTTGCCGTACGCGCGTTGAGAGTCGTGATCGCCTGCGTATGGCCCTGCACTGCCACAAGGCTTGGCAGCGTAATGCCTGCACTGACAGCCGCGCCCGCCTGGTTCTGCCATACGTCGTACGAGCCGGCCGCGTTCGTCGACGGCACGTAGAAATACTGCTGATCGGTCGTCGCCGCTATGCCTGCCGCCGTCGACGCATAAATGCGATTCGCCGCTGCGCTGACGCCCGCTTGCGTAGCAGCCTGGTTTGCACTCGCCTGCGCATTGGCGGCGAGTTGAGTCACAACCGGCACAGCCCCTGCCGCCGCATCGATCTCGTCGCTCTTGTCATTCAGGAGCTTTGCGACCGTTACAACCTGACCTCCCTCTGTCTGCACCGTGCTGCCGGCCCCTGTTGCGGGACCGTGAACGATGTCATGGAGCAGCTCACAGTCTACGGCGAGCCGATCGATTTCCTGCACTGGTGTAAGTGCCATATCTGATTTTCTCCAGGCATGAAAAAAGGCCGCGCCGGAAATAATCCGGGCGGCCTCGCGCATGCAAAGTTGCTTTGTTACGTCCCGCCACCGGGGCCGGAGTTGTCCGACCCAGACGACTCGCCATCGCTTACCGAGACGTCGACCGTACGGGCCGCGGACTCGCTATGCCACGCGTTGTATGCCGTCACGTCATACGAATTGCCGGCAGTCACCTGGCACGTCGGGCCAGCCCCGTCAAACACTGTGTCGCCACCTTGCCGCACGACAAAGCCCGTCGCCTTGACTGCCCCATTACTCGACATGGAGAGCGTCGCCAATCCTCCGACGCCAGGCGTAACCGTCACTGTCGGCACAGCAGGCGGCGTGCTCTTGACGGTGATCGTTGCAGGCGTACCCATGCCCGCCACGTTGCCCGCTGTGACACGTACATCGAACGTATCCGCGACTGCGCCATACTGCTGCGCCTGCTCAAGCGTCCAGGTGAAGTTTTGCGCCGTGATCTCAGCGCTGTATTTCACGGCGCCGCCGACCATGACATCGATGTCGTAAAAATCGACGTCCTGCAAACGCTGGATTTCGATCGACAACTGGTCGCCCGTGAAGGGGTCGCGCAGGGAGAGCGAAGGCGCTGCAGGCGGATACACAAATTCCGTTACCGAGCCTGTCCACGTCGCGTACGGGCCTCCCAGGCCGCTCGCACCGTACGCTCGCACACGAAACATCCAGTCACCCACCGCAATCGGTACGCTTAACGTATTGCCCGTCGAGGTGCCGAGCTTTGCCCACGAGGCACCGCCGTTCGCGCTTGACTGGAATTCGTACAGCGCGGCGCCAGCCGCAGGGGCGGCAGTGATCGTCACATTGCCGGGCACGATCTTCCAGTCGACGGCAATCTCCGTGACGATCGGCGCATGAATGATGCCGGGCAGGGACGACGGCGAGACTGGTCCCGGCGGTGACTGCTGCGTTTCCGCGAGGTGGGGGCTGTCGGCTGCGTTGACGAACGTGAGATCGACCTGCCCGTTGTCGCCCGGAACGATCGAAATCACTCGGGCATCGAGCATGGCTCGATCGATGCCCGGCCCGAAGCAAAAGCGTGTCGCCTCATACGAGAAGCCGTCGCTGAAAACAAAACCGGCCGGCAGCGCGTCGACGAGCGCCATGCTCATATCGTCCCCGCTATCCGGCTTCGAAACCCTTAGCGCACCCGTAGGCGAACCATCCGGCCACATGAAATAGACATAGTGCTGCGCCCCCTCGGTCCACTCGAGTTGCTGGCCGACCATCACCATGCTGCCGTCCTGCCCGTCTACCGTGCCGGAAATCCCCCATTGCGGCAGGTCATGAGAGATACCGACCAAATCGCCGAATCGCGGAATAAAGCCCTCCAACTCGGTCGAGAGCGTGATCTGCTTGCGCTGATCGCGATTTGCATACGCTTTGTAGATCCCCTCTCTCCACGCCTGAGTTCGGCTGGTAACGCCGACCATCTTGATCGTGCTGGGAACAAGCGCAGGAGACCCTGTCGGAATACATGCCACCTCCTGCCATCCCCACGTTTGTTCGTCCAGGTACTGGATCACAACGTGGTCCGGTGTATCCGCGGCATAGAACGCATAGCTCACAGAGAACGAACTTGGGATACTGTTGTCAGGGGTAAATACGATCGTTCGCGCAGTCTTCAGCTCGTCGCGCACGATGCTGACCACACTCGCGAAATACATTGGCACCGCACGCCCGGCTGCCGCGATCGTCGTGAGCGCATCCCAGAAAGTCCCTTTGGTGTCGAACACTCCATTGAACTGGTCGCCACGCGCCGACCAGATGGCATCGAGTTCGAGCAGCGTCTCCAGATCAACGCGCTTGTCCGCGAGCCCCCCACCGTAGGTCGTGTTTCGACACGCATCCGCGAATGCCCATGCGATCGATCGGGTCGGCTGCGGATCGCTCCACGAAGTCCCGTTCCACACAGGCAGCTTTCGCGTGCCGATAACATAGACCTGGTGCGCCGTCGATGAATTCAGGTTATTGGTCGCGCGTGCACGAAGGGCTAACAAGGTGCAATCGCCGTAATAACGTTCGCTCGGAAGGTATGCACGCATGCCTGCCCACTGCACCCGATTCTGTGCGCGACTATCCGTATTAAGGTTTGTCGTGCGGCGTGCCCGCACCTCGTAACGAGCGGCCGTCACCGGATAGCGATAGCTCATCTGCTGCGGCTGAGACGTTGCCATCTTCAGCTCGCGCGCATCGAGTCCGATCCAGTCGCTCGTTGCATTACCGGCGTCATCAATCTGCCGGGCCTGCACCTCATAGGTCAGCGCAAGAGAACCGAGGGAACCGTTGTCATTAGCGTAGAACAGCCCGGACGGCAGCGAGAGGTCGATTCCGATGAAATTAGCCTTCGTGCCCGCCGGATTCGCCGTAAACGGCCCGACCCAATCACCACTGTCATTCAGAGCCTGCAACTCGATACCCGCGACCTCGGCGCTCGTGACGACATTGTCAGGAAAGAGCGTGACAGCCTGATTCGGCCCAACGATTTCATAGTCAATCTCGCTGAAATTCGCGATGGGCGTATCGCCGATCAGGATGGACTCGATCGCGAGTTCGCCCTGTGTGATGCAAAACAACTCATACAGATACTGATCGTTGTCGGAATACTCCGTGTAGGGCTGCGAGGCGAGATCCGGCGTCAGCTTCATGCGACCATAGGCAGCCGGCATCGAATCGAGCAACCGCGCGCTGTTACCGCTCGACTGCAACGAATAGGTGGGACTGGTCGTAGTGCCAGTCACGCTTGAACTCGCGCTTACTGCCGGCACGATCGCGTTGACGAGCAGCGAACCTCCAATCGAAATTGCCATACCTGCGGCCGCGGCCTGCCATCCTGTCAACGCTAAACCCCAGCTTGCCCCAGGTACAAACACCGCAGCGGCAAGCACGGCAACTTGCAGGATGATTGAAAGCGGATTCGAGCCGCCACCGTGGCCGGCGCGGGCTTCGACATGGACAAGCGCTCCGTGGGGAATTTCGCGGTCCCAATCTCCGCGCAGCCAGTAATCGCCATTCACGCAGACCGTGCTCCACGAAGCGTCAACGGACGCTGCGGCGAGCCAATCCCGCACCGTCATTGGCCGCTCGAGGTGTACGATCCGTCGAGCAAGCGAGGAGCAAAGCGGGTTACGCGTGTGAATGACTGTCGCGCGGTAGGAACTCGTACCAAGTAGCACGCGGATACCCCATTACCTTGAGTTGATGTCGCGAGGTGTAGATCACACCCACCCCTTCCATGGCGTGAAGCACCCCGCCGCCATCGATCTGCAAATAAACACCGACATGCGGCCGATCCCCTGACCGCAGAAGTACGCCACAGCCGTGCACCGGGCGCGGAACGATGCGCCAACGGCCAGACTCCAGTTCATCGTGGTAGATCGCGCGCATCCCCGCAGGATCGGTGACACGCTCGGGCAGATGAATACCGAAGTGCTCTCTCTGCACCCATGCAAGGAGGCCCCAACAATCGAAACTGTCGGGGCCGCGTCCACCGCCCACCCATGGACGATTGATGTATGCGTTGACCTCATCGGACGTCATCGATTCAGCCCCGGAAAATCAGTCGTGGTGTAGATACGCGACGGAAACGCCTTGTTATGGATGTCTGTAAGCGTTGCGCTCGTCGTCACCTGCGTCAAAGTTGCTTTGGCGCTCGATGCATACAGCGTTAGCGGCTCCACGTCCTGGGGACCTGCTGCCGGGTCTGCGGCACGAAAGCGCCGATAGGTCACTTCGATCTGCTCCGTTTGCCCGACCGCGTTTTCAAGGTGGGACACCACTTCGCGACTAACCCCATCGAGCGTTACATCGAGTTGCGGCGCTTGTCCCTCTTCCATCGATGGCAGCTTGAAGTTGAACGCCATGGCTTCAAACTGGACAGAGTCACCAGCATTCAAAGGGGCGTCCGCCTCGAGCTTCGCCCGTATCGGCTCGTGATCAGCCACCACGCGAATCGGCGCTGGATTGCCGGCATCGTCGATGAATGTTGGATGGCGAATTTCCAGCGTATTAAGGACATAGTCGTCCTGCGGATTGCTCGCGTAAATCTCCGCGAGCGCTTGAGAGAGCGTCGCCATTTACCACCTCAATGGACCCGTAAGGTCCGAGTGAATAAGCCGATGGAGACGGTCCCCAGCCCCGAAGACTTCCTGCTCGCTGTATTTGCGCAACACGACGTAATAGTCGTAGCCGAGTACCGGCATCGACTTAACCTTCAGATTGGCAGTCACGTCAAACCACGCGCGCGAATCGCTGATTGACGACTGATAAGGCGGATCTTCGAAGAATTGGGCCTGCACCGCAGTGACACCCATGCCGTTCAATAATCCGACTGAAAACGGTGCGGCGCCGAGGTTAATCTCGTACTTCAGAAAGGCCTCGAAAACCGCGAACTGCGTCCACGTGAATCGCCACTTCACCGAGATGGTGCTCGGGGTTTGCGTGAAACGGCGCCTGGTGCGACTGCGCCCGGAATCCATATCTGTGGCGGCATAAACCGCCTTCGGCTGGACTCCGTAGCCATCCGCTCGCGGTTGCGGCAACGTGTCAGGCCATACTGCAATATCTGCCATTAGCTGGTCCCTCCCACGGTACGGTTCAAACCGTATTGCCGTTGCATCGCCTTTGCGGTTGTGCCGCGACCCGACTGAATGCCGGCGGCAATGTGCTGATCGATCGCGGGCAGCAGCACGTCGAGGCGCAGTCCACCGCTCGCGGTTTTCGACTGCGTCGTCTGCGTGCCGGCCGGAGCGTTGTGAATATTCACCTCTACCTGCGGCGATGACGCTGAGGCGGAATTCCCTTCGACCGAACCACCATCAGCGAAGCGATTCGATCCGCTGATCGCACCGCCTCCATTCAGGGCCGTCAGAAAGCCACGCATGCCCGGACGCGATGCCACGCTCTCCTTAACCACAAACTCCCCGTTGGACAGGCGCGCGTTGATGCTGTCGCTCGTCCCGGAGCCAGCTCCCCATACGGAACCACCGGTCGCAAAGCCAAGCCCTGCGCCCACGCCAAACAAAGCCCCAGACCCCGATATGCTGGCCGGCATGGTGAAGCTATATCCGGCGCTGCCCGTGAGCGTGCTCGGCGAAAGGAATCCAAGAATGCTGTTTGCGAGGCTGCTATACGCCTTGTTCGCGAAAATCTGCGCAAACGAAGCCAGCATGCTCGACACCATCGACGCAACCGCCTGCGCAGGCGTTTTTGTCCCCGTGACGATGTCGGAGAACATGCTAGTGAATGCACTCCTCCCAGCATCCGTGAAGTCCTGAAGATAGCCTTGGCTGTCGACCATTGACTGCCGGATCTTGTCGCGCAACTGATCGAGGCTGCGCAACACGCCCTCGTCGTTTGTCGACCACGAAAGCCGGTTCACCTGGTCATACAGGGTCTGCAACGACTGAACCGTCTCCTCAGAGTTGTCACGCAACTGACTGAATCCGTCGAACAAGCCAGCGAGGCCCGTTTGCTGATCCAGGTCGATCTTCGTCTGCGCGGCCTTTGCCTGCGCGACGATGTCGTTGTATCGAGCCGAGAGTGCCGTGAGTTGCCGATCCTGATCGAGAAACGCAGCGCCCGACAGATCGCCCGTGCTTACCGCCTGCAAACTCGCGCCGCGATACTTCTCGTCGAAATCCGCGAGCGCCTTCGTCTCCGATACGCCAGCTTGCGCGAGGAGCGCGTTGTGCGCGTCTTCGATCGACTTCTTGTATTGGCGCTGAGCCTCCGTTTGCTGGGTGACCAGCACGGCGACCTTTGCTGCGTTTTCCTGTGTCACCTTGGCGATCGACGTGTCGACTTCGCCGATTTGCTGGGTGATCTTGATACGCTCCTCGGACGGCGCCCTCCAGTAGGCATCCTGAAGCGTTTTCTTCTGCTGCTGATAGGCAGCAATCTGTTGCTGCGCAGTATCGTCGGCAAGCGAGATCTCGGCCTCGTAATACGCCTGGTCGGAAATCAAAGTTGCTTTGTGCAGCGCCTGCAGTTGATCGTCTGACGCCTTGTATGCCGCGTTGATGAGATCGAGGCCGTTTTTCGTCGTCTGCAACGCCGCTGCCAGCTCGTCCTTGCGAGCCTTGTTCGCAGCCGATACGCCGCCTTGATCGGCATAGTGCTTGCGCAGATACGCTTCGTCGGTCGCCTGCTGCGCAGCGGAGATCTGGTTGATTGGGTTTGCCTTGTTATAGGCGGCGACGTTCTTTCGGTACTCCGAGAGCGCATCGTCAACCCGATGGATGCCGCGCTCTTCGTCCTGCAGTTTCTTCAGGAAGTCCGACGCCTTGATGCCGGCCGCCTGGTCCATGTCGTTTTGCGACTTCGTTGTGGCGGCGTCCTGCTCTTTCAGCGCGTCGCGGTTCAGTGCATCAAGTTGCGCGCGCGCTGCATTCAGTTGCGGCGTAAGCAGATCGCTGTTCATCTTGCCGGTCGGCGAGTTGAGCGCGTTTTGCAGCCGCTGCACCTCCGCAGTGGCAGCTGCGATCTTCTCGGCCGCCGTTTCGGCCCGGCCAAGCGATTTCATCCACTCCCAGACGCCACTAATCGCGGTCCCCACACCTCGCCACGCCTTTTCGAGATACCCGAGGTTTTGCAAAGACTGTCCACTGATTTGTGCATCGAGCGCCTTTGCAACCGCGAGAATGGCCCCCTGCTTGTCCCCCGCATCCTCGAGCGCGCGAATGTATTCGTACTGCGCGGTCGTGATGAAGTGCATGCTCGTGTTGTGCTGCTCGGCCCACTTCGCAACGCCCTCGGGCATTTTTGCGTAGTCCTCGGCAATATCATCGAGGCTCTTGCCGGTCAGATCGTGCATTCGCACGACGTCGGCACCGAGAATCTGAAGCGCCTGCCCCGTGATCTGTCCCGAGGATACGAGCGCCTGAAGGCCCTCGCGGGCAGTTCCGACGCTCGACCCCGTGCTCGACGCAATCGACTGCGTTAGCGCCTGAAAGCTGCTCGCCGTGACACCCGCATAGTTCCCGGTGAGGATCAGCGAATTGTTGAATTTTTCGGTCTCCGCGTGTCCCTTTACCGCAGCGACTGCAAACGCGGCAATCGTTCCGATAAGGCCAACGATGGAAAGGCCCGCTGCGCTGGTGACCACCTCCACTGCATCCATCTCTTCGGCGAGAACCATCGAAGAGCCAATGAGATTCTTGAAGCTGCCGGTCAAGGTCTCGTGCGCCATCACAAGGAGTTCCCGGCGCGCAGCGGCAGTATGAATACCAATCTTGTCCATGCCGGCCGCACCGGTCTCGCCGGATTGCTTGAGTGACGTGCCGACGCTCGAAGCGGTCGATTTGATATCGCGCGCCCCGGCGTTATAGGCGGACGGGTCCATCGTGATCTGAACGACCAGTTGGCCCAGGGAACCACTTGATGCAGCCATATGGCCTCTCTCACGTATGACGCGCAGCGCGTGCGCGTTCATCTATATTCAGGACGAGTGCATCACGTCGAGCGCGGCCTCCTCCATTACGCGCAGCTTCTCGAAAACAGCCGCGCGGCGCTTTCTGGCGACGCCAAGCAGGCGAAATACCGGATCAATCGCGCAGTAGTCGATACCGGTCTGCAGAACGCGTGCGGACGCCATCGTCGATACAGCAATTGCGCGCCACTGCGTCCCGAGCGCGAGGAAAACTTGAACGGTCTCCCAGTTATCCGGATAGACCTCGAAATCAGATTCCCTGGCACACTCGCGCGCAGAATCGACATCAACCTGACGCGCACCGAAGGCAGCTAACGCGGAGGCGACGCCATCGTCTATCCCGCCGTCGTCAGGCGCGACCCCAGCCCACTTACGCGCCGCCCCAATCAGTTTTTTCTTGCGGCTCCCGAATGCGCCTCGAGGAAAGCCCCCCAGAGTCCGACAACTGCATGCGGAATTTTCAGCAGCGAATCGCGGTATTCCGTGGTAAAGGGCAATTCCTGGCCTGTCGCGTCGCGCAAATCGGACCATCCGGCAAGCAGGTCAGCCAAGACCGTTCGGATGGGCTTATTGGACTTCAACAGCGCGTCAAGCTCGTCGCTGTCAAGCCGCCGAAACACGGCAACAAACGTGAAATTTTCAACCGCACCATCCGGCGCATTGCCGGGCTCCGTGACTTCTACCTTGGCAGTAAGCGTGGGCGATTTGCTGAGTACGTAGGCCATTTAAACCCCAATGAAAACGGGCCGCGCTATGGCGGCCCGTACGTGATGAACAAGCAAAGTTACTTTACGGTGATGATCAGCTCATCGTTGCCGTTGAGCGGGTTGACTCCAAGATCCCCATTGAGCAGCGCCTTGTTGTTTTGATCGGAGTACGAGAGGTTGCTGATTTGCGCTTGCGGCGCCTCGAGCAGAACAATGTTTCCCGCTGCCTGCCCCTGCTGGATCGTCAGCGCCCCAAGCGTCGCATCCCGCGCAGCAGTCCACCAGTCTTTGTCGGAGACTTTGGAAAGCTCCATGACGATCTTGCCGGTCGGCGCCCGATCGTCGACCTCGGCGCCCTCGTCGCCGATCATCTGGAACCAGATGAGTGAATTCGCGATATCCAGAGACAGCGACTGGAGCGGCCCGCTGTATCCGAACATCGACCACGTGGTATTCGCCGTATTCGCGATCCTGGGAGTGAGGAACTTCGAGAAGTCCACACCCGCCGGGAGTGGCGAATCAGTTACGGGGTTGTAGGTCCCCATGAACTTGAACGACATCTTCGGAATCCCCGCCGAGGTGATGTCGAATGAGACCGAACCGTACGCGTCCGTCAACTGGTGCAGCAGACCGTCGAGGTGATAGTAGATCGTCAGCGGCGTGTCCGGCTTGAGGCTCACCGGCGCATATTTCACGTCTGAGCCAGCCGTAATGGTTTCGGCGAAATAGCAGGCCACGAGCAGTCGACCCCATGCCGGCGCCGTGCCAGCGGCACCTGAGCCAGCGATCTCGACATCGAAACTCAGTTCCGTGTGGACGCCTGCCGTCAGTTGCTGATTGTTGCCATAAAACGGGCGGATAAGGTCGCGGCTGACCATCGTCGCCGCAAGCGGCGTATGGCTCGGATTCGTCACCAGCATCGCATCGTCTGCGCCGGTCGGCACGGCTGGCGTGCCGATAGCATCCTGCAGCTTCGCGAGAATGACTGTTTTCTTTGTGGATTTCGCCATCGAGGTTCCCTCTAAATGTATACGACGCCAGCGCTACAGGGCCTCGGTCGGCGTCTGGTACTGAAACAGATACTGGATTGTCACAACGCCGATGCCGCCCTCCGCATCGGCGACGCTAGGCTCTTCAGTTGGCCCTTCCACGATGCCCATCAAACCCGGCGCATCGAACGCCATGACGATCGGATGCGCGAGTTCGAAGATGTCGTCGGCGGCACGATCAGGTGCAGCGTCGCGCACCACGGCGGTCAGATTGAAAATGCACTCGCGCGCGGTAACGCCGATGTCTGTCGTCGGCACGTCGCGACCACGATGGACCACGAGCACGCGTGGCTCGCTGCTGCTCACCGCCTCGAATACTGAGCGCTCGACCAGCACACCGAGCGCCTGCAACTGCGCATCGCCCGATAGCGCCTGCATGAGCGATTCAACATACGACTCGCGTCGCGTCGTCATTTCGCAACTCCCAGATCGGCCACCATGAAGAAGCCATCGTGCTGTCGGCGTGGGGGCCGCAGTACGCGATACCGGACATCATCGATCGACAGCAACGAGCCGCGAGCAAGATCGGGAAGGTCGTGAGCCTGATATTCAATCTGGTACTCAGCGGCCGTTGTCTGATTGCCCAGCTCGAGATGATCGGGCGCAACGAATCCGACCTGCACGCTGCCGGGCATGCCGTCGACGTAAGCCGTCTTGAGCATCCCGACAGCGGCAAAGGCGTCCCAGAATATGCCGGGATCGAACACGTCAGGCTCCGGGCAATCGCACCCGCGCCGTGGCGCTGTTCGCGACCACAGGCGCCGCGAGCACACCATAAGCAGTGTTGCCCTCGGCGACGGTTGCAATCGTGCCGGCGGCGGTCAGGTAGGCTGCATCGCCTACGGCCCCGGCCGCTGCCGCATCCGCCGGCAGCTCGAAGACACCGACGATCGCGTATTCGCCAGACGTGTTCGCTGCGTACGCGCCACTCGCGACCGCCGGCAGCTTCGAATTGCCAAGCGTCACGGGCTGGCCGGAAATGACAGCAGCGGCGAGCGTCGCCGTCAGGGTCTTGCCGTGCTGAATGAAGTTGTTCATATGGGGTTCCTGTCGGAAATGGTTTGCTTGAACTGTGATCACACCGGGCGCGCATATGCGCCCGGCAACGTGCCTTATGCGGCGCCGGGGTTCTTGTAGAGCCCGCGGAAATCGATTGCCTTGGCCGCGAAGTCGAGACGAGCCTTCACCTTCAACCCGTCGACGTCGAAGTCGAGCGATTGTTCGGTGTAGAGGCCCTGCTCCCCGTCGAGATAGCAGTACTCGACGGTGTCAATCACGGCCGGGTCAGCAGCGAGATACCAGCCGGTCGTGCTGACGGCATCGAGTCGCGCCTCGACGATCGGCGTGAGCGTTGCGAAGAACGGGTTCTGCTCGGTGGCCTGATTGGGCGTGTACTGGTTGCTCGTGAACTGGCCCGCGACCGTTTCGAGTGCGGCTGGCACCAGCAGGTAGCTCGGCGCGAGGTTAAGCGCCGTGCCGTCGCCCGGCGCCTTTTGCACGCGCATCGCTGCTCGGCCTGCCGACAGCGACGCGATGCCGATAGCCGCCGCCTGCCCGAGATTGTTGTGCGTTGCGTGGAACAGTGCCTTGCCATCGGACATCGGCGTGTTGCCGAGCAGTGCGCCGTACACCATGTCGAGTTCGAGGTTCGCAGCCGCACGCCCGAAATACAACGGCACGCGCTCCAGCGCCGAGAGATCGTCGTTGATGATCATCTGGCGCGTGAACGAAACGATCTTGCCGAACGTACCAAGCTGGATCGTCTCGCCGCCGTCGACCAGCTTGCCGTACTTGTACTCCCCAGCCTCGTTGACCTGTTCGAGCTTCAGCGCACCATCGACCATCACGCGCGTCGCAGCGCGAAAGTCGGTCAGCACGCCTTGACGTGCCCATTGCGAGAACGAACGCGGCGCTGCCGTGTACGCTTCCCGAAGCGTGCGGTTGATCACGTTGCCAAACACGACCGGAAGATCCGAGGTCGTGTTGTAGCCGCGCTCGCCCATGCCGAGCGCAATACCGGCGATCTGACGGCGATCGAGGCCACGCGTATCGACACCCGCTGCTTCAAGACCAACGCGGCAGAACTCGCCGAGCGTCATGCCGCGATACTGACGGCCTGCATCGGTAAGGGAATGGCGCGGGTCGATGCGGTGCATGAGCGCATTGGACATCGCCTCCTGCCGCACTTCGGTTTCGTCGGTCACGGTTTGCACGCCCGATTGCGAGCGCGTCTGCGCCGCATTCGAGCGCTCAGCGAGCATACGCAGCAGCTCGGCGCGCACCGCATCGACCGTGGTGCCGTTGTCGACGAAGCGATCGATCAGCACCTGCGGATCCTCGAGCGTGCTGGAGCGCACTGCTACGCGAATCTCCTGCACGCGCTGGCGCTCCTCCGACTGAGCTTGAGAACGAGCGGCTTCGGCGCCTTCGGCCGGCGGATTTCCCGGCTGTACCGGCGAGGTGACCGAAGCATTCGCGTTGGGTGCGGTGCGGGCTTGGCTGTTTTCATTTTGGGTCGTCGGCATAGTTGCTCCTTCGTTTTGCTGAGAGGCGTTCGCCCCGTTGGGTTGATTGCCTGCGCCTCGCTCGACGAATTCGCAGGGAAAGAAACGTTGATGGCCGTCAGGATCGTCGCCGCGCGTGGTCGAGCCCGCGTCAGCCGGGATCGCGACGAGCGAGACCTCGTAAGGCTCCCAATCCGTCGCGCGGTAAATCCACTGATCGTTGCCCTCCTGGCCGGGAGGGATCATTTCGACCCGATAGGTCCGATAGCCGACCGAGACGTTGCGCAGGATGCCGTCCTGCACGTCCTGGAAATACGGCTCGGCGATGTCGCGCTTTGAAAAGCGCAAAGTTGCTTGGCCGGTTCCCGATGCGCTGTTGAGCGAGGCCGACGAAACAACGCCGAGCACACCATCGAGCCCGGCCCAGCGGCTGTGGTTGTTGAGAAGCGGAGCGCTGCCCGATTCGAGGCGCTGCATACGCACGGCGCCGGGCTGCGTGCTCAACTCCTCGAGATAGTTGCGGTCGCGCATCCAGTCGTAGCGCAGCACCTGCGCGCCGGTCGTCCAGGTCACGTCGACGGTGCGCGCATCGGCGTTCACCGAAGAGACCGGCATCTCGCGACCGAGGATCGGCATCGATGAGCCTCGCGGCTGGGCGCCACCCGGCGAATTTGCTGTTTGGGGCATCGTTTGCTCCAATAAAAAACGCCCGCAGGTGCGGGCGTGTTATGTGTTGTGCTGCTGACCTATCAAGGCTGTCACGGATAGGCCATCGGCTGAGGCTGAGGGATTACACAGGCTTGTCGCCCGGATTACGCTTCGGCGGCGGCGGCAGGCGGTCCAATGTTTCGGGCCGATCGCGCTGCACCTCACCCCGCTCAATCGCGACCACGTCGGCGAACGTCGCGTCTCGCCATGCGCGGAGATACTGCCGGCCGCCAATGGGCAAGAAGCCCCGTCCAGGCACCGGCAATGGCGGCCAATACCAGTACTCCGCCTGAAGGACGATCTTCTTTCGCCACCCGAGCCGATAGCGTGTGTTTCCAGTGAGCATCGTCGAATCACCCCTAGTTCACAGTCGTCTTAAAATTCGTGGCGTCCTTCTTGAACGGATCCGCCTCGATCTCGCTATCGACTTCGTCCGGATCCTCACCAAGCTCCCGAATGCCCTGCCTGCGACTCTTGAGATGCGCTTCAATGAGCGAGATCAATCCGTTGGCTTCACGCACCGGGTCGATAAACTCGATGCGCTCGGGCGTCCAGCTCACGTCGGCTACGGGCTTAGGCGTGTGACCCGCCAGATAAGCCGTCGTTACGAATCGGGCGGCCACCCGCTCGCAAAGCATGGGAATCACCAGAAGCCACTGCCGCTGCTCCATGATCCGCTTGAATTCCATCTTGCCCATGCGCCCGCTAGTGAAATTCACGCGCGAATAGTCGCCCGTCAGTTGCTCGTACGTCGTGTTGGTGCCCGCCGCAAGTGCCTGCAACTCGATCGAAACGTGATCCTTGTAGCCGTCGCTCGCAGCAGGCGCGGCAAAGCTGACTGTCTCGCCCTGCCTGAGATACTCCACGAGCCCCGGCGATAGCGATTCGACGCGCGGACCGTTCACCGCTCCAGTCGATACCGGACGCCCCGCCTGGAAAGAGTCGTCGCTTGTCGTGACGAAAGCCGCAAAGCACGCCTCGATCTTCTTACGGATCAGCTCCGCATCCTGATACTCGTCGAGATCGCGCGCTTTCCAGATCGTCGTGGCGAACTCCGGCAGGCCCCGAACAGAGCCGGGTCGCTTGATGGCGTCGAACAGGTGGATCACGTCGGCGGCCGGCACGAAGCTGCTGACCATGTTGCGCGGCACCGTCGCGATCTCGCCGGGGTGCTGGTCGAAGAACCAGTAACCCGTACGCTGGCCGATCATGTTGAACTGCACGCCGAGGATCACAAAGCCGCCGGGAACAGGGCCGGTCTTCGTGCTGTCGAGAAAGTCAGACTCCAGTACCTGCAACTGCAACGGCACGCTCAGTCCGTCTTGAGGTAGCCGGGAACGAAAGCGGATGAAGCACTCGCCCGACTCATCCATTGCTCGATAGGTCTGCGCCTGGATGCCGTAGAAGTCGAGCAGCCCTCCGGAATCGCATTCCCTCACCCATTGCTTCCACAACGATTGCAGGGCCTTATCTTTGAACTTCGCGCGGATGCCGGTTCCGACGAGGTTCGCCACCTTCACGTTGAGCGCGTGCGAGAGGTATGGATTGTTACGAATCAGGTCCCGCGAACGGTTGCGCAAGGTCGCGAGCGCAGGACCCAGCTCAGCATTCGCGCTCGTGCCTGTTGCCTTCCACCCAATCGCGCGCGGCCCCCGCTTCGCGCCGTCGAAACCACGCGCCAGATCGAGCATCATGCGCGCTCGCATACGGCGGGCGCCGGCCTCCGGCGAGATCGCCTCGACCAGCCTGTCGAGCAGATTCCGTTTCATCAAAAGCGCTCCATGATCGCGATGCTCGATCGTGGCCGCGCCGTAGGATTCTGCGCGGCCAGATCGGTCTTGATCGTGTCGCGCGCTGCGAGAAGCTCGCTCACCTGCCGGAAAGTTACTTTTTTCCCGCTGTATTCGACCGTGAGCGTGCCGCTCGCGATTGCGCGCTCGACGGCGTTGAGGTCCTGCTGTGTAAATGCCATAGCTATCGCCTTAGCCAGTTGTCCCGGCGCGGCAACCATGCATCGGCCGCTGGCCTCTGCGGCTGCGCCGTAGGTTGTTCGATGGTTGCCTCAGCAACGTCCACCGCCGCCGCAGCGGGCTCGTTCCCGCCCGGTGAGGGGTGAGGCTGCGCGGCATCGACAGAAGCCGCCTGAGGGGCGTCTACAGGTTGCGAGAAGAGATCGCGTACGCGCGGCTGGACGACAAGCTCCAGCGCCGTCCAGTCCGCATCCTGATACGTGTTGAGCCGCAGTCTCGGGTGATACGCGCATGCGAAGTTGTAGACCTTGAGGTCAAGCGCTTCATTGCGCTTGCGCAGTTTGTCCCATCGATCTTTCGAAGGGTTGTACGCCTCGGCGCATAGCTGCTCGTAGTACTCGTCTTCGAGATCCTCCGAAAAGTGCATGCGCCGGTCGACGGTCTCGCGCTCTTCATCGGCAGCAAGCGTGCCGAAGATCCGATCCTTTGCAGTGTCCGTGCCGACTGGCCACACCTTGACGCCGTTTTTGATCGTCTTGCCATTCTTCGTCACGTCCTGATCGGACGGCCTGCCGACAATCGGACGATGTTTCGTCGAAGCGCCCTTGACGCCGAACACGCCGCGATGCGCACGAGTGCGACAGTAGTCGTAAGCGTCCTGCGTTCTGTTACCGCCGGTGTCGACCGCACACAGCTCGATGCGCATCGGCACGCCGAAGCTGTTCTCGATCGGCGTGTCTAGGATGCGATCGAGCGCGGCCCACGGTTCAGGCGTCGCTGGATCACCCCGTATCACGATGTGATCGATCGTCCAGTTCCGCATGCCACGCCCCCATCCCGATATCTCAACCTCGAGACGATCACCCTGCGTGTCGACGGAAGCCGTAAGCAGGAGCACGCCCAGCGGAATCGTGCGCAGCCGGTACGGCTCCGCTCGACGCTTGATCGTCTCCCACTTCATCTCCGCGCTCTTGTCCTCCCAGCATTCCGCAAGCGCGTTGTTCGTAAAGGCGATGCGCTTCTCGACGTCGTTTTCGCCCGCCTCGTAATCGGACATCAATTCCGACCACGGCCGCCAACCCAGCGGCGCATACAACGCACTCAGGTGGAAACTCGCCGTACGTCCGTCGCCCTTCGCCGTGGGCATCCAGCACGCGTTCGGATACTGCGATTTCCACGCGTGCTCCGGGCTGCCGACGCCGCAACCCGGCGCTTTGCAATAGCAAAGAATCGTGTTCGGTTCCGACTCGACGCGCTTGAAATTCGCCCACTCGAAATACTGCGCTACGCCGCATTCGGGACACGGCACGAAGTAGCGGCGCTGATCGCCAGCCTCGTATAGCTTCTCGATCTGCGAGCGCCGCTTGATCGTCGGCGTGCTGTTCGCGAAGATCTTCGCGCGTCGTCCAAAGTTGCTTGTACGATTCTTCGCGAGGTCGATCGGGTTGCCCTGCCCGTCGACGTTGAGTTCGTACTCGTCGACTTCCTCGAGCAGCACATAGCGCACGGTGGTCGACTTCAGGCGCCCCGCACGCGTCGCGCTGACGAGATTCATGATCCCGCCCGGGAACCGCTTGCGCAGTTTCGTATTGGCGCTGCCCTTACGATTGGCGTCCTTTACGCGCCGGCGCAACGCCTTCGTCGATAACCGCATCGGCTCGAAGCGGTCCAGCTCCCACTTCTCGGCATCGTCCTTCGTCGCGAACACGGCAAGGATGTTGCCGGCCGCACTCGTGATGCTGCGCCCGATAAAGTTCTCGCCGAGCGCCGAGCCACCAAGCTGGTGCCCTTTCTGCAGTCCGACAACCGTGACCCAACTGTTATCGAATGGACGCGTATCGTCGTGGTCGTATCGCGTGACCGTGCTCGCCTGACCGGACAGAGCATCCATGATCCCGACGAGATACGGCGTGCGTGAATTTCGCCACTTCCCCGGCTCGGGGCTGCTCTCGGGCAGGATACGGTGATCCTCAGACCACTCAGCGATACCGATACGTTTGTCAGGCCGGATCGCCTCCCCGATCGTCTTCAGAAAGCTGTCGATCGCTCCCATCGTCTTCGTCCGTTTCTTCTTCGTGCATGAGCCTGTTGACGTCGATCGACGACAGCGCCCGCGCCAGTTCGTCTTCGAGCATCGACTCGATCCGATGAGGGTCGCTCTCTGCTGCAAGCAGATCCTTTATACGCACGGGCACATTCATGACGCTATCGCGCAGCGTGCGGAACGCAGTGAAAGCGAGGCGGTTTGCGTCAGCGAGGTCGAGCAGGTTTCCGAGATCACGCTCCAGCTCCATGGACTCGCGCTTCGCCCGCGTAGTCTCGCGCTCCGCCCGCGCCGCGCGATACACGGCCATATGCGGATCGTTTGTCGACGCGGCAGCGGGAAACGCTTCATCGCCGTCAGCCGGAGGCAACGGTGTATCGGCCTCCAGCGCCTTCGTATCACGCGAAAGGTCGGCGAACGAGCGGCGGCTCTCGTCGGTGTTGCGGCGCCATGCGGATTCGGCCGCGACGGCGTCGATCTTGCCGTTGGCGTTCAATGCGATGCGTCCAGACTTCAGGGCTTTCTGCACGGCATTGAGCGCCACGCCCATGTGGCGGGCAAAGCCCCTTTGACTCATTTCGCCCATCTGACCACCCTTTGACCACCACGAATGACCACCTGACCACCCATGTGACCACCCTGAAAAAGACCTGAGACCGTGCGAGCAACGCGGTTCGAATTACCCCCACGTGCAGGGCCGCCGGAAGGACCCGTGCGATTGCGGGCTGGGTATAGGGGCCTACCCTTACGAATCCGCACACATCGCGGGGCTTCGCCGGGAATGCGGCAGGCGCGCACCAAAGCCGTGCGCCAGAGCCCGCGCGATGAAATCGACTTTTAACTTTTATGGCGCAAAACCCAGATTGCGCCGCGAAGCAGCTTTTAGTGCCGATTCCGATGTGCGAGCTGAACGGCGCCTTGCATGCGCTGCCTTTCTTACATCGAGATTGACAATCCCTAACAGTCGGAAAGATTCCAAATGAATACCATTCGTGGATAACTCAAATGCATACAGACCATGATCCCGCTGCCCGTCGTTATCGTTAGCTCTGCACTGCTGAGTGCGTCGCTTTGCATCCTCGGCCTTATCCTGATCGGCTATCGCCTCTAGCGCTGACTCCCATACGCAAGCTGGAACGCGCCCGCGATATTGATTGACATCGTCGCATTCACGCTGTCTGTCACCAGCTGCTCGAACGGGAAACGCGGGCGGTACTGCGGCGCACGCGTGAAGACAAAGACCGGCTTCGCGCCACCGTATTGCAAATGCGCAAGGCGCGAGTCCGCACCGTAGTGCGTGCGAAGGTAGATGCCAGGTGGTAGCTTGCCCTCGCGATTCACCAGTGCGAAATAGCTGAAGCCACGCGAGCCCTTGCGACCACGACCCAATGCATCGCGGCGCTTCTGTGTCATGTTCGCCCGGTAGCCCTGTTCGCCGAACGCCTGCAAATACGACATCACCTGGACGATCTGCGAACGGGCGACGTTTCCGTAGGCATCGAGCGTCGCGCCCCGACCCGGAACCGCAAACTCATTGCTGCGCAAAAGGCCGATGCGACGCAATGCCGACTCCATGCGCTTCACGTTGCGGCCACCGCCCTCCACTTGCGGCAACAGATATTTCGTCGCTGGCGTGCCTTTGAACGCCTCGTCCTTGAAGCCGACCGTTGCCACCAGCTTTGTCGGCGATGCAGTAACGACACGCGTGCTGTTCAACGTCCACGGCGTCGGTCGGTCGAAGTACTGCGGCATCGCAGTTTTCAGTGCGGCCTGCGCCTCGCGCGCCGTAGCGTTCAAGGCTTTCGCCATAATGCGCGGCACGCGATTGCGGACATGATCGTCAACAGCAGAATCAAACTTGCTCGTGTCGACGCGTACGCTGAATGTCGAGCTTGCCATGGCAACACCCCAACGCAAAAAGCCCCGAGGCTCGCGCTCTCAGGGCTTGGGAGTTATCGGACGGCGCGCCGTCCAGGCTACAATCAGCCAGCTTCGCCTGATACGGCGAAGACCGTACGGAGACCAACCGATGAGTCAGGATAAGCCAACAATCCCACAGCCGCAGCCGGCACGCCGCGACCAGGCGAGCATTCCGACACGTGATTCTCCGCGCCAACCGCAGCCACAACCCCGGCCACAACCGAAGCGATAACTGGGGTCAACAATGCCAACAGGCGGATCCGGTTAAGCCGGTCCGCCGTGGTGTTGTTGCGCTGAACCACTTGACGTATGCGCGTCTGTGCATTCGCAATTTCCACTGCGCGGATCGCAGACAGCGAATATTCTGGCTGATACAGATTCTCGGGCTCGTTCGTCGGCGTCGGCAATTCACCGATCTTCAAACAGCCCAGAATTAGCCAGGCGCTCAATAGCAAGAGACAGACACCGAATGTGACGGTGGCGGCTAGCAGCCAACCAGCACCATGGGTGTCGAATAGCTTCACCGTGTAGGCCGACGCGGCCCCGACCCCGGCGAGCAACACCGTTAGCGTTGTGTTCGCTTCCTTCGATATGACGGCCAAGCTTTCAACGTGGAACCGCATATTTTCCGCTGCTTGCGCTTCCACCCAATCCAGCAGCGCATCTTCATCGCCGTTGGTGTCAACTTCCCCTTCGGGTACGTCACTCATCACGATGCTCCAATAGAAAAGCCCCGAGTCTTTCGCGCTCAGGGCTTCGGATATTCGTGTCTCGTACGGGCGAGCGCCCGCCGAACAATTCCCGGCAGGCTGTTGGCATGTTATTCGTCGCGCCGCTCGCGCGATACTGTACGACTGCCGGGAGAGGGTTGCTCCACGAGTGTGCGGGGCTCACAGCATCCAGTGCCACGGTAAAGGATGCATGGCGCGAATTGTAAGCAGGGTTTTTCTTGAAATGCAAGAGTTTTCATCGTTGCATTCTCCGTCGCACGGTGTCATTGGCCGCGCCGTCAAGTGCATCGAGCAACGCATGCACCGCGTGAAAGTACGGCTCCCAATGCGAGCGGTATTGCGCCATCGGAACACCTAGCGCACGTGCGCGTGCTGCGTGATCCTCCGGCTGACGACCGGTCCCATCACATACACCGCAGATCTGCCGACCAGCGCCTTTCGCCGAAATCTCGACCACGATATTGCCGGCGCCGTGGCATTGCGGACAGCGCTCGTACTCGCGAAAGATCATCGGGCCGCGCCCGTTACGGCTCGCTGCAAACGGGATGGAATATTCGTCGACACAGACCCGACCTTGGCCACCACACGTCGGGCAACCGATACGCTCCACCACCAACGCCTTACCACGTCCGGTTACGCCGCGACCATCACACGCGGCGCAAAGGTCCGCAACCCATTCGATGATCGCCTGCCGTGCGAATCGCTCGATGATGTCCGATATTTGTCGCTCGACCTTTTTGCCCGTCTTTGCGGCGGCCTTTTCTGCCGCACGCGTCACACCGGTAAATTTCGAACGATCGAACCGGCCGGGTTCACGCAAGCGCTTTGCGAGAAGCAACGTAGCGCGATGCAGGCCCGAGCGCCGAACGTCCTGCCCGTATTTCATTCGCCACAACAGGCGACCGAGTTCGTTTGCGAATGCGAGCGCACCCAAAGTAACTTTGGGGTCGGCAATCGGCTCCGATAGCTGACCGCGTGCATTCATCGCAATCCCGGCTTGCTCTTTCAGGTCGACAATCACCATAACCCCCTATCCGTCCTTCGTCCCACTTCAATATCGATGAAAAGAAAATGTGTGAGTGCCCGCGCGACGTGCGACATGCGCACCCTCACGTCGCGCACGTCGCGCTCGCACACACGGGACTACGGAAAGCGCGTCGCCGAGTGGGACGCGGGACGCGAACCGCTCGCACTTGGCGCGCCAAAATGGTAGCCGTGGCGCGCCAAACGGCGCGACATGGCGCACGTGCGACGCGATGCAGCTGGCGCGAAGTCAGAGCGGTGCATCGTCATCACTTCCAGTCGATTGAATGCGAGCAGTTGAACCGGTTGAAGCTGGCGCAGGGGCTGGCACGTAATACCAGCGTCGTGCGCCCTTCGTTTCCCGCTTGCGCTCCCATCCGAGAGCTTTCATTGCGGCGCCAATGCGACGCTGTTCAGCCTTCGTGACCTTCGATGTTTCGAGCTTGATGCAGTCGAGTGCGATATCCTCCATAGTCACGCTCTCACGACCCTGAACGAATTCAGCAATTAGCGACTCGTACATATCGCCTTCGTAGCGCGCAGCCTGCTCGATCTCGAACATCGGTTTTTCGTCGCCGAGCACCTGCCAGGGCGTCGGCAACTCGCCACCCGCTTCCGCGTTCTCCGCGGCCCATTCCTGATACATCGAGAACGCCTCAGCCCAGATCTGGTCGCGGTCGGAGCGCAGCGAAGCAAGCGCGATCCACGGCATGACGCGCACCGGCCAGTAACGCCGGTTGCCCGTTTCGTCCTTCAGGTAAGCGTCCAGATTCACCGTACCGACGACCACAAACTGGCGAGGCACGCGCACGGCACGGCGCGCATACTTGGGCCGGTAGACATCGGCCTGTGTCGTGAGCCAGCGCTTGGCTGCCGCCGAATCTGATTTGTTGAGCGCATCGAGTTCGGCCAGTTCGATCGCCCACTTGCCGCCTAGCACCTCGACCGCATCCGAGTCGTTGAGGTTGATGTTGGCCTCCATCGACCATTCCTCACCGAACAGCATCTTGATTGAGCGCGACTTGCCAGCATCCTGCGGCCCCTCAAGGATCAGTACGTTGTCCATCTTGCAGCCCGGCTCCATGACCCGACCAACGGCGCCGAGCAACCACTTGTAGCCGACCGCGCGGGCGTACGGCGTATCCTGGACACCGAGGTAGTCGACGAGCCATGTGCGCACGCGCGGCTTCTGGTCCCATACAAGCCCGCGCAGGTAGTCGAGCACGACGTGGTAGGTGTTGCGTCGCGCGACGGTAGCCACGGCATCACAGATCACGTCACGGCGTGGCGTGATCGACCACGTTCGCCCGAACCAGTCCGTGAGCAGCACGTCGTCGTGCTCGATCCACTCCCCGACTTCGCCGCCCTCGTATGGGGGGCGCTCAAGCTTGCGCACCTTCTGCGAGAACGCCTCATAGCCAAGCACACCACGCCACTGGTCGGAGTGCGTGAGAATGTCGACCACGTTATCGAGGTCGGGCTTCAGCGCGAAACGATCCGTGCGGCGCAGGCGTTGCTCCCACGTGTACGCGCCGTTTTCCGTTTCGACACCGGGCCAGTCGCCCCCGCCGTCGTTGTTACCGGCGCCAGCGGACGTCGCGGCCGGGCGCAAGACAGAGCGCTTGCCGCTGTCGCCCTCCGGCGAAACGACGCCCGCCCGCTCCATCGCTTCCAGCAGTCGGGCAGCGCGGTTGTATCCGATTCTCAGATGGCGCTGAACCTTCGACGCTGAAGCAGCGTGCGACTTGGACACAAACTCGACGGCCTGTTCATAGAGCGGATCAACCGCCTCTGCGACGACGGCCAGCTGCGGGCTGCGAGTGCCATCGCTACCGGGGGCTGCCATCTCAATCAGCAGCGCAGTCGTAATCTGTGACTTGACGACGTGCAAGCCCTCTTCAACGTGCAGATCATTGAAGTCGGTCAGTTTGCGCTCGCCCCGGCCCGTAAAACGCGGAAACACTACGCTCGCGTTGCCGATGGTCACGACAGCCTCGAACGCGTATTTCAGACCAGCATTCTCGAAGCGACGCGCGCGCTCAGGCATCACGTCATTGCCAAACGTCAGCACGATCGATTCGACGCCATGTGCGCTAGTCTCGCGCGCGGCCCGCACTCGATACCACGTCTTGCGTGCCTGGACGAGGATGGGCTCGCCGCCAATCTCGAACGCATCTCTGTAACCAAACTCGTCGGCAAGGTGATCGTACAGACGCCGCTCGATCATCCAGTCATCGTCCGCGCAAACCATGACGTGGACTTCCGGATACGTCGCGCGCAGGTAGCACGCCGCGTCCATGATGCCGCCGGCATCGAAGCACACCACGACCGGCACAGCACCTTCGGTAGCCATACGGATCGACCGGGCCGTCGCATAGCCTTCGGCGATCTGAACGACCTTGCTCTCCGCGCTCAGGTCGCCTAGGAGGAACAGCGCCCCCTTCTTTTCCATACCCTTGTTGAAGCGCTTCGCGCCCGTAGGCGTGATCTTCTGCAAGCCGACGAGCCGGTAACCGTCGTCGTAACGAAACATCGGCACGAGCACGTCACCGTCAGTTGCGAAGCGCGCGCCCTCGGGCGTGATCTGCTTTCGCTCCAGATACGCTGACGCTCCCTCGTCCTGCGCGCGCTGCCACTGGTCACGCGCCCGGTTTGCGGCGAGCTTGGCGGTATGTTGGCGCTTGCGCTCTTCCTCGACAGCGACACTCTCCTGACGGGCCTTGGCCGCTGCCAGATCTTCGGCCGCAAGAGCTTTGCCTTGCCACTGGAATTTTTGCGCGCCACTGTCATTGCCCGCCCAACATCCGAACGCGCCGATATAGCCGATGATCTGACCGTCTTTCTCAACTGCGTGAATCGAGTACCAGTACTTCTTTCCAGGACCGTATCGCACCGGTCTTCCATCCTCCCGGATGTGCGGATGGCCCGCAGGAAGCTCAGGATGATCCGCTGCTATCAATTGCGCACGGATCTGGTCGAGTGTCGCCATCGGTCAATTGCCCCTTTTGGGTTGAGCGCCCCCACTGCGCACAAGTCGCGCAGTACACAAGGAGCACAGGGATACCGCGTATTCACCGCGAGGTGGGTACGCCAAAGTCACTTTGCGATGCGTGGCACGTCTACGAGCGACCACGAACGGGAACGAGGCGGTGATCCGCACCACGCGCGCAGAGTGCGCTGAGGCGCTTACGTGCACTCGCGCAGGCATGACTGCGCCAACAGGCGCGTCCGGCGGCATAGCTGTGCGTGCCGAGAGGCGAACGCGTTTTCAGGGAGTAACTGCGTCGCAGGGCGGTGCTGTATCCGTTCAAAGTCACTTGTTGCTCTCCGGCGTGCGCCCGCGCAGGTGGTGCCATTCGGCCCCGAGCACGCGGTCGAAATGCTCGAGTTCAGCGACGCTCATTTCCGGCTCGAGACGAGCACGAAATTCGCGGCGGTCCGTTTTGGTCGGGAGTTGCGCGCATTGACGTGCAACGCAATCGACAAAATGCTCGAGCGCATCAACGCGCTGGGCGACGACGCGCAAATGGGTAAGGTGATCAGGGAAACCAGAGATTGCCTGCACGAGAAGGCGAGGCACCGCCTCCGGCTTGTACTCCGCGTGCCACCTAAGACGCGACTCGGCGCAGACCAGCTGCTGCCCGATGTCGCAATGCAGTTCGGCCTTCACACGTTGCGGATTGCAGCACGCCATGTTTAGCGCGCAGGCTTGGCGCTGACGCGACGCACGGTCGCAATGATGCGGTCCAGCAGGCGCTTGCTGTCTCTCGCCGCACCGATGATATTGTCGGCTTCCGCTGGCGTGACGATGCGATCTTCGAGCGCCTCGCGCACGCACTCGGCGACGATGCCGGCGTGCTGTGCGAGATCGAATGTCTGCATGGCGATATCGTGCGGCGTGCTACCCACTTGCACGATATCGTTTGGCACTACGCTGAGATTGAACCGCTCGTTAAGCGCAATCAATGCGTCGCGGTACTGAGGCTGACGGCGCTCCTCCATCCACTCGAGCAGCAGTTCGAACATCTCCATGGAGAGGCGATTCTCGCCCTGCCCGCGCAAACGCAGACGAAGGCTCTCTGTGGTGATGTTGCGGCCCCGGCGATTCGTCAGGAACGCTGCCGCTTCGGGCAGTCCGCCGGGCGTACCGCGAATCGACGTGTACAGAACGTCAAGCCAATCCGTGTTGCTGTATCTGCAGGTCATGCTTGCCTCGTTCTCTTGGTGGACCTGTTGTTTCATGCTGTTTGCACGACGCCTCGCGACCTACGATTCAAACTCGCGCGCTTCGGCTGCTGGGTGCGAGAAATCGCATTACGCGAATGCACATCAATGAACACGTCCGGAAACACCGGAGTCGGCAGCGTCGGGATGTGATTCGAAATAGTCGTGAAGCGCTTGAACAGTCGAGAACCGAGGGTCAGTGACGCTGCGCGCGCTGATCTTCGTAAGCGTTGAGTACGGCACACCAGCTTTGCTCGCGATGGCCCGTAAATTGCCCTTCTCACGGCTTAGCCGGGCCAACACCCGATCCAGCAGCGTGTCGCTGTGGTTTTCCATACGGAGCCCCTTGAAATGAACAGCGCCATATTAGCCACAAATGGTTATTTTTGCAAACTAAGAGACCTTGCAGATACCCGCAAGTGGCTATCCATTAGTGGCACGCTCGCTGCCATGAGCCGACAAAATACGAAAGCGATCCTGGCCAAGAACCTTCGACGCTTAATGGACCACAGTGAAATATTGGATACGCAGATTAAGGTCGCACAGCGCGCTGGCATCGCCCAGAGCACTGTCGGTCGACTCTTGCGGGGGGAAGTCTATGCCCAGCTCTCCCAAGTGGAAGCCTTAGCCGAGGCCTTCAAGGTCGATGTTGCTGCGCTTCTTGATGAGAACGTCGACCACGCACGCGGAATCACTCCGGAGTGGCAGCAGACCTACACCCACCTCTCAGAAGAGGAAAAGAAGCAGGTTTCCGATTTCGTCGCGTTCCTCGCGGCGCGGCACCAGCACGAAGCGCCCTCGACGACCCTGAACACCGAAGGAGTACGCGAAGCAAACCGCGGGCTAACAGAACGCCTAGTGCAGGCGATTCAGCG
This sequence comes from Paraburkholderia sp. BR10141, assembly GCF_056155635.1. Classification (NCBI taxonomy): domain Bacteria; kingdom Pseudomonadati; phylum Pseudomonadota; class Betaproteobacteria; order Burkholderiales; family Burkholderiaceae; genus Paraburkholderia; species Paraburkholderia sp. BR10141. Next base: position 185,968 of record NZ_JBMIQH010000006.1, on the reverse strand, counting down.
TGAGCTTAATGATGACACGCTGAATACTAGCCATGAACGTGAACACGAGAACAAACACACCGCGCGCGTACGCAAACGTACATCGACTCGATAGATTCCGAGCCCCGGATTCTCCCCCAACCCCAGACATTGCCGATGCGTATGCAAAACGCATCGATCTAGTAAATAGCAGGGTAACTTCCCGCCTCACGCAAGCCGACTCTCCGGCCGTAGCAGTTGCCGCAGCCTTCATTGATACCAATGGAAGCATCGGCCATGTCGCGGCTGGAATTGAGCCGGAGATGGCCGCCGCCCTCGCCCACGAATTGCGCTCCCTCGCCAATACGCTCGACGCGCACGCCGCAAAACATTCCCGCCGAAGGTCGCATCTCCGCGACGGCACGCACCAACGCGGCGCCGCGACAATCGCAATCCTTAGCACCATCAGCTTCGTTGCCGCCACCTACATCAACGACATCGCATGGCTCGACGCCGTGCTGTCTATCGGGGCACAGCTGACTGCCGCAGCCCTCGCAAGACGCTCCTCTTAGCTGACCGCACAGTAGCCACGCCCGCATTTTGGGCGTCTCGCCGTACCTGTGAATAACCATTTCTGGCTTTACATTAATTCCATTAGTGGCTATTCTGGCATCCACGCGCAAGTTGCGCGCAGGAGATCCAGATGGAATCAGTCGACATTTATGCGGATGAGCGCCGCACGTGGCTCCAGCAGCAGATGCGAGCCGACATGGAAAGCGCACCGCAAAGCAACTTTGAGCAGTCCCCGTATTGGCACTTTTGCTTCTGCGTGGCGTTGATCGTGATCGGCATCCAGGCGTTTTCGCCTGAACCCGCGTCGATTGACCCCGCCGCAGCTAACGCGGCGCATGTCCGGTCGATGGTCTGAGAGATCGACATGCGAAAGATCCTTGTTCAGAACCTCGTTCAGCCGACCGAGCGCACGCATTCCGCAGAGACTGTTGCCGTCGCAATCGCAGACCGTTTGCGCTCGACCGGCAATGAGTGTGCGTTCGTGTGCATCGCAGTGGCGACTGCCGCCGATATCGACGTCTCTTTTGTCGAGCACATTGCTGATCCGGTCGTTATCAGCGTCGACCTCGCGGCGCCGGCCACAGTACAAGCACAGTTCGACTACGTCGTAACGGTGCACCGCGGAGATCTGGCGCTGCAAGCACTCATGCCTGCTGTACCTACGACCAGTCACTACATCGCCACCGCACCACGCACGCCACCGCCCTCACCGGGCGGCATCCTGCAACACTTTTTGAAGTACCGGCCGTTCGGTCGTCACGTGTCCGTGTAGAGGTAAGCCGGACATGGCCGAGCGAATCCCCGTCACGGATGCAGAGATCGTGCGGGAACACCGCCTCCGCCGCTTTCCCGGCTCCGCCACAGACGCACTTACCAACCCCGCCATGCGCACTTGCCTCGCCGTCCTCGCAGGACTGAGAAAACAGCGCGAGATACCGCCGAGCGGCCAGCTCGTCGACAACAAGCGCCGTGCCGCTGGCGATTCGGAGTAACTCCACATGCCGCGAATCAAACCCTTTATGCAACCCGATCCTGACACGCGCCGCGACACAATCGGACTGCGCACGATCGTCAAGTACGACCCGATGGCACCGCGCCCCACAACGCCCATCGTGGTCGGTCAGTATGTTGTCGCGCGACGCCCGCTCGCCGACAGCATCTATACGGAATATCTGATCCTCGACGGTGCGACGGTCGTGCAACGTCAGATCTCCTACCCATCCGAAGGCGACTGCGCGTCTGCTGTATTACGTCACCGCCGCTCGCAGGCCGCATCGATGGCCGACGAAACGATTGCCAAGGTGAAGAACCGTCACGCGCAAGCGCATGCGGAGGTCGCATGACACTCGCACTTCTCGTCGCCATTGCCACCTGCGCCACGGTCTGGCTGTTCACCACGCCACAGCCGAATCGGACGCTCGGAGCGCTCTTCGGCTTGATCGACGCCATCCTCTGGCTGATCGCGGGCATTACCGCCGGAAAAACTGCCGTGATCCTCGTCGCGGCATTCTGTGCGCTGTGCTTTGCACGCGTGTTTTTGCGTAACCGTTCGGTGAGCTTTTTCGGGAGCAAGCGCGGAGGTGCAGCATGAACGACAAACGCACCAGCCCGCTTCAGATAGACGAGCCAATCGTCACCGGTAACACGAAAGCTGCGGTGAAAGCGGCCGGCGGCAAATCCGCCGACCTATGGATGCTGCCGTACGACCAAATCCACTACGATCCGCGCGACAACGTTCGCCCGCTCGACATCGCCTGGGCAGAGCGACTCGGCAAGCTCATTGCGACGGATGGCTACGACAAGAGCCAGCCCCTGCACTGTTACGTGCGCAAGCTCGACGGCGAAGACCGCGTTTACGTCTGGAAGGGTCAGCACCGCTACCACGGAGTCGGCTTTGCGATTGATGCCGGCGCCGATGTCGGTCTGATTCCCGTCGTGATCATCGACGCGAAATCGGTCAACCGCGTGAACCTGATTTTCGGGGGCCTGACGAGTAATGAGAGCAAGCGTACTTCGCCGCTCGAGCTCGCCGAGAAGATTGCCGAGTTGCGCGATGTCCACGGCATCGACAACAAGACGATCAGCGAACGTCTGCAGATCACCGACCAGACGATCCGTGACGTGGCGCTCCTCGAGACGGCGCCGGCGGCCCTGCACAAGCTCGTCCGCGAAGGCACGGTAGCTGGCACGCTCGCGATCGAAGAGATCCGTAGAAACGGCGCCGCGAAGGCATTGGAGCGCCTACAGAAAGGCGCAGCTGAGGCCAAGGCGGCAGGCAAAGCAAAGGTGACGAAGAAGCATCTGGTGAAGCCCGATACAGCCCCGGCGTCCACACCGAAGAAGATCGGCGATCCGCAGGCAAAGCAACTTTTGCAGGCGCTGCAATCCGTCTTGCACGATCCGATGTTCGGCAAGCTCTCGCCTGGCACGATCGATGGCGTACATCGTGCGCTTCAACCGTTGACCGATTTGCTCGACTCAGTGCCCGCCAAGGCAAGCAAGTTACGGCCAATCGATATGCCCAATGAGCACGGCGTCTACTCACACGAAACGCTCTCAGCGCCAAAGGGCAACAGGTTCGGCGTAGCACCCGCACAGATTTATGTGGCGAGAGTGTCCGAAGAACAATGGATCTGTTCGACGTCCCTTTCGCTAGGCAATGGGGTCTCACATAGCCCCTGCAAGATGCACCCAGGCGGTCCCACTTATCCGACGCGCGGCGAAGCCATCCGCGCAGCCGTACAGAACCTGACGCGGGCGCTCGAACATCCGAACTTCCGCAATGCGAAAGAGCTTCGAACCGTGCATGCGTGGCTCGACAAACTCTTTCTCGCGCCGGACCCTGACTGGACGGAAAAGCTGTCCGGCAACGCGGCGGGGCTCAAATGACTCTGCTCGCGGCTTCTTCTACCCCGCGTCCGCTGCCGCGTCAGCGGAAAGGCGCCGAACAACGCCCGAGGCTCGCGCTCGCTAGCGCCGTGCCGGCGCAGCCTTTGGACGGCAACGTCAACGGCAGCGGGCTCTCGCCCGCAATCCAGACGAACGAAGTCACGTCGAAAACCCGACGTGACCACCTCTCGCGTATCGAAGCCCTTGGCATCGAGATCCGCTCGCTGGTCGAAGCAATCGCGCTTGGCGCCGACATCGAGTTACTCGACCTCATGCGCGATGAAGTAGGCAGCTATAGCCGGCACAAAGCAGCGCAGGACGCGCGCACATGGGCCGAACAGGCGCGTTTGTCGATTGAGACTGGACTGATGCAACTGGAGCGCGCAATGCGCCCCGATATCGCACGAGGATGATCATGAACCCCCAACAACTCCGAACCATTCACGCGCAGGCATGCGCCGCCGTTGCTCGTATCAATCGCACACTCTCACCCATCGACGATCGGTTCTGGCCTTTGTACTTGAATGCGGTTCTCGCTGCGGTAGACGCGACGCACACACCCGTACCGGATATTGAGCTAGTCCGCGACAAAGTCCGCGGCAACCTCGCAATCCGTATGTGGAAGGCGCACGGTGACGTGCAACCTGGCCGCCACGCGCTCTACACAGGCCCCGTCGCCACGCCCAATGCAGCACAAGCTCTCGTGACCTGTTCGGAAACGCTCCACCAAGCCATTGAGCAGGGCAACCCGCTCGCAGCGGGCGTGGCGTTCGGCTTGGCGCTTCTCGCTCGAGAGCGTGGCTTTTCAGGCCCGGCCAGCCTTTCCGACGCGGACCAAGCGCCGATTGCCGAAGTGGTTTCCGCTTATGGCGACCCGGAGGCGTTCGGAGAGCGCGAACTGGTTGCGCGCGCAGACCTGAGCAAGATCCCGTACGGCACAAAGCTCTACGCCGCTCCCGTCGCCCTTGCTGCGGTAGCGCAGCAACTAGCCGTGAATGCCGACGATCTGGATTTCACGCCCGACGAGCAGCATTCGATCCACGACATGGCGAACATTGGCAAAGCGCTACTGGAGCGCGTCGCGTCGATGTGCCCCGACTATGCGTGGAATGAGTCGCCCACCGAAATTGTGAGCGACCTCATCAATGAGCGCGACGACGCTCGCGCAGACTGCGACCGCATCCGCCACGGTCTCGCGAAGTGGGCCACCGAGCGCTGGAACGCCGAGGTGCGTAATCGGCCTCTCGTCAACTTGCACCGCCGCGCGCTCGACGACACGTGGCGCCAAGTCATTCGCCATTGCGGCGCAGACGACGTGGCGCTGCTCCGGCAGAGGCATGGCGACCTCGTAGCCGCAGATGCGAAACAAGCCGGGCCCGACAGATTGCCGTCCTTATCAGACGTGCATAAACACGCCCAGGATACTGCAAACACCCCCGTTGTCGGAGCAGCACCTGTCGAGCAGAACGAGTCTACACCGGCGCCAGAAAGCGCCCCGTCGGCGGTGGCGCAGCAGGATGGGGATCAATGATGTGCGTGATCCGAGACTATGTGCGCGGCCGTCTACCCTGCAGCGCCGACGCCGTGCGGCTCATCGTCGCCGGACTTGCGCCCATACACCTCGCCAATGCGATCAATCGCGCGCATGACGTCGTCGAAAAATTCGGCCGTCGTGGCCTCCTCCTCTGGCGAGCCCCAAGGAAAATCTTCCGGGTTCTTCTTTCCTTGCGCACGCCGCACTGCGCGGACCGTATCTTCGATGTTGCGGGCCATGGCCCACTTAGTTTCCTCGTTCGGAAACGGGCTGTATTCGTTCTCCATCATCCTTATATCGGCGTGGTCAGCGCGACCTTTAAGGCGTTTGACACCGAGCTGTGGACCAAACACCGCCGAGTCCAAGATTCTTGGTTTGCCAACGTCCACCTGCTGACCGACGGAGGTAACCACGTTCCCATAGGCGGCAACCATGAGTGAGAGCCGCTACGCGAGGATGACGACAAATGGTGTCACGCGGCGAGTTCGAGCCAAAGCAACTTTGCGCGTCGATGCAGTTGCACTGCTCAAGACTACGGGACCGCTGCCGAAGCGACGCATCATGAATACGTTACGCACTGCTCAGAGAACCATTGATGCCGCATTGGCAGAGGCCGAGCGTGCGGGCGAGCTGGAGTACTTCCTCATGCGGAGTTCGCGCGGCCGCATGGATGAATTCTGGTGCATAGCCGGCACTGCCCCGGATCGGCAGAAGTACAGGTTTCGGGGCGCGGAGATTCTTGCCGCTTTTCAGAGGGCCGCCACAGAACTTCAACAGGAAATCACATCATGAGAACGTTCGATCTTCTCGAGTGCGCGGACTTCCTGAAAGTGGATCGCAATAAGGTCTTGACGCTCGCCGGTAGTGGCGAGCTGAGGGGCGCAAAAATCGGGCGAGCGTGGGTGTTCCTCGAGGACGACGTGGTCACGTATCTCCGCAAGCGGATCCAGGAGCAAACGGCTGCGCGACTCCAGGGTTTTCCCGAACCAGAAACAGACGCGAAGGTCGCCCGCGCAATTGCGCGACAGGTTCCGACACCGGACCAACGGCGCCCTGGACGCCGGGCGCGTGCGCTCCCTAGCCTACCGGACGCGATACCTGCTTGACATAGGCCACAAGAAAGCCTAGGCACACGAGATGCTATAAAGTCGAGGAAGTTCTGGAGGCTTGACTTTTTTAGAAACCTTGTTCAACCAAGGGTTGCAAAGCTAATTTGTCGTTGCTACATTGGTCGTGCGGCGATCAAAATGCTTTCGGTTTACGGGGGTCGATTGCCGCGCTACAATCGTCCGTTTGCACGAAACGAACGTGCGATGAAACTGTCGAAGCTATTGAATTCTTGACATATTTTTCTTAATCACGCAAGGCAAGGAGCCAACTATGAAGAATCAAGCTGTCCGCCAAGATATCCGTCCCCGGGCATAAGCCGACATTTCTGCACGTTTTCCGCCGTTTCTTAGCAAAAAGCCCGCGATTCGCGGGCTTTTTGTTTGGATCATTTCACTAGTTCATTGAAACGCGTGGGGTCGCTCGTCCTCAGCCATTGGAAGTCCTCGTCATTCTCTGCGTCTTCCTTCAAATTGGGGTCAAGTTCAACAGCGCGCTTGAGATAGCCAAGTGCGGCTTGTCGATGCTCCCGGCAGCGCTTTTTGTTCCCTAAATCTTCCTCGGCCTTGGCGAGTAGGGAGCAATAACAGCCGGCATTGAACAGCGCTGCTAAATCCTTCTCGTCGTATCTGTCAAGTACGATCTGGACCATCTTGAGTGCGCCCTGATAGTCCCCCTGCCGGCGCAAGATATTGCCCCGCGTGATGAATGCGCGACAAACCACCTTCACATTCAGGTTTTCGGGCTTATCTGTGACCTTGTCCAAGTAAAGACGCCCAAGGTCAAGATAGTCTCGATACTTCGCATTCTTCGAGATATCCGCAGCGGGGTCATGTAGCAAGAAAAGCACCGCGTACAACTCGGCAATCTCCCGCATCACGATGCCATGCGCGGTGTTGATTTCGGCACTGTTGTCCGCGGCATAGCGGACCCTGATGAATTCTTCGTGATCCTTCGTCGCTCGCTCGGCACGCTCATAGGCTGCGTTCGCCCGCTCAACTGCGGCGTTCGCCGTCTGCACGATCTCCTCAGAGCGTTGCTTGGCTACCATGAAAGTATCCAAGCCCTTGAATCCGAGGAAGGCAAGCAGTGCACCAAGCGCAGCAAACAGAGAGAACAGCTTGTCATACGTCTCCTTCATCGCATCAGCGCGATCCTTTGACGAATCGATCGCGAACTTAGCGATGTCAGAGACGGACCTAGCATCGAGCGTGGCCGCTGCGCCGCTGGTGCCAGGTACCGCAGGCGCCGCCACCGGAAGGTTCGCGTTCGGAGCCTTCTCCAGCCCAAACCAATTCGCTGTCATGCTATGCGGAAGAGCAATCAAGCAAACAGTAATTACGATGATCCAGAGCGGCAAAACCGTGGTGAATGCGTTGGACAACTTCCCTGGCTTACGCATAGGCGGCGCAGACTGAACTGCGCTTGAGGCAGCCGGCGGGGTGGACGGCGAACTCGCGGCCGCAGCGGGCGAAGATGTTGCCGCGCCTGGGCTATTTTGACCACTAACAGGGGTTTGCGTACCTGCCGTTGTGTTGGGCTGCGTGCCGCCGGCCGGCGGCGGATTTGATGGCGTATTCATGATCTCTCGCTTTCTTTTTATTCGTACTGCGTCTCGAAACACGGCAGATATTACCAGAGGCGATCCGCTAAATCGCTACCCCGCAGATTCGCATAGCGCATCAAAACCTTGGGGTCTGTATGACCTGTGATTTTGGCTATCTGGATGTCACTTAACGTCGTGCGCTCGTAGAGTCGCGACGTCGCCTCATGACGCAAATCGTGAAACGTCAAATCGGGACAACCTGCTGCATCGAAGATGCGCCCAAACTGGCCGGACATCCGTGACGTCACCTTGTTAAGTACTTTGCGCAGCGGTAATTGGGCTCCGCCTGCGGAGTTCTGCAAAGCTTCCGGCACCCACGGAAAGAGGTAGCCGGTTTCGAAACTGAATCCCCGCATATCGTCCGACTGGTCGCTCACGGCATCAACGTAACGCTCGTACGCGGCCAACGCTACGCTCGTGAGAGGCACTGCTCTCTTGCTGCCATTCTTCGTGCGATCCAAAAACGCCGTCCGTTTGGCGATGTCAAATTGCCCCGTCTCGAGCGTGAACATCTCTCGCAGTCGCATAGCCGATTCAATCGCAAGCTCAAAAAGAAAAGCAAGGGCGGGCTGGTATTGAAGTTCAAAGCTCCGCTCGCGACCATTCGGCTTTCCGCCGTCTATGATTCGGCGGATCTCTCGCTCTTCAGACTGGCTAGGTCTACGGTCACGGTACACATCCTCCTTCGGCGCGAGATCCTGCGAGATCACTGCGACACCGTCTTCCTCCGTATAGGCTGCATATCGTTTAGGGAGCAGCCGCAGTGGATTGACCGCTAGCGCAGGCGTCCCAGTCTTCACGACCCAGTCGAAGCACCTCGCCAACGCACCTACCCTGTGTCGTATCGTCGACGGCGCGAGATTGTCCGCTCGCTTCATGCTTGTCACCCAAGCATCTGCCCACTGGAAGTTGACCTTTGTTAGAGGCTCGCCCTTCCATCTACCGATCATCGTGTTGAGAAGATCGAGATCAGACGCAGGCAAAGACACCTTGCGCATGTAAGCACGTATCGCGTCCTCCACTGTCACGATCTGGTCTTTTTGCGCAACGAGATCTTCGGGCAAGATCCCCGCGTCGAGAAGTTGCTCAAGGCGGGCGACGTATTGATCGCCTTCTTCTTCGGTCTGGAAGGTCAGAGAAAGTGGCTTTGGCAGGACGCCCTTGCGCCGAATGATGTATTCCCACGTCCCGGACGGACGCTTTCTTTTTGTCGACATAGCCCCGTATCCGCAACTCGCCTCGACGGCCAATGAGCCGTTCGACGCGTGGTTGAGCGTGTTTTCAGAGTGGTTACAGAGGGCTTTTTACCACTTTACAGGACGCATTTCCATCGATGGAAATGGTGAGGGAAAAAGAAAAGCCCTGAAAAATCAGGGCTTTTCTTTGTACTACTTGGAGGCGCGAGCCGGAGTCGAACCGGCCTACACGGCTTTGCAGGCCGCTGCATAACCGCTTTGCTATCGCGCCAGAAGCGGACTGACCGGGGTGCGAAACTGCTTACGCTCGCAACGACCGGACAGATTTGTTTGATGGCTTGATACGCTGACCAAAACCTGCCAAACAAAAAGGGAAGCGCTGCTTCCCCTTGGCATTTGGAGCGGGAGACGAGTCTCGAACTCGCGACCTCAACCTTGGCAAGGTTGCGCTCTACCAACTGAGCTACTCCCGCAAATATCCTGCTTTACTGCGACTTTTACTGCTTCGGCACTTCGTTTTTCGTTACTGCAAAAACGCCGCACCTGAAATTCTGGAGCGGGAGACGAGTCTCGAACTCGCGACCTCAACCTTGGCAAGGTTGCGCTCTACCAACTGAGCTACTCCCGCATATTGGCTTCAGATTTCGCCGAATTTTCAACTAACATCGGCCTATCTTCTGCTATCTCCACCGCATCTTCTTACTTGCTACTGCGTCGTGCAGCGGAGAAGTGAGATTATGTATAACCCGCAGAATCGTGTCAACCCCTTCGCATGATCTTTTTGGAAAAGACATAAGGGATTCACAGCACAGGGGTCACAAGCTCCCCCGTTCGCGGATCTGGGGCCACGCGAGCTTCATGTAGTAAAGCATCGACCAGATCGTGAGGAACGCTGCCACGTAGATGAGCCACGCACCCCACACGCGCGAGTCGAACAGCGTTACGCCACCGAGCGTGAGCGGCGCGTAGAACAGCAGCATGGGAATCGCGACCATCTGGCACGCGGTCTTGAACTTGCCGAGCGAATTCACGGCCACGCTCTTCGACGCGCCGATTTGCGCCATCCACTCACGCAGCGCCGAGATGGCGATTTCGCGCCCGACGATCACGAGCGCGATCACGGCGTCGAGACGCTGCAGATGCACGAGCACGAGCAGAGCCGCGGTCACCATGAGCTTGTCCGCGACGGGATCGAGGAATGCGCCGAACGACGAGGTCTGATTCCACTTGCGCGCGAGAAAACCGTCGAACCAGTCGGTGAGCGCCGCCAGCACGAAGAGCAGCATCGCCAGCACGTTCTGCTGCATCGGGGAAAGCATCGTCTGCGGCAGATAGAACACGCCAACCACGAGCGGAATCGCCAGGATCCGCAGCCAGGTCAGGAGAATCGGGATATTGAACGGCATCGGCTGGCGCTATCTGTCGGGGAGATGCAATGATGGGAGATGCAATTGTGCCGCGTCGCCGCACGTGCCACAAGCAACCGTAAGGAATGGCCGGGCCGGACCCGGCCAGCGACGCCGCCGCATCAGTGAAGCTGCTGGTAGATCTGCTCGGCGAGCGAGCGCGAGATGCCCTCCACGCTCGCCAGATCCTCCACGCTCGCCGCCATCACGCCGCGCAGGCCGCCAAAGCGCGCGAGCAGGCGCTGGCGACGCTTCGCCCCCACGCCCTCCAGTTCTTCGAGACGCGAAGTCTGGCGCGTTTTGCCGCGCTTCGCGCGCATGCCCGTGATGGCGAAGCGGTGCGCTTCGTCGCGGATCTGCGCGACGAGCATGAGTGCGGCGCTCTCCTTGCCGAGTTCGAGCGGCGCACGGCCGTCGGCGAACACGAGCGTTTCGAGGCCGACCTTGCGGCCCTCGCCCTTCGCCACGCCCACCAGCATCGCCGGATCGAGACCCAGTTCGGTGAACACCTGGCGCGCAATCTCGACCTGCCCCTTGCCGCCGTCGATCAGCACGATATTGGGCAGCGTGCCGCCGGGCGGCGGGGCTTCGACTGACTCGCTGGCCTCCATGGCTTGCGACGCGGCATCCGGGTCGGCCGGATCGGGCGCAGGCACGGACAGCCCAGGCGCCTCGTCGGCTTCGGCGCGCGCCGCTTGCGCGACCATCTTTTCGTAGCGCCGCGTGAGCACCTGGCGCATGGCGGCGTAGTCGTCGCCGGGCGTGATGCCGGTGATGTTGTAGCGCCGGTATTCGGCCGACTGCATCTTGTGATGGTGATACACCACGCATGAGGCCTGGGTCGCCTCGCCCATCGTGTGGCTGATGTCGAAGCACTCGATGCGCAGGTGCGCGAGGTCGTCCAGCTCGAGCCCGAGCAGTTGCGCGAGCGTGCGCGTGCGGGCCTGCTGCGAGCCCTGCTCGGAGAGCAGACGCGCGAGCGCGAGCCGCGCATTCTGTTCGGCCATGGCAAGCCATGCGCGCTTCTGACCTTGCGGCTGACGCAGCACCGTGACCTTGTGCCCGGCCTGCTCGCTCAGCACGTCCACGAGTTCGCGGTTCGCGGGCGGATGGCTCACCACCAGCACGGGCGGCACACGGTTGCCGAAGTAATGCTGCGCGATGAAGGCGTCGAGCACTTCGGATTCGATGCCGATCTCGCGCTTTCTGCGCGCATCCGCCTGCGGCTCGAGCGCGGGCGTGGCGGTTTCGGCATCGCTTGCCGCGTCGTCATCGTCGTCATCGTCGGCGAGATCGGCCGCGATGGCGAGCGGGTCCGCTTCGAGCGCCGCATCGTCTTGTGCGTCGTCCGCCTGCGCTTCCTCGACGTAGTCCTCCACCGTCTTGCGCGCGAGCGTGGGCAGCGACTTCAGCGCGCTTGCCGCGACCACGGTCTCGCTGTCGATTTCCTCGGCGACGCCGCCCTCCTCGTCGGTCAGCGCACGCTCCACGTGCGCGGGGAAATAAGCCTTGTCGCCCAGATGCCGGCCGCCGCGCACCATCGCGAGATTCACGCAAACGCGCCCGCCCAGCGCCACCACGGCAAGAATGTCGACGTCGCTCTCGCTGCCCGTTTCGATGGCCTGTTGATGCAGCACCGTCGAAAGCGAACTCATCTGGTTGCGCACGGAGGCCGCCTGCTCGAACTTAAGCTCCGAGGCGAACGCGTGCATCTTCGTCTCGAGTTCCTTCATCACCTCGTTCTGACGGCCCAGCAAAAAACGCGATGCGTTGTTCACGTCGCGCGCGTAATCCTCTTCGCTGATGGCGCCCACGCAAGGCGCCGTGCAGCGACCGATCTGATGCAGCAGGCAGGGCCGCGTGCGGTTGTTGAACACCGAGTCCTCGCAGGTGCGCAACTGGAATACGCGCTGCAGGATCTGGATGCTCTCGCGCACCGCCGACGCACTCGGAAACGGCCCGAAGTACTGGTTGTTGCGATCCACCGCGCCGCGGTAGTACGCCATGCGCGGGAACTTGTGCCCGGTGATCTTGAGAAACGGATACGACTTGTCGTCGCGAAAAAGGATGTTGTAGCGCGGTGTGAGCGCCTTGATGAGGTTGTTCTCGAGCAGCAGCGCCTCGGCCTCGGAACGCGTGACCGTGGTTTCGATGCGCGCGATACGCGTGATCATCATCGCGATGCGCGGCGAAAGCTGCGTCTTGGTGAAGTAGCTCGACACGCGCTTTTTCAGGTCGCGCGCCTTGCCGACGTAGAGGACCGCGCCTTGCGCGTCGTAGTAGCGATACACGCCCGGCAGATGCGGCAACTGCGCGAGCGCCTTTTTCGGGTCGAAAACGTCGGTGTCGGTCATCCAGTTTCGGGGACGGGCGGTGCGTCGAGAGAGATGAGACCTGGCCCAGCGCCGCCGTCGCGACGCATTCATGGCTGTGTCCTAGAATCGCAATTTTAGATCATTCCATGCCGCACGGAACCTGCGCCGAACTTGCCGGCCGGGCGTTCTGCACCCGCTTGCTGCATGGCGGTCCCGATTCTCAGCGTCGCCCGCTACCCATGACAGAAGCCCCCACACCCACCACCGTCAGCGCTAGCGCCATTGCCTGCGACCTCTTTTGCGCCGTCATCGACAATTTCGGCGACATCGGCGTGTGCTGGCGGCTCGCACGCCAGCTCGCGCACGAGCACGGCTGGCAGGTGCGCCTCTTCGTCGACGACTTGCACGCGTTTCGCAAGCTCTGCCCCGCGCTCGACCCGAGCCGCGCCACGCAATCGGTCGAAGGCGTGCTCGTCGAGCACTGGCACGCGCCGGAGCATGCGGGCGACACGCTGCAGATCGCCGATGTCGTGATCGAGGCGTTCGCGTGCGAGCTGCCGGGCGTCTACGTCGCGGCGATGGCCGAGCGTGCGCGCAAGCCCGTCTGGCTCAACCTCGAATATCTGAGCGGCGAGGACTGGGTCGCCGACTTTCATCTGCGGCCGTCGCCGCACCCGCGTTACGCGCTCGCCAAGCACTTCTTCTTTCCCGGCCTCGGACCCGGCACGGGGGGCGTGCTCAAGGAGCGCACGCTCGATGCGGCGCGCGCGGACTTCGAGCGCTCACCGGACGAGCGCGCCGCATGGTGGCAGCGCGCCACGGGCGGCCCACCGCCCGGGCCGGAAGCCACCGTGATCTCGCTCTTCGCCTATGAGAATCCCGCCGTCGACGCGCTGCTCGAGCAATGGCGCGACGGCGCGAAGCCGGTGGTCCTGCTCGTGCCGGAGGGCCGCATCTCTGGCGCGCTCGCGCGCTTTTTCGGAGAGCCGGCGTTCGGTGCAGGTTCGCAGGCCACGCGCGGCGCGCTTCGCGCGCACGCGCTGGCGTTCACCGAGCAGCGCGGTTACGACCCCCTGCTCTGGGCGAGCGACCTCAACTTCGTGCGCGGCGAGGACTCGTTCGTGCGCGCCCAATGGGCCGCGCGACCGTTCGTGTGGCACATCTACCCGCAAGCCGACGACGCCCATCTGCCGAAGCTCGACGCCGCGCTCGCGCACTACGGCCGCACGCTGCCGAAGGCACCGCGCGCCGCGCTCGAACGCTTCTGGCATGCGTGGAATGGCCGCGGCACGCCGGACTGGACCGATTTTGCGCAGCATCTGCCCGCCTACGCGGCGCGCGCCAACGCCTGGGCGGCCGAACTCGGGCAGGTTGGCGATCTCGCCGGAAATCTCGCCGAGTTCGCAAAAAGTCAGTTAAAATAAGCGGTTATCCGACGGCAGCCGTCTCAAGCGCTTCGAGTTCCGCGGCCCCCATCGTGCACGCATGAAAGAGGGTCGCAGCAACTGCACCTGCTGCAGCAACCGAATCCGCTTGCGACGTTTGCCGTCGAGCACACTCGAAGCTACTTAATCTGGACAGGACAGTTTTTTACTATGAAGACCGCACAGGAACTCCGCGTCGGCAACGTCGTGATGATCGGTAACGACGCGATGGTCGTGCAGAAGGCCGAATACAACAAGTCGGGCCGCAACGCCGCCGTCGTCAAGATGAAGTTCAAGAACCTGCTGACCGGCGCGGGCATGGAAACCGTGTACAAGGCGGACGACAAGTTCGACGTCGTCGTGCTGGATCGCAAGGAAGTGACGTACTCGTACTTCGCCGACCCGATGTACGTGTTCATGGACGCCGACTACAACCAGTTCGAAGTCGAAGGCGAAATGATGGGCGACGCCCTGAACTACCTCGAAGACGGCATGGCTTGCGAAGTCGTGTTCTACAACGAGAAGGCCATCTCGGTCGAACTGCCGACCGTGCTGGTGCGCGAGATCATCTACACCGAACCGGCCGTCAAGGGCGACACGTCGTCGGGCAAGGTCCTGAAGACCGCCAAGCTGAACACCGGTTTCGAGCTGCAAGTGCCGCTCTTCTGCAACATCGGCGACAAGATCGAAATCGACACGCGTACGAACGAGTACCGCAGCCGCGCCTAACGGCGGGCTGACGACAGCCTCAGGCCGAAAAGGCGCCCGCCCGCTGCCCCAGCGGCAAAAGGCGGACACCGCTATGAAAGCGCCCCCCGGGGCGCTTTTTCTTTTTTTGCCGAACGTGTATGTTTGAGAGTGCTACGGAAAACCTTACCGGTTATGCGCAATGGATTACGTGCTTGCCGCCTTTAGCAGGCAAGCGGCGAGCAAGGGCAGCGCGCACCGGTCAAAGTGACTCCCGCGGCACGATTTCTGCTGTGGGGTGGGAGAGCATGCGTACCACGCTCTTTCCCCTTATCAGGAGAAACACAATGAACAACGACATTGCCGAAGGCAAGTGGAAGCAGTTGATCGGCAAGGCCAAAGCGGCATGGGGCGAGCTGACGGACGACGAACTCGCCAAAGCCGAAGGCCGTGCGGATCGGCTCGCCGGGCTTATCCAGGAACGTTACGGCAAGACGCGTGACGAGGCGGAACTGGAAGTGCGCCGCTGGTTCGACGCGCACCGGCCACGCGACTGACGCACCGTCCACGGCATGGCCGGTACGGACGTCGCCCACTTGCAGGCAAACAGGGGGTTGCACGCATGCCAAAGCGCCTGGCGCTTCGGCTTGCGCTGCTGCTCGGCCCCGCCGGCAGTTCACTGCCCGGCAACGCCGTCGCGCCCCCGTTCTGGCGCAGCACAACTGGGAGGACCGGAACTGAACACCCTGCTACGAGACATCTCCGTGATCTCGGTGAAATCTTTCGCATCGTGCCGCGCTCCCGCGCGCCGCGCGGCTGCCTGCCGGGGCGCACGCGCTACCCGCGCGCGCAGCACCGGCGCGACTGCGCTCATCCGTAAGCCGCTACCGCCATGCCACACGCCCTGATTGTCGAAGACGATCCCAATAGCCTGTCAGGTCTGTCTGCGATCCTGTCGGCCGACGGGTTCTCCGTCGACACCGCTGCCACCCTCGCCGAAGCGCGCGCCGCCCTTGCGCGCTTCATCCCCGACGTCGTACTCGTCGACCTGAACCTGCCCGATGGCGGCGGCCTCGAGTTGCTGCCGCATTTGCCGGCGCAGCCGCCAGGCGGCGCCCTGCCGGTGATCGTGATGACCGGCAACGCCACGGTCGAAAGCGCGATCGAAGGCCTGCGCCACGGCATCTGGGACTATCTGCTCAAGCCCGTCAACATTCCGCGCCTGCGCAGCCTGCTCGCACGCATTCCGCGTCCCTACGAGCTAACCGAGGAGGTCAGCGCGCTGCGCGCGACACTGCGCAAGATGGGCCACTTCGGGCCGATGCTCGGCCGCAGCAGCGCGATCCAGCATGTCTACGACACGCTCGAACAGCTCGCGCCCACCGAAGCGGCGCTGCTCGTGCACGGCGAAGCCGGCACCGGCAAGGAAGTCGCGGCGCGCACGCTGCACCAGCTGAGCCGCCGCCGCAAGGGGCCGTTCATCGTGTGCGACGCCCGCTCGCTCGTGGCCGAAGCGGCCGCGGGCCGGCCGCTGGCGAGCGTGCTGTTCGGCCACGAGCGCGGCGCGTTCACGGGCGCGGAACAGCGCGAGCCGGGTCTCGTCGATCAGGCGAGCGGCGGTACGCTTTTCATCGACGAGCTGACCGACCTGCCGCGTGAGCAGCAGGAAACACTGCTGCGCGCGCTCGATTCTCAGACCTTCATGCGCGTGGGCGGCAACAGCGAGGTAGGCACCGATTTCCGCCTGATCGCGGCCACCCATGCGAACCCGCGCGAAGCCGTCCAGCAGGGTGCACTGCACGAGGATCTCTGGCTGCGCCTCGATGCGGCGGCGATCCAGCTGCCGCCGCTGCGAGAGCGCGACGACGACGCCGCCCTGCTCGCGCTCGCCTGCATCGACGAACTCAATCAGGAGGCCCAGGCGCACGGTCTGGCCGGCGCGACGCGGCTCGTCGCGCCCTCGTTTATCCGCGAGTGCCTCGCGTACGACTGGCCCGGCAACGTCCGCGAACTGCACGAACGCGTGAGGCGCGCGTGGCACGCCTCGGGCGAGGTGCTCGAGACGCTGCAGGCCGAGGAAAGCAGCGGCGCGGGCCCGCGCGAGATGAACGGCGGCCGCGTGCAGGTCACCGTGGGCACGCCGCTCGCCGACGTGGAGGAAATGCTGATCCGCGCGACGCTCGACGCCGTGGGCGGCACGCGGCACCGCGCCGCGTCGCTGCTCGGCATCAGCCCCAAGACGCTCTATAACAAGCTCCAGCGCATGCGGCTCAACTGAATCGGCAAAACCCACGCATGTTGTAAAAAGGCTGTCCTTCGTTTCCGAAGGACAGCCTTTTTCATTCCACCGATGCAGCAATCAGCACATCAAGGCAGCACGCTGCGCAGTAACGCCTGCGCCTCGATGTACCCCGGGTCCGCTACCATCCTGTCCCAGCGCTGCGCCTTGCCGCGCGCGCGCATGCGCTTGATGCGCAGCCCCGAAGCCTTGGGCGCGCGGCGCGGCTCCATCGTACGCAACGCGTCGAGCACCTTCCCGGCTTCGTGCGGTTGGTTGCAGATCAGCACCATGTCGCAACCCGCTTCGAGCGCGGCGCGCGCGCCCTCGGTGAGCGTACCGCCCTGGCGCGCGGCCTCCATCGAGAGGTCGTCGCTGAAGATCGCGCCCGTGAAGCGCAAGCGCTTGCGCAGCACTTCCTCGACCCAGATGCGCGAGAAGCCCGCGGGCTTCGCATCGACCTTCGGATAAATCACGTGCCCCGGCATCACCGCCGTGAGCGAGAGACCGAGCCAGTCGTAAGGCTGTGCGTCTTCGCCGAGGATCGCTTCGAGCGGACGCTCGTCGACGGGCACCGCGACGTGCGAGTCCGCCGTCGCGAAGCCATGCCCCGGGAAATGCTTGCCGCAATTGGCCATGCCCGCAAGGGATAGCCCGTGATTGAGACTCTTGGCGAGCAGCGTGACGACCCGCGGATCGCGATGGAACGCGCGATCGCCGACCACCTTCGACTGGCCGTAGCCGAGATCGAGCACCGGCGTGAACGAGAGATCGATGCCGCACGCGCGCAACTCGCTCGCGAGGATATAGCCCACCGCCGTCGCGAGCTTGGTGGCGAGCAGCACATCCTTGTCCCACAAGGCGCCGAGGCGCCCCATGGCGGGCAGCACGGTGAAGCCGTCGGTGCGAAAGCGCTGCACGCGGCCGCCTTCGTGGTCGACGGCGATCAGCAGGTCCTCGCGCACCGAGCGGATGGCGTCGGTCAGCGCAACGAGCTGCGCGCGGTTCTCGTAGTGACGCGCGAACAGGATCACGCCGCCCGTCATCGGGTGTGCGAGGCGACGCACGTCGTCGTCGTTCAGCGTGGTGCCGACCACGTCGAGCATGACTGGCCCGGGATTATTCTTCATCGATGAGTTTTGCGTAGATGCCGCGCAACGCACGGCGAAAGATATCAACCGTTGATTTCCGCAACCACGAACGACACCGCGTAGTCATGCTCGTCGGTGATGCTCACGCGCGCCGTGATACCGCGTTCGTCGAGCCACCGCGCGAGTTCGCCCGAGGCGACGATCACCGGACGGCCGCCCGGCTCGTTGAGGGTCTGCATGGCGCGCCAGGTCATCGGCATACGCATGCCGAGGCCGATCGCTTTCGAGAACGCCTCTTTCGCGGAGAACCGCGTGCATAGATACGCGAGGCCCCGCGCCGCCGAGCGCGCCTTGCGCGCCTCGTAGACGGCGAGTTCGTCCGGGCCGAGCACGCGCGGCGCGAAGCGCCCGTTGGTGCGCTCCATGACCGCCGCCACGCGGCTCACCTGGATGATGTCGGTGCCGATACCGTAGATCGCCATGAGACTCCCGTCGATGTCTGTCGATTGCGCCTGACGCGATGGCGCGGGGTAGCAGTCAGCCGCGCGTGCCGAGGCGCGCCGCAACCATGATCGCCTTCATTTCGCGCACCGCGTTCTCCCAGCCCGCAAAAATTGCGTGCGCAACGATCGCGTGGCCGATGTTCAGCTCGACGATGCCGTCGATGGCCGCGATCTGCTGCACGTTCGTATAGTGCAGACCGTGGCCGGCATTCACCTTCAGTCCGAGACTGTTGCCGCAGCTCACGCCGGTGACCACGCGCTCGTATTCGCGCTCCTGCTCGCCGGCGTCGTGCGCCTCGGCGTAGCGGCCCGTATGCAACTCGATCACGGGCGCGCCCGTTTCGTGCGCCGCGCGGATCTGCGTTTCGTCCGGGTCGATGAAAAGCGAGACGCGGCAGCCCGCATCGGCAAGTTGACGGCAGGCGGCGGCAACGGCGTCGAAGTGGCCCGCGACGTCGAGGCCGCCTTCGGTCGTCAGTTCCGCGCGCTTTTCGGGCACGAGGCAAACGTCATGCGGCTTGATCTCGCACGCGATGTCGAGCATCTCGGGCGTCACCGCGCATTCGAGATTCATGCGCGTTTTCAGCTGCGGACGCAGCGCGCGCACGTCGGCGTCGACGATATGGCGGCGATCCTCGCGCAGATGCAGCGTGATCGCGTCGGCGCCCGCCTCTTCGGCGAGAAGCGCCGCGCGGATCGGATCGGGATAAGCGGTGCCGCGCGCGTTGCGCAGCGTGGCGACGTGATCGATGTTCACACCGAGGTCGATCACGTTGGGCGAAGTGAGAAAGAAGCTCATAGGTTCTGCAAGTCGATCAGAATCTGGCGCGTCGCGAGCGGCGTGCCGCCAAGGTACGTGTTCAGCAGGAAGCGCATGAGCGCCTTGCTCTGCGCAACCGTCTGGGGTCGATGGTAATCGTCCTCTTCCATGTCGAGCAACGTCTGACCCGAAAGCCGGGGCCATTGAGAAGGCCATTCATCCGATGCTTCGCGCACGCCGCGTTCCGGATCGAACACGTAGCGCCCTTCGGCCGCGACGGTCTTGCGGTTCACGGTGCGGTTGAGCGCGAGCGCGTAGCCGGCCTCGCGCAGCAGCACGCGCTCGAACGAGCGCAGCACCTGCACGGGCGGCTCGTCGTGCGCGAGGCGCGTGAGCGTCACGACGTAGTGGCGAAAGAGTTCGGGGTGCGGGTCTTCGCGCGCGATGAACTTCACGAGCAGCTCGTTCACGTAGAAGCCGCACAGGAGCGCGTCGCCGGTCAGCGGCAACATGCCGCCGACCCACTCGGCGCCGGTGAGCGTGCGCACCTCGCCCTTGCCGGTCCACGAAAGCGCGAGCGGCTGGAAGGTCTGCAGCACGCCGCGCAACGCCGAATGCGGACGCTTCGCGCCCTTCGCGACGAGCGCCACGCGGCCGTGATCGCGCGAGAGCACATCGATGATGAGGCTCGTCTCGCGGTACGGATAGCTGTGCAGCACGAAAGCCGGCTGCTCGGCGATGCGGTAATCGGGGGTCGTGCTGCGTGACGCGCGCGGCAATTGCGAGCGCGCGGTGGTCTTGCGGCCGTTGCGCGGTTCGGCGCGGCCTTCGAGCGTGGCGTCGGCGCCTTCGGTCATCGCGTTGCGCGTGGCGGCGCCTTTCGTCGCCTTCGTGCTGCGCGTGCTCGTCGCACTTTGGGTGCCTTTCGCGGGCGAGCGACGCGCGCTGCGGGAACCGGTCGGTTCGTCCGCAGCGATTGCCTCGTCGGCCTGCGCGTCATCGTGCGCGGGCCAGTCGTCGTGCAGGGTTCCGGCTGCGCCGTCACTCATACGCGGTGCCCGTCGTGCTTACTCGTAACCGTAGGCGCGCAGCCCGGCTTCGTTATCGGCCCAGCCGCTCTTCACCTTCACGAAGGTTTCGAGGTAGACGGGACCGTCGAACAGCTTCTCCATATCGAGTCGCGCCTCGGTGCTGATCTGCTTGAGCTTCGCGCCCTTCTGGCCGATCACCATCGCCTTCTGCGTGTCTCGCTCGACGAGAATCGTCGCGAAGACGCGGCGCAGCCGCCCTTCCTGCTCGAACTTGTCGATCAGCACCGTGCTCGTGTACGGCAGTTCGTCGCCGGTCCAGCGGAACACTTTCTCGCGCAGGATTTCGGCTGCGAGGAAGCGCTCGCTGCGATCGGTGAGGTCGTCTTCGCCGTAGATCGGCTCGCCTTCGGGCAGATACGGCTTGAGCGTCGCGAGCAGGCGCTTGATGTCGTCCGGATTATTTGCCGAAAGCGGCACGATCTCGCGGAATTCGCGCAGACCCTGCACCTGCTGGATGAACGGATACAGCGTGCCCTTGTCGGTCACGCGGTCGATCTTGTTGGCGATCAGGATCGTGGGCGCACTCGGGGGAATCAGGTCGAGCACTTTCTGGTCGTCGGGACCGAACTTGCCGGCCTCGATCACGAACAGCACGGCATCGACCGAGCTGAGCGTGGAGGTCACCGCGCGGTTCAGCGAGCGGTTGAGCGCCGTGCTGTGGCGCGTCTGGAAACCGGGCGTGTCGACGAAGATGTACTGTGCGTCGTCGATCGTGTTGATGCCGGTGATGCGATGGCGCGTAGTCTGCGCCTTGCGCGACGTGATGCTGATCTTCTGGCCGACCAGCGCGTTCATCAGCGTCGATTTGCCAACGTTCGGACGGCCGACGATCGCGACCATGCCGCAACGGAAACCGGCAGGAGTGGAAGTGGGAGCGTTCATGATCGGACCGGAATAGAAAAACGGGAGGCGCGCTCGCGGCGCGCCTCGGTGGAATCAGTGGCCGGCATCGGCCGCGCGCACGGGAATGGCTGTCGTGGCTTCGGCATGGGTCTGGGCGTCGGCGCTGGTGCCGCCGGCCGTTGCGGTTTGCGCGCGCTCGACAGTGCGCAACGCCGCTTCGGCCTTCACCGCGGCCGAACGGTGGCCGATGGCGCCGGCGCTCGGCACGGCGTCGAAGCCCGTGACCTTGTCGGCGGGCTTGTCGCTGGCCTTCTCTGCACCGCGTTCGGCCTTCTCTGCGGGCTTTTCAGCAGGTTTGTCCTTCTCCGCCGGACGCTCCTGGACGTGCGCCGCGCGGATCACCGCGAGCGGCGCGCCTTCGGCTGCCGCGGTTTGCGACGGACGCTCGGCGCGCGCGGAGGCACGCTCGCGGCGTTCCGGCGAGCGCAGATCGAGCGCGCCCTGCACGCCGGTCACGCCGGGGACGACCTCGGGTTCCGCTTTGGGCGCACGCGCGCCCTTCGAGCGGCGCGGCTTCGCAACCAGCGCGGGCGCCGCGGCCATGACCTCGTCGAGTGCCTTCTTCGCTGCGGCCTGCTCCGCCGCGCGACGGCTCGCGCCCGAACCCGACACCTTCACGTCGAGCTTGGGCACCGTGCATTCGACTTCGAACTGCTGATTGTGCGCCGCACCATGCGTCGCGACGACCGTGTAGGTCGGCAGCGCGATCTTATGACCCTGCAGGTACTCCTGCAGCAGCGTTTTGGAATCCTTGCCAAGCGTGCGCGGATCGATGTGATCGAGGATCGGCACGTAGAGGCGCTTGATGACCGTCTGGGCGGCATCGAAGCCGCCGTCGAGGAAAATCGCCCCGAAGATCGCTTCCAGCGCGTCGGCGAGGATCGACGGGCGGCGGAAGCCGCCGCTGCGCAACTCGCCTTCGCCGAGCCGCAGGCCGTCGGCGATATTGAGGGCCTGAGCAATCTCGTAGAGCGACTGTTGCTTGACCAGGTTCGCGCGCACGCGCGAGAGGTCGCCCTCGTCCAGCTTGCCAAAACGTTGGAACAATAGGGCAGCCACCGCGCAATTCAGAACCGAATCACCGAGGAATTCGAGGCGTTCGTTATGCGTGGCACTGTGACTGCGGTGGGTTAAAGCCTGGCGCAGCAATTCCGCATTGCGAAATTCGTAGCGCAGACGGCTTTCCAACGGAGATTGGGGCATGGGGAGAGTATAACGCGCCCGCCGCCCCCGGCGAAAACAGGGGGCGGCGGGCGAAAAACCGTGACGAAGCGACGTTACCGGGGATTCTTCAAGTAGCGCGCGAAGATGCGTTGCGAGTGAGACTCGTGCTCACGCATACGCTTTTTGTTGCTGCCTCGATGGCTCCTTCGCGCGCATGCTCTACATGCATTGCACGTCGAGGCAACACGAATTACTCGAACGAACCGATGCGACGCAGGTTGCTGAAGTTCATCCAGATGAAGAACGCGCGGCCCACGATGTTCGCGTCGGGCACAAAGCCCCAGTAGCGGCTGTCCGCGCTGTTGTCGCGGTTATCGCCCATCATGAAGTAATGGCCCGCCGGCACCTTGCAGATCACGCCGCGCGCGTTGTACTGGCAGTTGTCGCGATACGGATAATCCTCTGCGCCTACGATGAACGGCGGCACCGCGGGGTTGTTGAGGATGTTGTTCTTGCGGCCGCTGCCGAGGTCTTCCGTGAACTGCTTCGCATAGCCGATGCGCTCTTCGTCGAAGAAGTCGCCCTGCGGCACTTCCGGCACCGGCTTGCCGTTGATCGTGAGCTGCTTGTCCTGATACGAGACCACGTCGCCCGGCAGGCCGATCACGCGCTTGATGTAGTCGACCGACTCATCCTTCGGATAGCGGAACACGACCACGTCGCCGCGCTCGAGCGGCCGGCCCTGCGTGATCTTCGTGTTCGTGATCGGCAGGCGGATGCCGTAGTCGAACTTGTTCACGAGGATGAAGTCGCCCACGAGCAGCGTGGGCACCATCGAACCCGACGGAATCTTGAACGGCTCGACGACGAACGACCGTACGAGGAACACGATCAGGATGACGGGGAAGAAGCTCGCCGTGTACTCGAGCCACCACGGCTGGCGCAGCTTGTCGTTGCGCAGGTTCTGACGCGTGACAGGCGCGTTTTCATCGGCGAAGCGCTCGCCCACACGTTCCTGCTGACGGTCGAACTCCGCGACCGCCGCATCGGCGGCGAGGCGCCGGCGCGGCATGAACACCAGCTTGTCTGCAACCCACGCGACGCCCGTCAAGATGACGAGCACAAAGAGTATCAGCGCGAAATTCATGTAGAGATCCGTTGTCCGGCTTATTTGCGTTACTTATTTATCTTCGACACGAAGGATGGCGAGGAAGGCCTCTTGCGGAATCTCGACCGAGCCGACCTGCTTCATCCGCTTCTTGCCTTCCTTCTGCTTTTCGAGCAGCTTCTTCTTACGCGTGATGTCGCCGCCGTAGCACTTGGCCAGCACGTTCTTGCGCAGCGCCTTGATGTTCTCGCGCGCGATGATGTGCGCGCCGATCGCAGCCTGAATGGCCACGTCGTACATCTGGCGCGGGATGATCTCGCGCATCTTCGCCGCCACTTCGCGGCCGCGGTACTGCGACTGCGAGCGGTGGACGATGATGGACAGCGCATCGACCTTGTCGCCGTTGATCAGCATGTCGACCTTCACGACGTCGGAGGTGCGGTATTCCTTGAACTCGTAGTCCATCGACGCATAACCGCGCGACACCGACTTCAGGCGGTCGAAGAAGTCGAGCACGATTTCCGCCATCGGAATTTCGTACGTGAGCTGCACCTGGCGGCCGTGGTACTGCATGTTGATCTGGTTGCCGCGCTTTTGCGTACAGAGCGTGATGACCGAACCCACGTACTCCTGCGGCATGTACAGGTTCACCGTCACGATCGGCTCGCGGACCTCGGCAATCTTCGAGGGCTCCGGCATCTTCGCCGGGTTCTCGACCTTGATCGTGCTGCCGTCCGCCTGCACGACTTCGTACACCACGGTCGGCGCCGTGGTGATGAGGTCCATGTCGAACTCGCGCTCGAGACGCTCCTGCACGATTTCCATGTGCAGAAGACCCAGGAAGCCGCAGCGGAAGCCGAAGCCCAGCGCCTGCGAAACTTCCGGCTCGTATTGCAGCGAGGCGTCGTTGAGCTTGAGCTTTTCGAGCGATTCGCGCAGCGCGTCGTACTGGTTCGCCTCGACCGGATACAGGCCCGCGAACACCTGCGGCTTCACTTCCTTGAAGCCCGGCAGCGGCTCGGCCGCCGGCTTCGTCGCGAGCGTGACGGTGTCGCCCACCTTGGTCGCGGCGAGTTCCTTGATGCCGGCGATGATGAAGCCCACCTGCCCCGCCGAAAGCTGCTCGAGGTTGCGCGACTTCGGCGAGAACACGCCGACGTGCTCGACCGGATACTGCGCGCCGGTAGCCATCAGCTTGATCTTGTCCTTCGGACGCAGCGTACCGTTGACGATACGCACGAGCATCACAACGCCGACGTAGTTGTCGAACCACGAGTCGATGATGAGCGCCTGCAGCGGCGCTTGCGGATCGCCCTTGGGCGGCGGCACCTTGGCGATGAGCGCTTCGAGCACGTCTTCCACGCCGAGGCCGGTCTTCGCGCTGCAGCGCGTGGCGTCGGTGGCGTCGATGCCGATCACGTCCTCGATCTCTTCGATGGCGTTTTCGGGGTTGGCGGCGGGCAGGTCGATCTTGTTGAGCACCGGCACGACTTCCACGCCGAGTTCGATCGCGGTGTAGCAGTTCGCCACCGTCTGCGCCTCGACGCCCTGGCTCGCGTCCACCACGAGCAGCGCGCCCTCGCACGCGGAGAGCGAGCGGCTCACCTCGTAGGAGAAGTCGACGTGCCCCGGCGTGTCGATCAGGTTCAGGTTGTAGACCTTCCCGTCACGCGCCTTGTACGAGAGCGCAGCGGTCTGCGCCTTGATGGTGATGCCGCGCTCGCGCTCGAGATCCATCGAGTCGAGCACCTGCGATTCCATTTCGCGGTCGGACAAGCCGCCGCACAGCTGGATGATGCGATCGGCGAGCGTCGACTTGCCATGGTCGATGTGCGCAATGATCGAGAAGTTACGAATATGATCCATTCAGTGCCGATCAAGCGAAAAAGGCGCGCCCCAACGATAGCTGGACACGCCTCGTAAACAGATGAAAAACCGGACTATTTTAGCCGAAAAGGGGTCCCACAGGCTAACCGTCCGCTGATGTACGGATGTGTGATGGCGCGGGGGCATGTCTTGCGCCGCCCCCGCGCCCGCGTTTCACACACCGCGCGGCGGCGCCGGCGGTGTGTTCGGCGCGTCGGCGCTCAGGCCCAGCGTAGCGCGCACGCGTGCTTCGTCGAGACGGTAGTGACACAGCTCGATGCCGTCGCAAAGGAGCACCGGCACGAGCTCGTCGTAACGCGCCTGGATCGCGGGGTCGGAATCGACATCGACGACGTCGAGACGCGCACCCGCCGCGGCGGCGAGCGGCGCGAGCGCCACGCGCATCTCTTCGCACAGATGACACCACGCGCGCCCATACAGCACGAGGTGCGCGCTCGTGCGTTCGAGCGCGCCCGGCGCCGCCGACGAAGACCGCATGGGCGTGCGCATCGGGGTTACTTCTGCCCCGGCGCGCGCGGGCGCAGCGGCACGAATTGCGTGTTGTCGCCGCGACGCACGAGCACCGCGACCGTCTTCTGCGAGTCGAGATGCGCCGTCACCTCCTGGAACTGCTTCGCGCCGGTGATATCCGTGTCGCCCACGCGCAGGATGATGTCGCCCTTCTGCAGGCCGGCGCGCTGTGCGGGGCCATCGACCGAGTCCACCATCGCGCCGCCCTTGATCTTGAGCTGGGCGAGCTGGTCGGCGGGAATATCGACCACCGCGATACCGAGCGCGTTCATCGCGCGCGGCTTGGGCTCGGGCGCCTTTTTCTGGTCGGCCTTCGCGCTCTTGTCGGTCTGCATCTCGGCGATCGTGATCGGCAGATCGCGCGTTGCGCCCTTGCGCCAGATCGTCACGGTCGCCTTGGTGCCCGGCTTCGTGTCGCCGACCATGCGCGGCAGGTCGGTCGCGGCGTCGACGGTCGTGCCGTTGAACTTCAGGATGATGTCGCCCGGCTGGATGCCCGCCTTGTCGGCCGGGCCGCCCGGCTCGACGCTGGAGACCAGCGCGCCTTGCGCCTTGGGCAGACCGAGCGAGTCGGCGACGTCCTTCGTCACCTCGCCGATTGCGACGGCAATGCGGCCGCGCGTGACCTTGCCCGTGGACTTGAGCTGGTCCGCCACGCGCATCGCCTCGTCGATCGGAATCGCGAACGAGATGCCCATGAAGCCGCCGGTGCGGCTATAGATCTGCGAGTTGATGCCGATCACCTCGCCCTGCATGTTGATGAGCGGACCGCCCGAGTTGCCGGGATTCACGGCCACGTCGGTCTGGATGAACGGCAAATAATCGCCCGTGTCGCGACCCTTCGCGCTCACGATGCCCGCCGTCACGGTGTTCTCGAGGCCGAACGGCGAACCGATCGCCACGACCCACTCGCCCACGCGCACCTTGTTCGAATCGCCCATCGTCACGGCCGGCAGATTCGCGGCCTGGATCTTCACCACGGCGACGTCCGTGCGGTCGTCCACGCCGATCAGCTTCGCCTTGAATTCGCGCTTGTCGGTGAGCGTCACGTAGATGCTGTCCGCGTCGTCGACCACGTGCGCGTTGGTCATCACGTAGCCGTCGCCCGAGAGGATGAAACCGGAGCCGACGCCGCTGTTCTGTTCGGTGTCGTTGCCGCTGTCCGGCCCGGAGTCCGAACCGCCGCCCGGGCTTCCGCCCTGACTGCCCCCCTGGCCGCCGCCCTGCCCACCCTGCGGCCCTTGCGGGAGCGGGATGCCAAAGAAGCGGCGGAAGAATTCCGACATGTCGCCCTGATCCATGCCCGGCGGCAGGCCGCGCTGAGCTGAGGAGACGCGTGTGGTGGTGCGGATATTGACGACCGACGGCCCCACTTTGTCCACGAGGTCGGCGAAGTCGGGCAGGTTGGCAGCCGGCGCCGCCGATGCCACGTGCGGTGCCAACGGCAGGCACGCCGCCACGACCGCGGCCGCGAAGAATTTGCGCAGCGGGAGAATCGTCATATCGAAGTCAGCCGAAGGAAGGAGTTACCTGGGAGCCTTGTATTCTATGGCAGACGCGAACTGCTGCAACGTGGTCTGGGGCACTTCGCCAAGCAACGTGATGAAGTAATCGCCGTTGCGCTTCACGAGCACGTGGGTCGCGCCACTGCTGCCCGAGCCTTCCTTGCGACTGTTGTTCTTCACCGGCTCGATAAAGACGGAAAGCGTGGACAGTCCGTCAGAGAATACAGCCTGATCGACCGGGATGGGCGGATCGCTCGCATCGCGCGCCGCCATCGGCCGACGCACTTCGCGAATCTTCTGGAATCCCGGCGCAGCCTGGCCGAACGACCAGCCCTGCGCTTCGATGTCGACCGGCTGGAGCGGCGGGCGCACCACGTTCCAACCCTCGATATTGCGCATGCCATTGACGATAGGCGTCTTGTCGACGGGTCCGCCGATGCGCACCTGCGTGAACGCGAGCTGCTGGAGCACCTGGCCGTTCGACGGGTCGAGCATCTGCGAGCGCAGCAGCAGACCGGTTTTCGCGTCCGCCCACAGCTTGTAGGCGAAACGGAAATTGTCCTTCGGGTCGAGCTGGATCACCTGGCTGTCCAGGCCGGCCACGCGGTCGTTGGCCAGCATCTTCGGCTCGTAGACGCCCAGCACCTGGTCCCCGCTCGTGGAAAGCAGCGCCGGGAAAGCGTCCTTGTTCTGGCGCTTTTCGACGACGAGCAGCTTGCGCTCGGGCACGAAGGTATAGAGATCGTCGTTGTGGCGCAGCATTGTGCGCGGCTTGCCGTCGAGGCTTTCGAGCTTTTCGAACTCGCCGTCCTGCTTCGAGGCGTAGTGCGTGATGCGCGAAGATTGCACGAACTCGCCGCGCTGATAGACGAAGGTGCCTTCGTAACTTTGCTGCTGGGCGGCCTGCTGGATGCGGTCGAGCAGCTGTGCCGCGCTCTGGCGCGTGGCGGCATCGGCCGCGGACGCGCCTTGCGCGTGGGCACGCGGGGCGACAGACAGAGCGGTGAACATCGCGGCTGCGCAGCAAAGGAATGCCGGCAACCGCCCCCAGATTGTCTTTTTATTCAACCGCAATGTCTGCATCAAACTTATTGGCCTTGCGTAGTAAGAGCGGCTGAACGGATGTACGGCATGGAATCCGAAATGACCGGCTGCTGCGCGAACTGCTGGTGCGCCTGGAGATATTCGTCGAGGCGAGCGTCGCGGATGATATTGCCGTCCTGACCGCCTGCAACAGGCGCCGGCGTGGTGTTCATCGCCACGCGCTGCACGCCGTCGCCCTGCGACTGCACAGCAGCGATTTGCGGCGCGCCAGCCATGCCCACGCCGCGCATCTGCGGCATGACGATCCACGTGAGCGTGGCGGCCGCAGCCGCCACGGCCAGCGACGGCATCACGCGGCGGCGCAGCGCCAGAATGCGGCCAACGCGCTCATTGCGGCCGGCCTGGACCTGCGGCAGCGCAGCCGGTGCGAGCAGATGCGGCTGTGCTTCGAAGCGCGCCGCGAAACCCGTCATGAAGGCGCGGCTTGCCGCCTGGCTGAGGGCCAGATCGTCGGAACGCAGTACGTCGCCGATCAGATGGTACTCCGACCAGGCTGCGCGCCCTTCGCCGTCGAGTTCCAGAAAATTTCCGTTCAGATGCTCCTGCGCCGACGCTTCACCGTCGACGAAGGCGGACAGACGCTCGCTGCGCGAGCTTGATACCGATTGCATCGAGACCGAACCCATGATGCTCCCCATTCCCTAACAGACGTCCCTGTGACACCAACTCATTCTGGTGAATCGCGTCGCCGCCCGGGGCGAAGCTGGTTCTTCTTCTTACCAGCGCTTGCCTTCCGGAGTGTCCAGCAGCGGACGCAATTTTGCCGCAATGGCTTCCCGAGCGCGGAAGATTCTCGATCTGACGGTGCCGATCGGGCACCCCATCATCTCGGCGATTTCTTCGTAGCTTAGGCCTTCTATTTCCCGAAGCGTAATGGCGGTGCGCAGCTCTTCCGGTAAAACCGCCATCGCAGCATTGACCGTCTGTGCGATCTGCTTGCTCATCAACATCGACTCGGGCGTATTGATATCCCTTAGTTGATCGGCGTCCGAGAAAGTTTCCGCTTCTTCAGCATCTGCCTCGGTAGAAGTCGGCGCGCGTCTTCCCTGGGTCGCAAGGTAGTTCTTTGCCGTATTGACAGCAATTCGGTACAACCACGTATAGAAAGCCGATTCGCCACGAAATTGCGGTAGTGCACGGTAAGCCTTGATAAAGGCGTCCTGGGCCACGTCCTCGACCTCGGCGGGGTCCCGCACGAGGCGCGAGATCAGCCGGATGATCTTGCGGTGGTATTTCGAGACCAGGAGCTCGAACGCGGCCTTGTCGCCTTTTTGCACGCGCTCGACCAGAACCTGATCAATTTCTTTTTCGCTCACCTGAAAAATCCGTTAGCACATGAAGTAGACGTGGGGGCACCATTGTAGCGTCCTCGCCACGGTCTCACGTTACGCGAGTAACAGCGGTTACAAGCTTTACAGCGAAAGGAGGCTCAGCGACCGGCCGCGCTGCGCGCGCGCACGGCGAGTGTGCGGAAGGTTTCTGCTGGAACGGCGTCGGCGGCGACGAGAATCGTCGTGCGGCGTGCACCCTGCTCCACGACGAGCGCGAGCAGCCACGCGCCCCATTGCGACGCGCCGGCAAGCCGCCCGGCCGCGAGGCAGGCGCCATCGCACGACCAGGCCGCGAGAAAATCCGACCCGATTTCGAGGAAGGCCGGTTGCTTGCGGCGCCACGCCGCAGCCGCGAGCCCGCCGGTCGCGAGGAACGCCAGCGCGAGCGGCAACGCTTGCCAGACGCCGAGCCAGGGTGCGAGCGCCGTGTAGACGGCGGCCGCGGCCACGCCCAGACCCGCGGCAACGAGCAATTGCAGCGCAAGCGATGGACGCAGGGAAAGAAGCGGCGCGCCCGCGCGCCGCGAGGGGAAAGCAGGAGGGACGCGGCCGGCCGAAGCATTCGGCACGGCCGCTGTCTCGTCGTGCGGGATCAAGCGTGACGCTTGAAGACGAGCGTGCCGTTCGTGCCGCCGAACCCGAACGAGTTCTTCAGCGCGACGTCGATCTTCATGTCCCGCGCGGTGTTCGCGCAGTAGTCCAGGTCGCATGCCGGATCCTGGTTGAAGATGTTGATCGTCGGCGGCGACACCTGGTTATGCACCGCGAGCACCGTAAACACCGATTCCAGGCCGCCCGAGCCACCCAGCAGGTGGCCCGTCATCGACTTGGTAGAGTTCACGACGATGTCCTTCGCGTGGTCACCGAACGCGCGCTTGATCGCGAGGGTTTCCGCGAGGTCGCCGAGCGGCGTCGACGTGCCGTGTGCGCTGAGCCAGTTCACTTCGTTGGCGTTGACGCCCGCGTTCTTCAGCGCGGCGATCATGCAGCGGCGTGCGCCGTCGCCATCTTCCGGCGGAGCGGTCATGTGATACGCATCACCGCTCATGCCGTAGCCGCCGATTTCCGCGTAGATCTTCGCGCCGCGCGCCTTCGCGTGTTCGTACTCTTCGAGCACCATCACGCCCGCGCCTTCGCCGAGCACGAAGCCGTCACGGTCCTTGTCCCACGGACGGCTGGCCGTCGCCGGATCGTCGTTGCGCTGCGAGAGCGCGCGCGCCGCCGCGAAGCCGCCGATGCCGAGCGGCGACACGGTCGCTTCCGCACCGCCCGCGATCATCACGTCGCAGTCGCCGTATTCGATCAGACGCGACGCTTCGCCGATGCAGTGCAGGCCGGTCGTACAGGCCGTGACCATCGCCAGATTCGGACCCTTGAGGCCGTACTTGATCGACAGATGGCCCGAGATCATGTTGATGATCGAGGCGGGCACGAAGAACGGCGAGATGCGGCGCGGGCCGCGGTTGAGCAGTTCGGTTTGCGTGACTTCGATCATCGGCAGACCGCCGATGCCCGAGCCGACGTTCACGCCGATCCGCTCAGCGTTCGCTTCGGTGACTTCGAGACCGCTGTCCTGGATCGCCTGCATGCCCGCCGCGATGCCGTAATGGATGAACGTATCCATATGGCGCGCTTCTTTCGCCGGCATGTAGTCTTCGACGTTGAAGCCCTTCACTTCGCCGGCAAAGCGGGTCGAGAAGTTCGTAGCGTCGAACTTCGTGATGTTGGCGATGCCGGACTTCCCGGCGACCAGATTGGCCCAGCCGTCGGCAACATTATTGCCAACAGGCGAAATCAGCCCCAGGCCTGTAACAACAACTCGACGACGGCTCACGGTAACCCCTTATCCATAGATGACAAAAACAAAAGCCACAGAGGCCACAGGAAATGCTCCTGTGAGCCCTGTGGCTAGTTGACCGGCAGATGCCCGGCAGCGAGTGCGGCAGGCGTATGCGGTTTCACGGGCGAGCGTCCTCGCGGGCCGCCAGCGCACTGCGTTGCGCGGCCCAGGCGGGAATCTGGCGCTTAAGCCTTGACGTTCGCGCGAGCGTAGTCGATCGCTTGCTGAACCGTCGTGATCTTCTCGGCTTCCTCGTCCGGGATTTCCATGCCGAACTCGTCTTCGAGAGCCATGACCAGTTCGACGGTGTCGAGCGAGTCGGCGCCCAGATCGTTCACGAACGAAGCTTCGTTCTTGATTTCAGCTTCGGCGACGCCCAGTTGCTCGGCGACGATCTTCTTGACGCGCTGTTCGATGTTGTCCATTACCCCTCCAAGGGAAAAAAGTTAGCTCATGAATGCGAGTGCGCGCATTTTATCAGGTTTGACCTGGCTGAAAAGCGGCGCTCAAGGTTCCGGAAGGCTATCCGCGACGGCGCTTGCGCAATGTTTTGCATCAAGCGCATCAAGGCGCGGATAGTACCTGAATCCGGTTAAGACATATACATGCCGCCGTTCACGTGCAACGTCGTGCCCGTGATGTAGGCTGCCTGCGGCGACGCGAGGAACGCGACCGCATGCGCGATGTCGTCCGGGCTGCCGAGACGGCCCAACGGAATCTGCTGCTTGAGCGCGGCTTGCTGCTCCGCCGGCAAGTCCTTCGTCATGTCGGTGTCGATGAAACCGGGCGCGACGCAGTTCACGGTGATGCCGCGGCTGCCGATCTCGCGTGCGAGCGCGCGCGTCATGCCCGCCACGCCGGCCTTGGCGGCGGCGTAGTTAGCCTGACCCGGGTTGCCCGACGAGCCCACCACCGAGGTGATATTGATGATGCGGCCGCCCTTCGCCTTCATCATCGGGCGCAGCACGGCGCGAGAGAGGCGGAACACCGACTTCAGGTTGGTGTCGATGACCGAGTCCCACTCGTCGTCCTTCATGCGCATCGCCAGGTTGTCCTGCGTGATGCCCGCATTGTTGACGAGGATCGCAAGACCGCCGAATTCCTTGACCGTTGCGTCGATCAGCGCCTCCGCCGCAGCGGCGTCGTTCACGTCGAGCACCGCGCCGCGGCCCTTCAGGCCCGCTGCTTCGAAAGCGGCCGAGATGGCCTGCGCGCCGGCTTCGCTCGTTGCCGTACCGATCACTGTCGCGCCCTGGCGCGCCAGTTCCAGCGCGATCGCGCGGCCGATGCCGCGGGTGGCGCCGGTCACGATCGCGGCTTGATTGTCGAGAGTCTTTTCCATCGTTTGAATCCGTTAGCGGTGGTGGCGTAGGCGCTCAGGCCTTCAGAAGCGCGAGCGCTTCGTCGAGCGACTTCGGATCGAGCACCGAGGCGCCGACCAGGTTGCCGTCGATACGCCTGGTGAGGCCCGCAAGCACCTTGCCCGGACCGCATTCGACCACGTGCGTCGCGCCTTGCGCCGCAATGGCCTGCACACATTCGACCCAGCGCACGGCGCCCGCGGCCTGGCGCACGAGCGCGTCGCGGATTTTCGCGGGGTCGGTTTCGAATGCCACGTCGACGTTGTTCACCACGGGGATCTGCGGCGCGTTCAGCGTCACGTTCGCGAGATAGTCGCGCAACTGATCCGAGGCAGGCTTGAGCAGCGACGAGTGGAACGGCGCCGAAACCGGCAGCGGCAGCGCGCGCTTGGCGCCCTTCGCCTTGGCGATCTCGCAGGCCATCTCGACCGCGCCCTTGTGGCCCGCGATCACGACTTGCGCCGGCGCGTTGAAGTTCACGGCTTCGACCACGCCGCCGCTCGCAGCCGCGGCTTCCGCGCAGACTGCGCGCACGGAGTCGTCGTCGAGACCGAGCACGGCGGCCATGCCGCCCTCGCCCACCGGCACCGCGCTTTGCATCGCCTGCGCGCGAAAGCGCACGAGCGGCACGGCGTCGCGGAATGCGAGGACGCCGGCAGCGACGAGCGCCGTGTATTCGCCGAGGCTGTGGCCCGCGACGATGGCAGGCAGAGGGCCGCCCGCCTGCTGCCACGCGCGATAGACGGCGTAGGCGGCGGTGAGCATGACCGGCTGCGTGTTGGTGGTGAGATTGAGTTCTTCGGCGGGGCCTTCGGCGATCAGCTTGCCGAGGTCCTGGCCCAGCGCGTCGGACGCTTCTTGCAGCGTCTCGCGCACGATGGCGTTATCGGCGAAGGCGTCGAGCATGCCGACGGCCTGCGAGCCCTGTCCGGGAAAAACGAACGCGAATTTCATAACGTCCCCAAATTCGATCAATACGGGTGGGCAATGTGCTCGGATGAACCGCCGCCGGCTGCGCGCGACATGCACGTCGTGCGCCAGGACCGCTGCGGGAGCGCGAAAGCCCGCTCAGGATGCTTAGAAGCGGATGACGGAGGCGCCCCAGGTGAAGCCGCCGCCGACGCCTTCGATCAGCACGTTGTGGCCGCGCTTGATGCGGCCGTCGCGCACCGCGACGTCGAAAGCGAGCGGAATCGAGGCCGCCGAGGTGTTGCCATGTTCGCCCACCGTCACCACCATGCGCTCCGCGGGCAGGCCGAGCTTGCGGCAAGTGCCCTGCATGATGCGGATGTTGGCCTGGTGCGGGATCAGCCAGTCGACCTGGTCAGCGGTGAGCTGCGCCTTGTCGAGCGCCTCGATCGCGACCTTTTCGAGCACGTTCACGGCCAGCTTGAACACGGCCTGGCCGTCCATGTGCAGGAACGCGTTGCCCGCGATCACTCCGCCGTGCACGTTGCCCGGCGTGCACAGGATGTGCGCGTAGCTGCCGTCGGCGTGCAGCGCGCTCGAAAGCACGCCCGGTTCGCTCGACGCCTGCAGGATGATCGCGCCTGCGCCGTCGCCGAACAGCACACAGGTGGTGCGATCGTTGAAATCGAGAATTCGCGAGAAGGTCTCCGCGCCGACCACGAGCGCCGTGCGATGCTGGCCGCTGCGGATCAGGCTGTCGGCTACCGAAACGGCGTACGCGAAGCCCGAGCACACGGCCTGCACGTCGAACGCCGCGCCGTGATTGCGGATGCCGAGCTTGTTCTGCAAGAGGCAGGCCGTGCTCGGAAAGACGAAATCGGGCGTGGAAGTGGCGACGATGATGAGGTCGATCGACTGCGGATCGACGTCGGCTGCCGCGATCGCGCGCTGCGATGCCGCAAGCGCGAGATCGCTCGTCGTGACGTCGGGCGCGGCGAAGTGGCGCGCGTGAATGCCCGTGCGGGCCACGATCCACTCGTCGTTCGTTTCGACGCCTTTTGCGGCGAGCCGTTCGGCCAGTTCCTGATTGGTGACGCGATCAGGCGGAAGGTAGCTGCCCGTGCCGATCACGCGGGAATAGAGAGTCGATTGAGCCATTATGCCTTCGAGGATGATGCGGCGCCGGGCGGTACCTCGCCCGCTGCCTGGCTGGGCGCACTGGTAGCCTGCCCCGCCTGCGCGGCTTGCACGTTCTGGGCGCCGCCGGGCTCGTCTGCCGCCTGTTCGAGCGAACCGGCGTTTTCTTCCATGGCGTGCGCGAGGCGCTCCAGCACGCCATTTTTGACGGCATCATACCCGCGATTGATCGCACACTCAAACGCGTAGGCATCGGCCGAGCCGTGGCTCTTGATGACGAGGCTCTTCAGGCCGAGCAGCGCCGCGCCGTTGTACTGGCGATGGTCGACACGCTTCTTGAAGCGCATGAGCACGGGCAGTGCGGCAATCGCCATGAGCTTCGTGAGCCACGAGCGGCCGAACTCTTCCTTGATCATGTCGTTGAGCATCTGCGCGAGGCCCTCCGACGTCTTGAGCGCGACATTCCCAACGAAACCGTCACAGACGATGACGTCGACGGTGCCCTTGTAAATGTCGTTGCCTTCGACGTTGCCGCGGAAGTTCAGCGTACTCGCGCGCAGGAGCTCGCCCGCGCGCTTGATGGTGTCGTTGCCCTTGATGACTTCTTCGCCGATATTCAGGAGCCCGATGGTTGGGCGATCCTTGCCCTCGAGCGCCGCGACGAGCGCGTGGCCCATCTCCGCGAACTGCAGCAGGTGCTGCGGTTCGCAGTCGACGTTCGCGCCGAGGTCTAGCATCGTCGTATAGCCGCGCGGGTTCGGCAGCGCGAAGGCGATGGCCGGGCGTTCGATGCCGGGCAACGTCTTCAGCACGTAGCGCGAGACGGCCATTAGCGCGCCGGTATTGCCGGCCGAGATGCAGGCTTGCGCCCCGCCCTCTTTCACGCGATTGAGCGCGACGCGCATCGACGAATCTTTTTTCTTGCGCAGGGCGACTTCAACCGGATCGTCCATTTCGACGACCTCGGTGGCGGGCACGACGGTAAGCGCGGGATGGTCCGACGCCTTCAGCTTCTTCAACTGGGCGCGAACCGCCGACTCGACGCCCACGAGCATGAGATGCGCGTCGGGGTGCGAGCGGACGAAATGGACTGCGGCAGGCACCGTCACAGACGGGCCGTGGTCGCCTCCCATGCAATCTATCGTGAGCGTAACAGTCATGGAATGCGACGGATTTCAGGCATAAAAAAGCGGCAGTTGAATGCCGCCTTTTTGCCGAGCCGAAATATGGTCAAGCGAACGGAATCGTCAGATGCGGCGCCAGATGTCAAACACTGCGCCGCACGCTGAAACGATTAGTCGTTCTTGGTCTTGACGACTTTCTTGCCGCGGTAGTAGCCGTTCGGGCTGATGTGGTGACGCAGATGCACTTCACCCGTGCTCGGCTCGACGGCCAGCGGCGCGCCCGTGAGGAAATCGTGCGAGCGGTGCATACCGCGCTTCGACGGCGACTTCTTGTTTTGTTGAACTGCCATGATAACTCCTGAAAATTTTCCGAATTCTAACACAGCCCGATCCGGCCGCCGCCACCCTTGGGGGATGGCCGGACTCCGGGCTCAGGCTCACGCGTCT
This sequence comes from Paraburkholderia sp. BR10141, assembly GCF_056155635.1. Lineage (NCBI taxonomy): Bacteria > Pseudomonadati > Pseudomonadota > Betaproteobacteria > Burkholderiales > Burkholderiaceae > Paraburkholderia > Paraburkholderia sp. BR10141. Next base: position 149,220 of record NZ_JBMIQH010000006.1, on the reverse strand, counting down.
GGTACTGCCTGCCCCGCACAGCCGCCCAAGGCTTCCCTCAGTGCTTGCTGCCAGGACCGTCCTTCTTGAGCGATTCGAGCGCCGCAAACGGGTTGACGCGCTCTTCCGGCTCGATTTCCTGCTCCGGCACGTCGTCTACGGAATCCACGCCCTCCGCGCCGTCGGGACCCGAGGCGAGGCTTTCGTGAATTTCCGGACAGACTTCGTGCTTCGGCACCAGCGGCAGCGCGAGCAACAGCTCCTCTTCGATCAAGTCGACGAGATCGAAATGGCGCGAGCCCACGATCACTTCGACTTCATCGTCGTCGAGCGGAAACTCGTCCGCCTCTTCTTCCGTCTGGACGATACGGAAGGTCGCATCCGCATTGAATGCCTGCTCGTAGGGAGCGAGGCACCGCTGGCACGTGAGCCACGCGCCACCGTGAACAGCCAGCCGCAGGTATGGCTGCGGCCCTTCGGTGCCGTCGTCCTGCAATTCCTGCTGGGTAAAGCCCGCAGCCTGCCAGGTGAACGCGGTGTCGCGATCTGGCGCGTCGGCCGGGACTTCGTTTAACATGCGCGGCAGTTGCGAGACGCGCACGACGCCTGCCGCTTCGCGCTCGCTGCGCGCGAATTCGAAGATATCGAAGTCGCGCGGATTCAATTCGGCGCCAGCAGGCTTGCCAGTGTGTTCGGTCATGTGCGCTCTCCTGCTTCAAGGCTTAGGGCGCGGCGAGCGATGCGCGAAAGCCGCCAGCGGCCCGCAGCAATCCAGCCTGGCCGGCCCGCACGGGTCGCTATCGACCTGCGCTTGCCAACATTCGCCATCGACACGCTACTGCCGGCAAGGTCATTCGAGCCGTGACGCCGCGAAATTCAGGCGCCCGCACAAGACGTGCGACGAGAGCGTACCGATGAAAAGCCCAAAATCATATCGCCTTTATCTTTGTGAGTCAAACACTTAAGCTCGCGTACGCAAGTGTCTGTGCAAGCGCGGTCTTCGGGAGCCTCTGACGATGTTTTGCGGGATATCCGCCCCCGTTTTCACGGCGAAATCCGCCCGAAAATCGCCAAGCCACAGCCGCCTTTTTCCAGTCGCATACACAGCCACATTCGCAGCCGCTCTTCCATACTCCGAAACTCAGATCGAACATGCAGGATTCTCCCTCGCAGGCCCCGCGCACGGGCCGCCCCGCCCTCATCCTCGCCTCCAGCTCGCGCTACCGGCGCGAGTTGCTCGAGCGCCTGCGCATTCCCTTCGACACGGCCGTGCCCGCCGTCGACGAAACGCCGCAGCCCGGCGAAACGCCCGAAGCGACGGCGCTGCGCCTGGCTGCCGCGAAGGCCCGCGCCGTGGCCGCCGCGCTGCCCGCCGGCGCGGCGCGAACGCTGGTGATCGGCTCCGACCAGGTCGCCACCTTCGATGGCCGCCAGATCGGCAAGCCCGGCACGCACGAGCGCGCGCTCGAGCAGTTGCTGGCCATGCGCGGCCGCGAAGTGTTGTTCCATAGTGCCCTGAGCGTGCTCGACACCGCGACTGGCCAAACGGATACCGTCGATGTCGTCACGAAGGTGCGCTTTCGCGACCTGCCCGACGCCGCGCTCGACGCCTACCTGCGCGCCGAAACGCCTTACGACTGCGCGGGCAGCGCGAAAGCGGAAGGGCTTGGCATCACGCTGCTCGAAGCTATCGAATCGGACGACCCCACCGCCCTGATCGGCCTGCCGCTCATCGCGCTCACGCGCATGCTGCTTGCCGCGGGATACCCGTTGCTGGAGACGCAAGCATGAGCCTCGGCACCCTCTACCTGATCCCCAACACGCTCGGCGAAGGCGACGATGCCGCGCTCAACGCCGTCCTGCCGACGCCCGTGCGCGAACGCGCGGGCGCGCTCGCCAGCTATATCGGCGAAAACGCGAAGACCACGCGCGCCTTCCTCAAGCGCGTGGGCACGACGCGGCCGATCCAGGAAATCGAGATCCGCGAACTCAATGTCAACACGCCCGCCGGCGAGGTCGAGAAGCTGCTCGCCCCGCTGCTCGCGGGCATCGACACGGGGCTCGTTTCCGAGGCGGGCGTGCCCGCAGTCGCCGATCCGGGCGCGCTGCTCGTGCGGCGCGCGCACGAGCGCGGCATCAAGGTCGTGCCGCTCGTGGGTCCGAGTTCGATTCTGCTCGCGTTGATGGCGTCGGGCCTGAACGGCCAGAGCTTCGCGTTTCACGGGTACCTGCCCGTCGACGCGAACGAGCGCGTGAAAAAGCTGCGCGATCTCGAGCAAATCTCGCGCAAGGGCAAGCAGACGCAGATCTTCATCGAGACGCCCTACCGCAACCGCACGCTGCTCGACGCGCTGCTCGCGACCTGTGCGCCCTCCACGCTCGTGTGCGTCGCCGCCGATCTCACGCTGCCCACCGAGACGATCGTGAGCCGCGCCGTGTCCGACTGGAAAAAGAAGCCCGCGCCCGAATTGCACAAGCGGCCGGCAATCTTCCTGCTGCTCGCGCACTGAACGCTCCGGCGCGCCCAAACGAATCGGCCGCTGCGCAACCCTCGCGCAGCGGCCGATTTTTCTCGAGGACGACCGGTGGCTAACGCGCCGCCAGTGCTCAGTGCACCGACAGCTTGCCGCCCATCAGCAGGGAATGCACAGCCGCCGAGCCGATGTTCGCGCCCACGCGCTTCGCCACGCGATCGGTGAGGCTCTGCTTGACCGTGTAATCGACGACGTCCGGCGCCTTGATGACCTCGCGCGCCACGTAATCGGTGTCGCCGTAGCCGTCAGCCAGACCGAGATCCACGCTCTTCTGCCCGGTCCAGAACAGGCCCGAGAAGACATCCGGCGAGTCCTTCAGACGCTTGCCGCGGCCCGCCTTCACGGCGTCGATGAACTGCTGGTGGATCTGGTCGAGCATCTCCTGGGCATGCGCGTCCATTTTCGGCGTGTCGGGCGAGAACGGATCGAAGAAGCCCTTGTTTTCTCCCGAGGTACGCAGGCGCCGCTGGACGCCGAGCTTGTCCATGAGGCCGGTAAAGCCGAATCCGTCCATCAGCACGCCGATCGAGCCCACGATGCTCGCCTTGTTGACGTAAATCTTGTCGGCGGCGGCCGCAACGTAATATCCGCCCGAAGCGCACATGTCGCCCACCACCACATACAGCGGGATGGCCGGATACTTGATGCGCAGACGGTGGATCTCGTCGTTGATGATGCCGGCCTGCACCGGGCTGCCGCCGGGGCTGTCGATATGCAGGATGACGCCCGCGGTGCCGTCGTCGTCGAAGGCGCTGTCGAGCGCGCTGATGATGTCCTCCGCGTTCGCCGGGGTGTCGGAGCCGATTTCGCCGTCGAGCGAAACGAGCGCCGTGTGGCGCCCTTCACTCTCCACGCGCGCGCCCGACAGATCGAGGATCGCCCACGCGATCACCACGAACACGGCGAGAAACGCGAAGCGAAAGAAAATACGCCAGCGCCGCGCCGCACGCTGCTCGGTGATGGCCGCGAGCGCGATACGTTCGAGCGCCTCGCGCTCCCAGCCAGGCGCGGGCGCGCCGCGGTCTGACGAAGCCGCGCGTGGCGCTTCGTTCGAATCAGGGGTCGGATTGTCGGACATGCGAGCGGGTTACGTTCGAAAGGGTCGAAAGTGAGGAATCAGGTTGGGGTCGGACGCAAAGCGTCGTCCGGCAGCCAGAATACCGCACGCCCCTCGGGTGTGTCGCGTTCCTCGACTTGCACGGGGCGCAAACGCCCGCCGCGGCATGGGCCGCCCACGCACTTGCCCGTGTCGGGCTGGTAGATCGCGCCGTGCGTGGCGCACATCAGATAGAGCCCCGAGGACTCGAAGAACTGGCCCTCGACCCAGTCGAGTTCCATCGGCACGTGCGCGCAGCGGTTCAGGTAGCCGTACGCCTCTCCGCCATAGCGCACGAAGAACACCACCGCGTCGCCGCCCGCGTAGGTTGCATTCATGCGCCGACCCTCGCCGCCCTCGGTGAGTTCGTCGGACGCGCAGACGCGCACCGGCTCGAGCGCCGCTGTCTCGGGCGCCGCGCTCATGCGTTCTCCCGCAGCCAGCCCGCGAGCGCAGCTACGTCGGGCGCGACAAAGCGCGGCTCGAGCTTTTCGAGTGCGCCGGATGCGTGCGCGCCATACGCCACGCCAATGGCAGCCGCGCCCGCGTTGATCGCCATCTGCAGATCGTGGGTCGTGTCGCCGATCATCACCGTGCGCCCCAGATCCTGCCCCAGTTCGCGCGTGAGCTCCTGAAGCATGGCCGGATGCGGCTTCGAGAAGGTCTCATCGGCGCAGCGGGTGCCGTCGAAGAGGCTCGTGAGCCGCGAATCCGCCAGCGCGCGGTTCAGCCCCACGCGGCTCTTGCCCGTCGCCACGGCGAGCAGGTAGCCGGTGTCGCGCAGTTCCGCGAGCATCTCGCGCACGCCTGCGAACAGCTCGGTCTGCTGGTCCTTCAGCAAATAATGGATGCGATAGCGCTCGACGAGCCGCGGGTAGTCGGCCGGATCGAGCGTGGGCGCGGCGATCTGCAGCGCCTCTCGCAGGCCGAGGCCGATCACGTAGCTCGCCGCCTCGTCGCCGGGCACGGGCAAGCCGAGGTCGCGGCACGCCGCCTGGATGCTGCGCGTGATATGGGCGGTCGAGTCCATCAGGGTGCCGTCCCAGTCGAACACAATCAGGTCAAATAACTCTCGAGCCATGCAGGACTTCTCCAAACGCTGTCAGATTCGGTGTCATTCGGGACGGGCCGCGTCAGGTTGGGCCGCGTCGGTTGCCGCGCCTTGCTCGCGCTGCGCGCGCAGCGCGTCGACGAAGCCGCGGCAATCCGCCGGCAGCGGCGCCTCGAACTGCAACGGGACGCCCGTGATCGGGTGAGCGAGCTTCAACCGGTGCGCATGCAGGAACATCCGCTTGATGCCCGGCCGCGCGCCCGTGCGCGCGAGATCCTTGTTGAGCGCGAAGTCGCCGTACTTGGCGTCGCCGACGATCGGCAGGCCGAGGTGAGCGAGGTGCACGCGGATCTGGTGCGTGCGGCCCGTCTTCAGTTCGGCTTCGAGCAGCGCGTAGCCCGGCCAGCGCTCGACGAGATTGAACACCGTATGCGAGGGCAAGCCGTCCGGCTGCACGCGCACACGACGCTCGCCTTCCGGGGTCAGATACTTGTGAAGCGGCTCCTTCACAGCGCGCCGACGGCCCCAGTCGCTCGCCCATTCGCCGTGGACGCAGGCGTAATAGCGCTTGTCGGTCTGGTTATCGCGCATCTGCGCATGCAGGCCCACGAGTGCGGCGCGCTTCTTGGCGAGCATCAGCACGCCCGACGTTTCGCGGTCGAGCCGGTGGACCAGTTCGAGGAACTTGCCCTGCGTTCGCGCCGCGCGCAACTGCTCGATCACGCCGAACGCCACCCCGCTGCCGCCGTGCACGGCCACGCCGGCAGGCTTGTCGATGACGAGCAGCGCGTCGTCCTCGTAGATGATGGGAAACTGAGCCGCCGGCACGGGCGCGGCGCCGGCCGGCGCACTCGACTGCGACGTGCGGATGGGCGGCACGCGCACGATGTCGCCTTCCGCGAGCCGATACTGCGCGTCGACCCGGCCCTTATTTACGCGCACTTCCCCGCTGCGCAAAATGCGATAGATGTGGCTTTTCGGCACGCCTTTGCAGACGCGCACGAGAAAATTGTCGATGCGCTGACCGGCCGCGCCCTCGTCGATTTCGACGAACGAAACCTGGTCGCTTGCGACCTGATTCTGGGATGTTTTGCCTAACCCTTTCATTCTGAATATAATTTGCCCAGCGCCGACGCAACGGTAGGCCAAATGGCCCAGGCCAAATGGCCAAATGTTCTGCGAACCACCCAATGGACACCCCAAGGGGGTTATCCTGGACTTGGACCACGCGGCGAGCGCAGGCTGCAAGCGATAAACGGTTATTTTACTTGCGCCCGGGGCTGGTTGCTCACCCCGTTTGATGAGAAGCAACGAGTTGCACGCACGGATCACCACTCCGGCAGGGACGGCGCCCACAGGCACGTTCGGTCAGGGGCGGCTCCGACGGTAACGGAACATTGGTATAAAGAATTTATCCGGCGCGTCCCGCCGCGCGGTCGAAGTGACCGCCGCGGGAGGCGCTGGTGGCGAAAATACGGCGAGCGCCCGAAGCGTCCCGGCAATGTGCGGGACACGGCGACGTCAAAAGTGGCGAGACACCCCGAGGGGGAAGACGGGCGTTCCTGAAAAGCTTCCCGTGCGCGGCCCTGATTGAATCTTGAGGCCGCGAACCTGATCCAGTCGCAAGCGCGCGCGGTTCGCCGCTGCGGCCGGCGTCTGTCACGGCCAGTGCGATGGGCACACCCATCGGCACGTTCATGGTCACGGCAGCCAGGTGGATTGGAAGCGCAGGAAAACGTTGCCGTCGCGAACCCGCGGCATGTCTCTTCTCTTCTTGAAGACGTATTTCGCATGTGCCCACGCGGCCCCGTCCACGGCAACGCAACGCCGGACCGGCGCCCAGGAAAGGCAATTCTCCCCGCCATCGTTCCCGCTCCAGCGTGCTTGTGACAACACAATAAGGCGCGGCTCGCCGCTGCCCGCACCGTGCTGCCTGGCGTCACCGCCGCGCACCGTGCGGCTCGCGCGCGAACGCACTGGAGTCGTTCAATGAAACGAATGCTGTTCAACGCGACACAGCAGGAAGAACTGCGTGTCGCCATCGTCGATGGACAGAAGCTCATCGACATCGACATCGAAACCGCCGGGCGCGAACAGCGCAAAGGCAACATCTACAAGGGGATCGTCACCCGGATCGAGCCTTCGCTCGAGGCGTGTTTCGTCAACTACGGCGAAGACCGCCACGGCTTCCTGCCGTTCAAGGAAGTCGCCCGCCAGTACTTCCGCGAAGGCATCGACATGCGCGGCGCGCGCATTCAGGACGCCCTCAAGGAAGGCCAGGAGCTGATCGTCCAGGTCGAGAAGGAAGAGCGCGGCAACAAGGGCGCCGCCCTCACCACGTTCATCTCGCTCGCCGGCCGCTACCTCGTGCTCATGCCGAACAACCCGCGCGGCGGCGGCGTCTCGCGCCGCATCGAGGGCGACGACCGTCAGGAACTGCGCGAAACCATGGCGCAGCTGCAACTGCCGGACGGCATGAGCATCATCGCGCGTACGGCCGGCATCGGCCGCTCCGCCGAAGAGCTCCAGTGGGACCTGAACTACCTGCTGCAACTGTGGCGCGCCATCGAAGCCGCGTCGCAGGCCGGCCAGTCCGGTCAGCCCATGCTGATCTACCTGGAATCGAGCCTCGTCATTCGCGCGATCCGCGACTACTTCCAGCCCGACATCGGCGAAATCCTCATCGACACCACCGAGATCCATGACCAGGCGCGCGCCTTCATGGATATCGTGATGCCGGACAATGTCAATAAGGTGAAGCGGTATCACGACGACGTGCCGCTTTTCTCGCGTTTCCAGATCGAGCACCAGATCGAGACGGCGTATTCGCGCACGGTGCCGCTGCCCTCGGGCGGCGCGATCGTGATCGACCACACCGAAGCCCTGGTCGCCATCGACGTGAACTCGGCGCGCGCCACCAAGGGCGCCGACATCGAGGAAACCGCCGCGCGCACCAACCTCGAAGCCGCCGACGAAGTGGCGCGCCAGCTGCGTCTGCGCGACCTGGGCGGCCTGATCGTGATCGACTTCATCGACATGGAGTCGGCCAAGAGCCAGCGCGAAGTCGAGCAGCGCCTGAAAGACGCGCTGCGCCACGACCGCGCCCGCGTGCAGATGGGCAAGATCTCGCGCTTCGGCCTGATGGAGCTGTCGCGCCAGCGCCTGCGCCCCGCCCTCTCGGAAGGCAGCCACGTGACCTGCCCGCGCTGTAACGGCACGGGTCATATCCGCGATACGGAATCGTCGGCGCTGCAGGTGCTGCGCATCATCCAGGAAGAGGCGATGAAGGAAAACACCGCGGCAATTCATTGCCAGGTGCCGGTCGAAGTGACCGCCTTCCTGCTCAACGAAAAGCGCTCGGAGATCAACAAGATCGAGTCGCGCTTCAAGGTTGCGGTCGTTCTGATCCCGAACAAGCACCTCGAAACGCCGCACTACAAGCTCGAGCGCCTGCGTCACGACGATGCGCGCCTCGACGACCCGCGCGCCTCGTGGAAGATGGCCGAGGAAGCGGCTCGTGAACTCGAGTCGGAAACCGGCTACAGCAAGCGTACCGCCGAAGCCAAGCCGAAACAGGAAGCGGCGGTGAAGGGCATCACGCCGGAGCGTCCTGCGCCGAGCGCGCCGGTCAAGCCGGCCGAAACCGCGCCCGTCGCGGCACAACTGGCTGTCACGCCCGCGGGCGGCGGCTTCTTTGGCTGGGTCAAGCGTCTCTTTGGCGGTGCACCGGCTGCGGCGCCCGCGCCGGCACCGGTCGCTCAACCCGAAAAGACTGCCCGTCCGACCCGCGAAGCGCGTACCGAGCGCGGTGAGAAGACCGGCGGCGATCGCAACCGCAATCGCCGCTCCGGCGGCCGCGACGCGGCAGCCCGCGGCGAAAGCGCAGGCGGCGCACGTGCCGGCCAGCCGGCTGGCCGCCGTGAGGAACGCGAGCCGCGCGAACAGCGTGAGCCGCGTGAAGCACGCGAAGGCCGTGGTGTCCGCGAGCCGCGTGAGCCGCGTGAGCCGCGTGAACAACGCGAACCGCGCGAGCAACGTGAACCGCGTGAAACCCGCGAAGCGCGCACCGAGCGCGAACAGCGCATCGAACGCGTCGAGCGCGGTCAGGAACGTAGCGATGTAACGGCAGAAGCCGGCGCCGCACGTGGCGAGCGCCGCGAGCGTGGTGAACGTGGCGAGCGCGGTGAGCGCGGTGAGTCGCGTCGCCGTCAGCAAGCCGAGGCCGCTGAAGCCCAGGAAGCGCGTCTTGACGCCGCATCGGCAGGCGCCGAAGGCGTCGAAGCGCCGCAGACGGAAGACCTGCTCGAAGGCGTGAGCGCCGGTGCCGACGAAGATGGCGCACCGCGTGAAGGCGAAGAACGCCGCCGCCGCCGCCGCGGCCGCCGTGGTGGTCGCCGCGAGCGCGAGACGGATGCAGCCGGCCTGACGCCGGGCGCAGATGCACCGGAAGGCGAAGAGCAAGCCGCCCCCGCCCAACCGGCGCTCGAGCAGCCTGCCATCGCCGCACAAGTGCATGAAGCACCGGCCGTAGAGGCGCGCACCGAGGCGGCTGCCGAGCCTGTCGTGACCGCACTGCCGGCCGCAGCCGCTGTCGCTGAAGCCGGGCACGTGCCTGCCGCTGCAGTGACGACGGCGCCCGTCGAAACCGTCGCGCCCGCTGCAGAGCAAGCTCCGGCTCCTGCCGAGCCGGCTCCGGCACCCGCCGAAGCCGCACCGGTGAGCGTCGAAACCGCACACGCGGTCGAGCCGAAGGCCGAAGAAGCTGTGGCACCTGTCGCTCCTGTGGCCCCTGCCGCAGCGGACGAACCGGTCGCGCCGGCAGCCCCGGTGGAGCCGGTTCAGGCCGAAACGCCGCCTGTCGTGCGCGAAGATCGCGTCGAAGCACCGCGGACCGAAGAGCCCGTGGCAGCGTCAGCAGCGCCCGTCGCTCAACCGGAGCCGGCACAAGAAGCGGTAGCCGCCGCTCCGGCGGTCATCGCGATTACCGAGCCGGTTGCCTCGCATCCGGCCCCGGTGGCAACGGCGGCGCCCGCGGCTGCCCCCACCGCAGACACGCTGCGCCCGATGCTGGAATCGGCGGGTCTCGTCTGGGTCAATACTGACGCCGACAAGCTGCGCGCTGCGCAGCAAGCCGCCGCGCAGCTGGTCAAGCCCGCACGCACGCCGCGCGAGCGCAAGCCGCTGCCGCCGGTCGACAGCACGCCGATGCAGCAGGTCGAGACCACCCGCCTGCCGTAAGCGCTGCAAGGCAACTGGCCGCCGGGCCCCGATTCCGGCGCACCCCGAAAAGCCCGCCCCTCACGGCGGGCTTTTTTTGATATATCAGCGTTCTCCCTTGTCTGAAGGCAGCTCCGGGTTCGGCTAAAATCGAATTAACGCGAGAACGAAGAGACCATGACACGACGCATCATCCCTGTTGCCGACGTTCGATCGCTGCCGCCCGAATTGCCCCGGACGGCCGCGGAAGCCGTGCGCGCGCCTTCTGGCGCGGTCTTCGACGCGCTCGCCAGACCCCTGCGCGACCTTCGCATCTCGGTCACGGACCGCTGTAATTTCCGCTGCGTGTACTGCATGCCGCGAGCCGTGTTCGACAAGGATTACCCGTTTTTGCCCCATTCCGCGCTGCTTTCGCTCGAAGAAATCGAGCGGCTCGCGCGGCTTTTCGTCGCGCATGGCGTCACCAAGATCCGCCTCACGGGTGGTGAGCCGCTGCTGCGCAAGAACATCGAATTCCTGATCGAGCGGCTCGCCGCGCTGCGTACGCCCGCAGGCGAACCGCTCGATATCACGCTCACCACCAATGGCTCGCTGCTTGCCCGCAAGGCGCGCGCGCTGCGCGACGCGGGCCTCACACGCGTGACGGTGAGCCTGGACGCCCTCGACGACGCCCTCTTTCGCCGCATGAACGACGCCGACTTCGCGGTGGCCGACGTGCTCGACGGCATTGCGGCGGCACAAGCCGTGGGTCTCGCGCCGATCAAGGTCAACACGGTCGTCAAGCGCGGCACGAACGACGGCGAGATCGTGCCGCTTGCACGGCATTTCCGCGGCACGGATGTGACGCTGCGCTTCATCGAGTACATGGACGTGGGCACCTCGAACGGCTGGAACATGGCCGAAGTGCTGCCGTCGGCGGAAGTCGTCGCGCGCATTTCCGAGCACTGGCCGCTCGTGCCGCTGGAGCCCCACAACGCCGCCGAAACGGCGCAGCGCTGGGGCTACGCAGATGGCGCGGGCGAAATCGGCGCGATCTCCAGCGTGACGCGCGCGTTCTGCGGCGACTGCACGCGCGCGCGCCTTTCGACCGAGGGCAAGCTGTACCTGTGCCTCTTCGCCTCGATGGGTTACGACCTGCGCGCGCTGTTGCGCAACGGCGCCACCGACACGGCAATCTCCGGCGCCATCGCGCAGGTATGGGAAGGCCGCGCCGACCGCTATTCGCAGCTGCGGGGCAGCGCGCAGGCGCCGGCGGCCTCCGACGAGCGCCGCATCGAAATGTCCTATATCGGCGGCTGAGCAGCCCATGACGCCGACGAGCGCCAACCCCATTTCCACGGCATCGATCACGGGCCTCGTGCTCGCGGGCGGCCGCGGCCAGCGTATGGGCGGCGCGGACAAGGGCTTGCAGATGCTGCACGGCAAACCGCTTGCCGCGCACGTGCTCACGCGCCTCGCGCCGCAGGTCGGCGCCCTCTCGATCAGCGCGAACCGCAACGGCGATGCTTATGCGGCGCTCGGCGCACCATGGCGAGCGAGCGTGCTCGCCGATACGCTGCCCGACTTCCCCGGCCCGCTCGCGGGGCTCCTCGCGGGACTGCGCGCTGCGCAAACCGAATGGCTCCTCACGGCGCCCTGCGACTCGCCCTGGCTGCCGGCCGATCTCGCCGAGCGCCTGGGCCACGCCGCGCTCTCGGCGCGCGCCGACATCGTGACCGCGACCACGACGAATGCCGAAGGCGTGGTCTCGCTGCACCCGGTATTCGCGCTCGTACGCACCTCGCTCGCCGACGACCTCGCCGCCTTCCTCGCCGCCGGCGAGCGCAAGGTGCGTGCGTGGTACGCGCGCCACACGGCCACCGAAGTCGCCTTTGCCGACGAACGTGCGTTTTACAATATCAATTCCTTACAGGAACTGGCCGAACTCGAACGCGCCTGAATTGCAATCGGGCGCCGCCCGGTCGGCCGCCGTCCCCGGCACACGGCCGGCACGCCCGCCTGGACGATCGCCGCACACGCCGTGCGGATGCGACGCTTCCTCACTCGATGACCACGCTTAACCATCCCTCCGGCAGCGCCGGCTGCATCAGCCAGTACGATCCGCAAGCTTTGCCCGTCAGCGCCGCCCAGGCCATCGTGCTGCAGTGGGCGACGCCGCTTGCGGCGAGCGAACGCGTGCCGCTGCGTGAAGCGCTCGCGCGTGTGCTGGCCGAAGACGTGATTTCGCCCATCGACGTTCCCGCGCACGACAACGCCGCGATGGACGGCTACGCGTTCGATGGCGCGGCCCTGGCCGACATCTCCGGCGCCCTCTCGCTCGCCGTATGCGGCAAGGCCTTCGCCGGTCACGCTTACCCGGGCGATGTTGCCGCGGGTGCGTGCGTGCGCATCATGACCGGCGCGCCGATGCCCGCGAACTGCGACACCGTCGTGCCGCAAGAGCATGTGTCTGTGCAGGGCGACGTCGTCACTTTCGAAGCAAACGCCGTCAAACGCGGCGCGAACGCGCGCCGTAAGGGCGAGGACCTCGCGCGCGGCGGCGCGGCGCTCGCGGCCGGCCGCGTGCTGCGCGCGTCCGACATTGGCTTGCTGGCGTCGCTCGGCCTCATCGAGGCGCACGTGAAGCAGCGCCTGCGCGTGGCCTACTTCTCGACCGGCGACGAACTGCGCTCGCCAGGCGAGCCGCTCGAAGCGGGCTGCATCTACGACAGCAACCGCTACGCGCTCGGCGCGATGCTGCAGCGCCTGAACGTCGAGGCGATCGATCTGGGCGTCGTGCGCGACGACCCCGCGGCGCTGGCCGCCACGCTGAAACTCGCTGCCGAATCCGCCGATGTCGTGCTAACCTCCGGCGGCGTCTCGGTCGGCGAAGCCGATTTCACGCGCACCCAGTTGCAAACGCTCGGCGACGTCTCGTTCTGGGGCCTCGCCATGCGTCCCGGCCGCCCGCTTGCGTTCGGCCGCATCTGGTCGGGCGGACGCCCGGGCGCGGGCCGCGCGGCGCTCCTGTTCGGGCTGCCCGGCAACCCGGTCGCGACGATGGTCTCGTTCTACCAGATCGTGCGCCCCGCTCTCTTGGCGATGGCGGGCGCGCAAGCGCAGCCCGTCCCGCTCGTGCCGGCATTGAGCGATCAGCCGATCAAAAAGCGCGCGGGCCGCACCGAATTCCAGCGCGGCCTCGCGCGCCGCGACGCCAGCGGCCAGTGGCGCGTCGCGCCTACCGGCTCGCAAAGCTCGGGCGCGCTCAGCACGATGAGCGAGGCGAACTGCTTCATCGTGCTCGCCCATGAAGCCGGCGATCTCGATGCCGGCGACGCGGTCGACATCATGCTGTTCGATGGACTCGTCTAGCGCGGCGGCGCCCGAGAGGTCATCAAAACCAACCACACGTCCACACCTGCATAACGGACCGACTACTATGAAAAAACAGATCTCGTTCATCGCTGCGGGCCAGACCGCCAAGGCGCTCATCCTCGTGTACCTGACCTTCAGCGTGCCGATCGTGCTGCTTGGCGTGCTCGTGGCGTTCGTGCGCTATGGCGCGGTCGAACTCTCGACCATCTTCAGCGCGCTGCTGCTCAACGCGATCGTCGGCTTCATCCTGCTGTGGATCGCCTGTCACGCCTACAACTGGGTGGCCTCGCGCTTCGGCGGCATCGAGATCCATCTTTCCGACGTGCCCGAGGAAGCGTGATGACCGCGACGATCCGCGCCGCCACGGCCGCCGACGTCAGCGCGATGCACGCGCTGATGTACGAGCTCGCGGAGTTCGAAAAGCTCACGCATCTGTTCACGGGCACGGCCGATGGCCTCGCCGACGCCCTGTTCGGCACGCGCCCGGCCGCTGAAGCGCTGGTGGCGGAAGACGCCGGCCGCATCGTCGGCTACGCGCTCTTCTTCCACAACTACTCGACGTTCCTGAGCCGCCGCGGCCTTTATCTCGAAGACCTCTACGTGCAGCCGTCGCAGCGCGGCACCGGCCTCGGCACCGCGATGTTGCGCGCGCTCGCGGCGATCGCCGTCGAACGCGGCTGCGCCCGCTTCGAGTGGACCGTGCTCGACTGGAACACGCCGGCCATCGGCTTCTATGAAAAGCTCGGCGCGACCGTGCTGCCCGACTGGCGCGTCGTGCGCATGACCGGCGATGCGCTCGAAAAGCTCGCCGCAGCTGGTGAAACGATGATCGGTTAAGCCAACGCACCGCACACGCTCGAATGCAAACGGGCCGCCTGAATCGGGCGGCCCGTTGTCTTTTGGCGCGCGGGTTGCGGTCACTCGTCGCCGAAGCCCGTTTCGCTTTCTGCGTCGCCGTTGCCGTTGCCGTTACGGAGCGCGTCGCCGAGAAGATTCGCGGCGGCCTCGCCCGGCAGCGCCTCGACGTCGCGCAGCTTGCGGTTCATCGCACGCGTGCGCACCTCCGCCGCCTCGATGGAACGCGTGACCGTTTCGAGCTGCGTCTTGGTGCGCGCGAGCACGTCGCCGAACTTGCCGAACTCCGTCTTCACCGCGCCCAGCACTTGCCACACCTCGCTCGAGCGGCGCTCGATCGCGAGCGTGCGAAAGCCCATCTGCAGGCTGTTGAGAAGTGCCGTGAGCGTGGTCGGACCCGCCACGCTCACGCGGTAGTCGCGCTGCAGGACATCGGTCAAGCCCGGGCGGCGCAGGATTTCGGCGTAAAGGCCTTCGGTCGGCAGGAACAGCAGCGCGAAATCGGTCGTGTGCGGAGGCGCGACGTACTTCTCGGCGATGGTGCGCGCCTCCGCGCGGATGCGCAGTTCGAGCGCGCGCCCGGCCTCCTCGATCGCGAGCACGTCCGCGCGCTCCTGCGCATCGATGAGACGCTCGTAGTCCTCGCGCGGGAATTTGGCGTCGATCGGCAGCCAGACCGGCTCGCCTTGTTCCGCGCCGCCCGCGCCGCGTCCGGGCAGGCGAATCGCGAATTCCACGCGCTCCGTGCTCTTCGGCACCGTCGCGACGTTCTTCGCGTACTGGTCGGGCGTGAGCATCTGTTCGAGCAGCGCTTCGAGCTGCACTTCGCCCCAGGTGCCGCGCGTCTTCACATTGGTGAGCACCTTCTTCAGGTCGCCCACGCCCGCGGCCAGCGTCTGCATCTCGCCAAGCCCGCGATGCACCTGCTCCAGCCGATCGGAAACGAGCTTGAACGACTCGCCAAGGCGCTGTTCGAGCGTGGCGTGCAGCTTCTCGTCGACCGTGCGGCGCATTTCCTCGAGCTTCGCCGCGTTGTTCGCTTCGATGTCCTTGAGGCGCTGTTCGAGCGTCGCGCGCACTTCGGCGAAGCGGCGGTCGTTGACTTCGGTGAGTTGCCCGAGCTGCTGCGTGAGCAGCGCGCCGAAGTGGCGCAGCGCGGCGCCCTGCTCGTCGCGCGCCTGCTGGGCTTGCTGATGCAGACTCTGGCGCACGGCATCGAGCTGCTGCGTATTGGCGGCGGTGAGTTTGGCGAGCTGCTGGGCGAAACCGTCTATCTGGCTGTTCTGCACGGTCGCGATGCTGCCGAGCTGCGCCGCCAGCGCCTGCTGCACCTGCGCGAAGCCGCCGCCGAACTCGCTGCGCGAGCTCTGCGCCGTGCGCGCGATCTCGTTGCGCAGCTCGCGCTCGATGCGCTCGGCCGCGCGCGCCTGCGTGTCGGTCGAGGCCGCGAGGCGGTCGCTCAGTTGATCGAGCGCGTCGAGCGTGGCTTCGGCATCGCCGTCGCCATGGCCTTGACGCGCGCGCAGCAGCGCCACGAGCGTCACGACGAATGCAATCGCCAGCGCGACGATCGCCAGCGACATGACTGCGAGCGGACTCATTTACGGGCTTGCCCCAGCACAGCGGGGTTGATCGGATTGGGCGGCTGGCCGGCGCGCGGTCCCTCGCCGAGCGCCGCGATGAGGTTGTCGGCGGCGAGGTTCGCCATCGCGCGGCGCGTGGCTTCGCTCGCACTCGCGATGTGCGGCGTGAGCACGACGTTCTCCACTTCAAGCAACGCCGGATGCACGCGCGGCTCGCCCTCGAACACGTCGAGGCCCGCCGCCGCGATCTGGCGCGTGCGCAGCGCGTGTGCGAGCGCCGCGTCGTCGACGATGCCGCCGCGCGCGATGTTGGTGAGCGTCGCCGTGGGTTTCATCAGCGCGAGTTCGGCTGCGCCGATCGTGTGATGGTTTTGCGCCGTATAGGGCAGCACGAGCACGACGTGGTCGGCCTGCCTGAGCAGGTCTTCCTTCGACAGATATTCGGCATTCAGCTCGCGCTCGATCTCAGCCGCGACGCGCGAACGGTTGTGATACACCACGCGCATGTCGAAGCCGCGCGCACGACGCGCGAGCGCCTGGCCGATACGGCCCATGCCGATCACGCCGAGCGTGGCGCCGAAAATGTCCGAACCGAGGAACGCGTCGAACGACCACTTGTCCCACTTGCCCGCGCGCAGGAAGTGCTCCGATTCCGTCACGCGGCGCGCGGCCGCCATCATCAGCGCCCAGCCGAAGTCGGCCGTGGTTTCGTTGAGCACGTCCGGCGTGTTGGTGCCGAGCACGTTGGCCGCGTTGAAGGCGGCCATGTCGAAGTTGTTGTAGCCCACGGCCATGTTCGACACCACGCGCAGGCGCGGCGCCGCGGCGAGCGTTGCGGCGCCGATCGGGTCGCCCGCGGTGAGCGCGCCGTCCTTGTCGGCGAGACGCTGGTGCAACGCCTCGGGCGAAAGCGCTTCGCCGTTGTTCCAGTCCACGTCGAAATACTGCTTGAGCCGATCGATCACGTCGGGAAAGATCGGGCGCGCCACGAGAATCTTTTGCATCGTTGCTCTCCACACTTCAGTCGATGTCCGTCATTGTTGCGCGTGACGGGGCGCTCAGGGAAGTCTCGCGCGCTTTTCGCAGTCCGGCTCGCTAGCGTCTTGCCGCTAGACGAAAAAGAGCCAGGTGGCCGCGAGAAACACCGGCGCGAGCAGCACGCCCGACCAGCCAAGATAGCCGAAGAAGCCCGGCATGCGCACGCCGCGCGACTGCGCGATCGCCTTCACCATGAAGTTCGGCGCGTTGCCGATATAGGTGAGTGCGCCCATCCACACTGCGCCTGCCGAGATCGCGGCGAGCGTTTTCGCGCCGCCGGACATGAGCGCGTTGGCGTCGCCACCCGCGAGATTGAAGAACACGAGGTAGGTGGGCGCGTTGTCGAGAAACGACGAGAGGAGCCCCGTCGCCCAGAAGTACATCGCTTCGTTGGGGCGGCCTGGCGCGTCGTTCACGAACCGGATCAGCGAGGCGAACGCGCCCGCCTCGCCTGCGCGCAGCATCGCGATGACCGGCGTGATCGTCACGAAAATGCCCGCGAAGAGTTTGGCCACCTCGACGATCGGCGCCCATTCGAAACCGTTGTCGGCGCGCGCTGCTTTCGACGTGAACACGAGCGAAATGAGTGCGAGCGCAACGAGTCCCGCATCGCGCACGAGATTCTGCAACTGCAGGTGCGCGCCCGCGACCTCGAAAACGATACCGGGACGCCACACGCCGCTCATCAGCACGAGCACGACGAGTAGCGCGAGCAACACGAAATTCGCCTTGCCGCCGATGGAGAGCGCGTCTGTGTCCGGCGTCGGGTCGAGCGCAGCGGCGTGCACTTCCCCGGCGCGGCGAAAGTACCAGCTATCGAGCGCGTAGAACACCACAAGCAGCACGCCGCACACGAACAGCATCGGCAGCGCGAGATGCTGCGCAGTCCAGAAGAATCCCACGCCGTTGAGAAAACCGAGGAACAGCGGCGGATCGCCGAGCGGCGTGAGCAGGCCGCCCGCATTCGCGACGAGAAAGATGAAGAACACGACCACGTGCACGTTGTGCCGGCGGTTGTCGTTCGCGCGCAGGAGCGGGCGGATCAGCAGCATCGCCGCGCCGGTCGTGCCCATCACGCTCGCGAGCACGGTGCCGAGCGCGAGGATCGCCGTGTTCATGCGCGGCGATCCGCGTAGATTCCCGTACACGCAGATGCCGCCCGCGATCGTATAGAGCGCGCCGAGCAGCACGATGAAGGGCAGATATTCGTCGACGACGGCGTGCACGAACAGCGGATACGCCACGCCGACACCATGCGTGGCCGCGAACGGCAGCAGGAACGCGAGCGCCCAGGCCGCCGAAACCTTGCCGAAGTGGTGATGCCAGAACGTGGCCGCGAACATCGGGAAGAACGCGATCGACAGCAGCATGCCGGCGAACGGTAGCGCCCACGCGGCGCCGAGCGATGCGCCGTCGAAGGCCGCCGCGTGTGCGCTCGTGCTGTAGAGCGTCAGCGCCGCGCAGAGCGTCCCCGCGCAAGCGCTTGCCGTGTTGCGCTTACGCGCCATGCACGACGATCACATGCACGCGATACGGCCCGTGTGCCCCAAGAATGATGGTCTGCTCGATGTCGCCGGTGCGCGAAGGCCCCGAAACGAAGTTGACCGCGCGCGGCAGCTCGCCGCGTTCGGCGCGCATGAGCGCGAAGGCGTCCTCGTGGCCCGCGACGATGCGCGAAGCGGGCACGACGGCGATGTGCGTTTCGGGCAGCAGCGCGCCCGAGGCCCACGTCTGGGGGCTGGAGAGCAGGACCAGCGTGCCGGTTTCAGCGGTGGCGCAAAAGCAGCCCGTGAGGCCGACGAGATCGCGATCTTCGGGCTTGCGGAATTGCACGGCGAGACCGGCGCCGGCCCAGTCGAGCGTGTCGAGCGTCTGCCACGCGACGGCCTGCATCGGCAGGCTGCGCTCAGCGAGATAGCGTTGCGCGGCGGCGGGCACGTCGGCGAGTTGCTGGACTTCGTCGACGGTGCTCGACATCTTGCGCGCCTCGCCGACGAAGCGCGCAACGAGATCGCCTTCCAGCGGCGGGCGCGGACCCTCGGGATGTAGCGCGAGGTAGTCGGCCACGGCTTCCCGCTCATCCGCCGCGGGCGTGGCCTCGCGTCCCTGCGCCGCGCGAATGCGCGCGAGTATGCTGCGGCGGGCGGCCGTCGTGTCCATGAACGTCCTCGTCAGATGAAGAAAGGCGACGCGCCGATTATACCGGGGCGTCGCCTGCGATCTGCGGGTCAAGCGTGCGGCGTTTTTCACACGCCTGGTTGCCCCCCGCACTCTTCCTCTACGGGCTGCTCGATGCCGAACACCTGGCGCAGATAGGCGAGATATGCCTTGTCGTCGCACATGTTCTTGCCCGGCGAATCGGAAAGCTTGGCGACGGGCTGGCCGTTGCAGCGGACCATCTTGATGACGATCTGCAGCGGCTGGTAACCCAGGTCGTTGGTGAGGTTCGTGCCCACGCCGAACGCGAGGCGGCAGCGGTCGCCGAAACGCTCGTACAGGCGCAGCACCTTCGGAATGTCGAGCGCGTCCGAGAAGATCATCGTCTTCGTGCGCGGATCGCAGCGATTGTCCTCGTAGTGCTTGAGCAGGCGCTCGCCCCACTCGAACGGATCCCCCGAGTCGTGCCGCGCGCCGTCGAAGAGCTTGCAGAAGTACATGTCGAAGTCGCGCAGAAACGCCTGCATGCCGTAGACGTCCGAGAGCGCGATGCCCAGGTCGCCGCGGTATTCCTTCGCCCACATCTCGAAGCCGAAGATCTGCGAGTCGCGCAGACGCGGCCCGAGCGCCTGGCACGCCTGCAGGTACTCATGCGCCATCGTGCCGAGCGGCGTGAGGTTGTGCTTCATCGCGTAGTAGACGTTGCTCGTGCCCGTGAACTGCTCGCCGAGATCGGCCTTGAGCGTGAGGATCACCTCCTCGTGCCAGCGCTTCGAGAAGCGGCGGCGCGTACCGTAGTCGGCGATCTTGCAGTCGGCGAATTCGGGCTTCGCGCCAAGTAGCTCGATCTTGTGGCGCAGGCGCTCGCGCCCCTCCTCGTACTGCGGATGATGCTGCGTGTTGCGGAAGTACACCTCGTTGACGATGGCGAGCACCGGGATCTCGAAGAGGATCGTGTGCAGCCACGGCCCCTGGATCGCGATGTCGATCTCGCCATTGGCCTTGGGCGACGGCGTGACCGAGATGTACTTTTCGTTGAGGTGAAAGAGCGCGAGAAAGTCGATGAAGTCGCTCTTGATGAAGCGCATCTTGCGCAGGTAGTCGAGCTCGGTCTCGGCGAAGCGCAGCCTGCACAGCTTCTGAATTTCGCTGCGGATCTCGTCGACGTAGGGCACGAGATCGACGTTCGGCGTGCGGCAGCGGAAGCGGTATTCCACATTGGCCGCGGGGAAATGATGCAGCACCACCTGCATCATGGTGAATTTGTAGAGATCGGTATCGAGCAGCGAAGTAATGATCATGATGGGCCAGCCGGACTGCAATCGGATAGCGCCCGCGAAGCGGGAACCGGACATGCTGCCGGGCAGATGCCCCGCAGCGGTTCCGGGCGGCAGGCGCCAGCGGTGCGTCCATGTTACCCGAATGCCCGCGCGCGCCACGTGCCCGGCGGCACGGCCCCTCGCGCGCAAGGGATAAAACGCTGCGGATCGCCCGGTCTTATAAACTAATCACGAAACGATCTAAGGACGGTCGCGGGCCTGTGGTTGGGGTAATTCCTCATCAGTTACAATAGCGCTTTTGGCGAACCGCCATCCCCCGATACAAAAAGCTTGCAGGAGCTGCCTGAATGACTCACGTTGTGACCGAGAGCTGCATCAAGTGCCGCTATACCGACTGCGTCGATGTGTGCCCGGTGGACTGCTTTCGCGAAGGTCCCAACTTCCTCGCGATCGACCCGGACGAGTGCATCGACTGCGCCGTGTGCGTTGCCGAGTGCCCGGTGAACGCCATCTACGCCGAGGAAGACGTGCCTGGCGACCAGCAATCGTTCATCGAGCTGAACGCCGACCTCGCGAAGGGCTGGCCGAGCATCACGAAGACCAAGGCCCCGCTGCCGGAAGCCGACGAATTCAAGGACGTGAAGGACAAGCTCGCGCTGCTCGCACGCTGATCGCTTGTTCGGGGTGTCTTCCCGCCGCCGTCGCTTACATGGACAGTCCCTCGCGCGGCGGATTGCCCTAAACAGATCGCGACAGGGTATTGACAGGCCCAGCCAGACCCCATAGAATCTCGTTCTCTGCTTTTGTTGATCCCCGATAGCTCAGTCGGTAGAGCGCCGGACTGTTAATCCGTAGGTCCCTGGTTCGAGCCCAGGTCGGGGAGCCAAGATTCGCAAAAGCCCGTTGGCGTTCACCACGCAAAACGGGCTTTTTTATGACGTAAAGTGTTGTCGCTGTACTGCTGGTCCCCGATAGCTCAGTCGGTAGAGCGCCGGACTGTTAATCCGTAGGTCCCTGGTTCGAGCCCAGGTCGGGGAGCCAAAATATCGAGGGGTTGCGTGGTTGCACGCAACCCCTTTTTCTTTTGCTGCGCGCGTGGCGCACGCTACCCTCCCCGATAATGTCGCTTCGTCATCTTCGGGAATCCGCATGAAATCCACCCGCCTCTGCGCTTGCCTCGCGCGCCCGCTGCTCGCCTGCGCGAGCCTCGTCGCCTGCGCCGCCGCCCACGCCGAACAGATCGGCAGTGTGAACACCAACTTCCGCGTGACCGGCTCGGACAAAGTCGTCGTCGAGGCCTACGACGATCCGCAGGTGCCAGGCGTGACCTGCTACGTCTCCCGCGCACGCACGGGCGGCGTGAAGGGCACGCTCGGCATTGCGGAAGATCCGACCGAGGCGTCGATCGCGTGCCGGCAGGTCGGGCCGATCTCGTTCGCAGGTCCGCTCAAACAGCAAGACGACGTCTTCAACGAGCGCATGTCGTTCCTCTTCAAGACGCTGCACGTCGTGCGCGTGGTCGACGCGAAGCGCAACGCGCTCGTGTATCTGACCTACAGCGACCGCGTGGTGAGCGGCAGCGCCAAGAACAGCGTCACGGCCGTGCCGGTGCCCGCGGGCACGACGATTCCGCTGCGCTAAACTGGGGATCCGTGCAGGATCCTTCACCATGACCGGTTCCCGTTTTCGAGACTCCGCCCGCTACTGGCGCACGCCGCTTCTGCCCGGCGCGGATCTCGTCACGGCCGAATACAACCAACATACGTTCGCGCCGCACTGGCACGAGGCCTACACGATCCCCGTGATCGAGGGCGGCGCGGAATGCTTTCGCTATCGCGGCACGCAGCATGTCGCCGCAACGGGCAGCGTGCCGGTGATCAATCCGGGGGAGCTGCATACGGGTTCACGCGCCGTCGAAGAAGGCTGGAGCTATCGGGTGATGTATGTGCCGATCGACTTCCTGCACGAGCTCGCCGGCGAAATCGCCGGGCGCACGCAGCCGCTGCCGTGGTTCGACGCCGAGGTGATCCACGATCTCGATCTCGCGCACCGGCTCTCGCGCGCCCACCGGCTGCTGGAAGCCGACGCGGACTGGCGGCGCGCCGCAGCCGTGCCCGAACCCGGCGCGAGCGCCAGCCCGGCATCGCCTTCGGCGCCTTGTGCCGATCTGCTCGCCGTGGAAGGCTCGCTGCTCGACGCACTCTCGACGCTGCTCACGCGCTACGGCCGCACGCGCGAGGCGGCGCTCAAACACGGCCCGAACGATCCCCGCGTGGAAACGATGAAGGCGCTCCTTGCCGCCGATCTCGCCACGCCGCTGCGCGTGGCCGATCTCGCCCAGGCGGTCGGCCTCTCGCCGTTTCACGCCGCGCGGCTCTTCACGCAGGCAACCGGGCTGCCGCCGCACGCCTGGCGCACCCAGTTGCGCCTGCAACGCGCCCTCGCCCCGCTGCGCGAAGGCGCTACGGTTGCCGAGGTCGCCGCCGCGAGCGGTTTCACCGACCAGAGCCATTTCACGCGACACTTTCGGCGCATGTTCGGCGTGCCGCCGGGGCGCTGGCAGTCGTCCTGAACGCGCCAACCCGCATCCGGCCGCAAGAACGTACAAGCCACGCGTAAGGCGGCCCGCTATGCTGTCCCCTTGTATCAGGAGGACAGTTTGACCACGCATCCCAACCGCCTTGCCGAATTCATCGCCGGCGCGCGCGACACGATCCCCATGATGATCGGCGCCGCGCCCTTCGGCGTGATCTTCGGCACGCTCGTCACCTCGGGCCCGCTTTCGCTCTGGCACGGCCAGTTCATGTCGCTCGCCGTGTTCGCCGGCTCCGCGCAATTCATCGCGCTCGGGCTGATCGCTTCGCACGCGAGCTTCGCGGTGATTTGGGCCACCACGTTCATCGTGAACCTGCGCCACGTGCTCTATAGCGCGACGCTCGCGCCCTATATCTCGCACCTGCCGCTGCGCTGGCGGCTCGTGCTCGGCAGCCTGCTCACCGATGAGGTCTTCGCCGTCGCGTGGGCGCATTTGCGCCGCCATCCGCCCGGCGACGACGTCTCGCCGTGGCATTTCCTCGGCTCGGGCCTCTCGATGTACCTGAACTGGCAACTCTGGACCGCGGCCGGCCTGCTGTTCGGCGCGGCGTTCCCGGGTCTGCAGTCGCTCGGCCTCGACTTCGCGATGGTCGCGACCTTCATCGCCATCGTCGTGCCACAGCTGGTTGCCTTGCGCTACCTCGCCGCCGCCGCGACTGCGGGCGCGCTCGCCTTTTTCTGGCAGGGCTGGCCGTACAAGCTCGGGCTGCTCGGCGCCGTGCTCGCGGGCGTGGTCGTGGGTGTCGTGCTCTCACGGCCAGGTTCGTCGCGCGGCGCCCGCGCCGGCAGCGAGTCCTCCCGCAAGTCCCCCAACGTCCAACGCACCGCAGGAGCCGGGCAATGAACTACGTCGTCCTGATTCTCGGCATGGCCCTGATCACCCTGGTCATTCGCACTGCGGTGTTCGTGCTCGGCGACCGGCTGGTATTCCCGCCGCTCGTGCGCACCGCGCTCGGCTTCGTGCCCGTCACCGTGCTCACGGCGATCATCGTGCCGATGGCGGTCTCGCCCCACGGTCAGGGCGCCGAGCTGACCTGGCGCAACCCGCAGCTCGTCGGCGCGCTCGCGGCGATCGTCGTCAGCGCGCTCACGAAGCGCCCGCTCCTCACCATCGCGATCGGGCTCGGCGTGTTCTTCCTCTGGCAAGGCGTTGTCCTGCGCTAGAGGCAAGCGTCGCCCCTTACGCTCAAGTTTCACCCCGGAGCGCCGTTAAACCCGTCAGGGCCTGCTCTGGCAGGCCACTGCTCGAACGGCGAGAGCACGCGAGAAGCGACAAGGATTACACCGGGGCAACCACAATGGGGCATATCACCCTTAACCTGAAGGACGAAACGCTTGCGTCGCTGCGCAAGGATTTCGACGCGTTCCTGCGCGTCTCGCTCAAACTCGACCCGCAATTCGCCACGCCGGAATTCGAGGACTACCTGCGCGCGAAGCTGCTCGACAACATGACGCCGCTCACGGAGCACGCCGTCCAGCGGCTCCTGCAAGGCGGCCAGTACGCGTGGGCCAAGCGCACGCTCGACAAGGAATTCCCCGAGGTCGTCTCGATCCTG
The DNA here is from genome assembly GCF_056155635.1 of Paraburkholderia sp. BR10141. NCBI lineage: Bacteria > Pseudomonadati > Pseudomonadota > Betaproteobacteria > Burkholderiales > Burkholderiaceae > Paraburkholderia > Paraburkholderia sp. BR10141. The sequence goes on along the minus strand of NZ_JBMIQH010000006.1, from coordinate 124,925 downwards.
ATGCGTCAGGCAGGCGAATTCGGTTTCGGCTTCGCGTCGCGGCCCGAGTGGACGCCCGACGAACTCTCGAAGCAGTGCCGCGACTGGGCGGCGGCCATCGTGAGCGAAGCCCAGGGCGACGACACGCTGGTCGACCCGCTGGCTGCGCAGATCAAGTCGGGCGTGCAGGACATCCAGGCCCTCGAAGAGTCGATGCAGACGCCCGCGTGGCGCCTCACCGAGTCGTTGCGTCAGCGTGTGTACGAAGCGAAGATCGGCTGTGAACAGGCGAGCGGCAGCGCGGCGCGCGAGCGTCTGGGCGAGCTGCGCGGGCTGCTGAGGCTCGGCGTGACGCATGGCGTGTTCCAGAAGCAGGAAGCGCAACAAATCATGGAATATCTGCGCCTGCTCAAGCCCGAGATTTTCGTCGAGGAGCCCGACGATGTGTTCACGCGCCTCGCCGCGTGGATGCGCAACTTCTTCATGCCGCCGCAACGCAGCACGGCACGCGAGCAGCGGCGCTAAGCGCTGGCGCGCGCGCCTGAAAACGGCGCGCGCCCCGCTTTCCACCTCAATCCCACATCTTCCTGAGCTTCGCGGCGATCTCGACCTTCGCCTGCGCGGCGGCGGCGAGTCCGGCCGCGCTCGGCGCGCTCGCCACGGGCGCGGGCGGCCATGCGCGGGATTCGAACAGCGGCAGCATGGGCGTCGCGATGAAGCGCGTGCGCGAGGCCCACACGTGCCGGTCGCCCGACGCCACCTGGTTGTGCACATAAAAGCGCTGCGGCACGACGATGTGCAGATCCTCCTTCGCGCGCGTCATCGCCACATAGAGCAGCCGCCGCTCCTCCTCCAGCTCCTCGTCGCTGCCCGCGCCGAGATCGGACGGAATGCAGCCGTCCACGCCGTTGAGCACGAACACGTTGCGCCACTCCTGACCTTTCGCCGAATGGATCGTCGAAAGGATCAGGTAGTCTTCGTCGAGCAGCGGATCGGCCGATTCGGCGCTCGTCGCGTCGGGCGGATCGAGCGTGAGTTCGGTGAGAAAGCGCTCGCGCGAGGCGTAGGTGCTCGCAATGCTCTCCATCTGCAGCAAGTCGGCGAGACGCACCTGGGCGTCTTCGTGATTGCGCTCGAGATGCGGCTCGTACCAGCGCCGCACGCGCTCGAACTCGGCCGGCCACGGCGTCGAGCGCATCGAGAGGCTGTCGATGAGCGACGCAAACGCGGGCCAGTCCTCGGCCGCGCGCGGCGGCGGCGCGAAAGCCGCGAGCGCCTCGGCGGCGCGATATGCGCCCGTGCACGCTGACACCTGGTCGAGCAGGCGCGCGGCGTTGGCGGGCCCGACGCCAGGCAGCAACTGCGTCACGCGAAACCCGGCTACACGGTCGAGCGGATTCTCGGCCCAGCGCAGCACCGCCAGCACGTCTTTCACGTGCGCGGCGTCGAGAAAACGCAGTCCGCCGAACTTCACGAACGGGATATTGCGTCGCGCCAGTTCGATTTCGAGCGTCGCGCTGTGGTGCGCCGCGCGAAACAGCACGGCCTGTTGCTTGAGCTTCATGCCCGCTTCACGCGCCTCGAGAATCTGCTCGACGACGTAGCGCGCCTGGGTGGCCTCGTCGGCCACCGTGACGAGGCGCGGGCGCTGCTGCGAGGGGCGTTCGGTCCACAGGTTCTTGGTGAAGCGCTCGGCGGCGGCGTCGATCACGGCGTTCGAGGCGGCGAGGATCGGCGCCGTCGAACGGTAATTGCGTTCGAGCGTCACCTGACGCGCGGGCGGGTCGAACTGCGCCGGGAAGTCGAGAATGTTGCGCACGGTCGCGCCGCGAAACGAATAGATCGCCTGGGCGTCGTCGCCGACCACGGTGAGGCCGCGGCCATCGGGCTTGAGCGCGAGCAGGATCGAGGCCTGCAGGCGGTTGGTGTCCTGGTATTCGTCGACGAGGATGTGATCGAAGCGGCCCGCGAGATCGGCGGCGATGGCCGGCTCCGCGGCCATGTGGGCCCAGTAGAGCAGCAGGTCGTCGTAGTCGAGCACGTTCTGCTTCTGCTTGGCGTCCACGTACGAGGCGAACAGCGCACGTAGCTGCGGCTCCCACTCGAGGCACCACGAGAACGAACGGTTGAGTACATTGGCGAGCGAGTCGCCCGTATTGACCGCGCGCGAATAGATCGCGAGGCAAGTCGATTTCGAGGGGAAGCGCTTTTCTTTGGCCGAGAAACCCAGCTCGTGGCGCACCAGATTCATAAGATCCGCGGAATCCTCGCGGTCGTTGATCGTGAACGCCGGCGACAGGCCGATGTGATCCGCGTACTCGCGCAACAACCGCGCGCCCACGCCGTGAAAGGTGCCCGCCCAACTGAGCCCTTGCGCGAGCACGGCGGCCGCGCCTGGAGCGCTGGCAGCGATACGCGCCACGCGCCGCGTCATTTCCTGCGCGGCGCGCCGCGAGAACGTGAGCAGCAGGATGCGGTGCGGGTCGGCGCCACCCGCGATCAGATGCGCGACGCGGTGCGCGAGCGTATTCGTCTTGCCCGACCCGGCGCCCGCGATCACGAGCAGCGGGCCCGGCAGCGCGGAACCCGGCGCGTAGCCCGCTTCGCCGCCGTGTTCGACGGCCTCGCGCTGCGCATCGTTGAGTTTCGCGAGCCACGCGCCAACGGCATTGGCTGCTTCGGCGCGCGCCTGGCTGGCATCGGAGACGGAGGAATCGGCAACGGAAACGGTGGACACGGCGGGCGCTGGGACGATGAACGTGGCGAATCGGGAAGGAGCGATGCATACTGTATATCCATACACCATGCGTCCGCAAGCGCCTGATTCCACGGCGATCTGGCGGGATTTAACGACAACGCCACGGCGCGTTTCGCTGCCGCCGACACCCGGGAGCCGCCAGACAAAACGGCGGCGCCCGTTGCCGGACGCCGCCGCTCACAAGACCAGGCACAAGGTCGGCGCCCCAAAGGCGCGGGCGCCTTCGGCATCAGCCGATCGTTACTGCGACTGGCCGCCCTGCTGCTGGGCCGACATGCCGTTCATCTGGTCCTTCATTTCCGAGTCGTTGGCCTGACGGTCGGCCTTGTGGTTGATCTTCGCGTCCTTCACCTGCGCCTTGTACTGCGACTTCGCCTGCTTCTTCGCGTCGCCGTACTCGGCGTTCGCCGACTTCTTCGCGCTGCGGTATTCGGCGTTCGCCGCCGCGTTCGCGTTGCGCTTTTGCACCAGCGGGTCGGCGGACTGCGGTGCGGTCAGGGCCTGCGGCGCGGGCGCGGGCTGCGCGATCCCTGCGGCCGCCGGCGCCTGGCCCGGCGCCTGCCCGGTCATCTGGCCAGGGGCAGCGCCCGGCGCCATGGCCGGCGCGCCGGAAGGCGCCATCGTTGGGGCTTCGCCGGCCTGTGTCGCGCCCTGGGTCGCGTTTTGGGCATACGCGCCCTGCGCAAATACGGCGGCAGTGGTCACGGTGGCAAAAGCGGCGGTAACAGTGAGCAGCTTGGCGATCTGGGTCATGGCGTATCCTCTTTGCAGTGGTTCCGAAGGCGCTTATGCGGTGGGCAAGCCCGCCACAATCGCGCCCCGGCTCGATGGAACCGCATCAGAAAAACTCGAGCGGCGCTGTCGATCCGGGTGAAACCATTTTGGTATGAAGATCGCCGTGGGGTCCCGCGACGTTACTCAACGTTTCATTTACTGACGAATTCATAACATCTGGCCCCTGGATGTAACGATGCGCTGGCAGGCGCTGCCGCGAGCCCGCCATCGCTTATGATGCTCACCCTTCGCGCGCTAGCCGCACGCCTTTCGAATTTGAATCCGCCATGCCCAATCTCGATTTCACGCTGACCGGCGACTACGTCGAACTGCACAACCTCCTGAAGATCACCGGACTCGCCGACAGTGGCGGCTCAGCCAAGCAGATCGTCGCCTCGGGCGCGGTGAAGGTGGACGGCGAAGTCGAGTTGCGCAAGACGTGCAAGATTCGCGCGGGCCAAGCCGTGCTGCTCGGCGACACCCGCATTGCCATCAAGGCGAGCGAGTGAACCCCGCCGGAACTTGCCCGCAGGCGCCGGCTATGCACCAGATTTGAGCATCTGGATCGACAAGGTCGCTGTCTCGCAATAAGCTTTCAGTTTTGACAGACGAACCCTGCCTCGCGGCGCGCTTATCTCGCGCCGCTTGTTTTTCATGACTCGAACTACGCTTTCCCGCCGCGCCGTTGCCGCGCCGCCCACGCTGCGCCGCCATGCCGCCGACACCGCCCGCCTCGCCGGGCCGCTCGCGATCGCCCAACTCTCGCAGATGGCGATGAGCGTGACCGACACGGTGCTGCTCGGCTCGCTCGGCGCCGACGCGCTCGCCGCGGGCGGCCTCGGCGCCAACCTGTTCTTCGTGGTGGTGACTGTGCTGCAAGGTGTGCTGACCTCGGTGAGCGTGAGCGTCGCGCAGGCGCGCGGCGCCGACAACGAAAGCCACGTGCCGCACATCTACTGGACCGGTTTCGCGCTGTCCCTGCTGCTTTCCGTGCCGGCGTTCGCGTTGCTCTCGTTCGCCGAGCCGATCCTGCGCGCCCTCGGGGAGCCGACGCTGCTCGCGCATCACATCGGCGAATACACGGCCGTGCTGCGCTGGGGCGCGCCCGCCAGCCTTATCGGCGTGGGGCTCATGCGCTCGTTCCTGCCCGCCATCGGCGCGGCGCGGCGCCTCCTGTGGGTGTCGGTGGCGTGCGTGTTCATCAACGGCTTTCTCAACTTCGGCCTGATCCACGGTGCCTGGGGCCTGCCGCGCCTCGGCTTTCTCGGCTCGGCGGTAGCGACGACCATCACCGTGTGGCTCACCGCGTTCGTGCTGATGGCGCTGCTGCACCTGCGGCCTTCGCACCAGCGTTTCGTCGTCGCGCGCCGGCCGACGGCGCCGCTGATGGGCGAACTCTTCACGATCGGCTGGCCGGTTGCGATCACCTATGCGGTCGAAGCGACGCTCTTTCTCGCCACCGGCCTGCTCGCCGGCCTGCTCGGCGAGACGCCGCTCGCGGCGCACCAGATCGCCCTGAACGTGGCCTCTGTCACGTTCATGGTGCCGCTCGCGATCGGCCAGGTGGCCAACGTGCGCGTGGGTTACTGGTCCGGCGCGGGTGTGCCGAGTGCGGCACGCCATGCGGGCTTCGTCGCGCTCGGGCTCGGCGTCGGCTTCATGTCGCTCTCGGCGCTCGTGATGGTGCTGGCGCCGCACTGGATCGTCGGGCTCTACCTGCATCTCGACGACCCGGCCAACGCGCACACGGTCTCGCTCGCCGCCACGCTGCTCGGCGTCGCGGCCATCTTCCAGATCGTCGACGGCGCGCAGACCGTGGGTTCGGGCTGCCTGCGCGGCCTGAAGGACACGCGCGTGCCGATGCTCGCGGCCACGCTCGGCTACTGGGGCATCGGCTTTCCGCTGGGCTACGCGCTGGCGTTTTACTTCGGCCTCGGCGCGCTCGGGCTCTGGTGGGGGCTCGCAGCCGGGCTCACCACCGTCGCCGTGCTCATGACATGGCGCTTTCACCGGATGAGCCTGCGCTCGCAGGCTCACGCCGCCGCGGCGGGCCGCGCGGGTTGAAGCGCGGGTTGAAGCGTTTACTTAACCGACCGGGCCGCACCGGCTCGACCGGTTAAAATACGCGCCAGGCGCCGCAAGCGGCGTCCGTCCCACGAGGGCAAGAACAGTACGCTGCATGGGACTGGACCGGGCGCTAAAGCGCCAACGCCAGTCGACACAGGAGACATCCGCGCCCCGCGAGCGCCGCCGGCCACCCCGGCACCGCTTGCCGTGCGCCAACGCACAACGAACCCATTCACGGACCGCCCCTTCATGCTTGCCCCGATTACCCGACTCTTCCCGCTCTGGGCCGTCCTCGTTTCCCTGCTGGCCTACTTCGATCCGGGCCTCGTCGCGCCGATCGCGCCGCACGTCACGACGCTCCTGATGATCATCATGCTGGCGATGGGCGTCACGCTCTCGTTCGCCGACTTCCAGCGCGTCTTCACGCGGCCTGCGCCGGTCGCCGCGGGCATCTTCCTGCACTACCTCGTCATGCCGCTCGCCGCCTGGGCGATCGCCAAAGTGCTGCACATGCCGCCCGACCTCACGGCGGGCATGGTGCTCGTGGGCAGCGTGGCGAGCGGCACGGCGTCGAACGTGATGATCTATCTCGCGCGCGGCGACGTCGCGCTTTCGGTGACGATCAGCGCGCTCTCCACCCTGGTCGGCGTATTCGCGACGCCGCTGCTGACCCGTCTTTACGTCGATGCCTCGATCGTCGTCGACGTGCACGGCATGCTCATGAGCATCCTGCAGATCGTCGGCCTGCCGATCGCCATCGGCCTCATCGTGAACCGCCTCGCGGGCTCGCTCGTGCGCCGCGTCGAGCCGGTGCTGCCGCTCGTCTCCATGGTGTCGATCCTCGCGATCATCGCCGCCGTGGTAAGCGGCACGCATGCGAGCATCGCCACGGTCGGTCCGCTCGTCGCGCTCGGTGTGGTGCTGCATAACGGCATCGGCCTGCTCGGCGGCTACTGGGGCGGCCGCCTGCTCGGCTTCGACGAATCGGTGTGCCGCACGCTGGCCATCGAAGTGGGCATGCAGAACTCGGGTCTCGCCGCGACGCTCGGCAAGCTCTACTTCTCCCCGCTCGCCGCCCTGCCCGGCGCGCTTTTCTCGGTATGGCACAACCTCTCGGGCTCGGTGCTCGCTGGCTACTGGGCCGGCAAGCCGGCGCGCGGCAGCACGCGCGATGCGCAAGGCGCTGAGAACGCGTCGACCGCGCGCGTTTGATCAACCGCAGACCTTTCCGGCCGCGCGCAATCGTCAGTTGCTTGCGGCCCGGAAATTGCATACGCAGCGTGTCCGCCGCCGCAAGACAGGCAGGCCGCTTCCCGTAGAATCTTCGCGAAGCCGTGCAATGAAAACGAACCATCATGCGGCGCGCCGCCATGGAGAATCCGTTTGCCCGCGCATCCCGCCCGATCCGAAGCCGTTACGCAGCGCATGACCTTGCGGCACGCCTCGCTGCAAGCCCTGCCTGGAGCCCCACGGCGAGCCTGCTTCGCGCTCGTTTGCCTCGCGCTGATCGCCGGTTGCGCGACGCGCCCGCCCGCCACCGACTACCCGCGCGAGACGAGCGCGGCGCTGCCGGCACAGCAAGCCAGCGCCACGCCGCTCGGCGCCGCGCTCGCCGCCCCCCTTGCCGCTCACCCCGACGAATCGGGCTTTCGCCTGCTCGCCACCGGCACCGACTCGCTGCAGATGCGCGTCGCGCTTGCGCGCGCGGCGACGAAAACGCTCGACATGCAGTACTACATCGCCAACGAGGACACCACCGGCAAGCTGCTGCTCGGGTCGGCGCTCTATGCGGCCGATCGCGGCGTACGCGTGCGCATGCTGGTCGACGACCTGAATTTTCACGACATCGACCGCCTGATGGCCGCGCTCAACAGCCATCCGAACATCCAGATCCGCGTCTTCAATCCGTACGGCAGCACGAGCGAATCGATGTACCTGCGCACGCGCAACTTCTTCACGAACGTCGACCAGTTCACGCGCCGCATGCACAACAAGGCGACGATCGTCGACAACGAAATGGCGATCGTCGGCGGCCGCAATCTCGGCGACGAGTACTTCAACGCGAGCCCGACGATCGACTTCCGCGACCTCGACGTGCTCACGGCGGGCCCGGTCGCGCAAAGCGTCTCGGCAAGCTTCGACGAGTACTGGAACAGCTCGATCTCCTACCCCCTGCGCGTGCTCAATCATCAGAAGTTCGACGCACACGATCTCGACGCCGCGCGCGACGACCTGCGCCGCCACTGGCACGAGAGCGCCGAACCCTACAACGCCAAGCCGCTCAACGCCACGCCGCTCGCGCAGCAGATCGCGGGCAACACGCTCGGGCTCGTCTGGGCGAAATGGGCGTTCGTGGCCGACTCGCCCGGCAAGATCGCGGGCGCCGACAAAGGCGAGCTGGGCGACGCCATGCGCGCGCTGCTCGATCGTATCCATCAGGCGCACTGCAGCGTGCTGGTGTTCTCGCCGTACTTCGTGCCGCACGACACGGGCGTGCAGACCATCCGCGCGCTCACCGCGCATGGTGTGCGCGTGGCGATCCTCACCAATTCGCTCGCCGCCACCGACGCCGTGGCGGTGCAGGCCGGCTACAGCCCCTACCGCGTGCCGCTGCTCGAGGCCGGCGTCGAGCTCTACGAGTTCAAGCCGCAGCAGGAGGAGCACGACGACGAGCAGCGCTTCGGCGTGGTCGGTTCGCGCTCGCGAGCGAGCCTGCACGCCAAGGCTTACGTGATTGACGACAGCACGCTCGTGATCGGCTCGCTCAATCTCGATCCGCGCTCGGCACGCCTGAACACCGAGCTTGCGCTCACCATCGAGAGTCCGCCGATCGCGCATGAAGTCGCCGACCTGTTCAAGCGTGCGACCTCGCCGCAGGTGAGCTACCGCGTGACGCTCGCGACGCCCGAACAACTGGCGCTGCTCAAAGGCACGACGGTCAACTCGGCGCTCGTCTGGACCGACGAGGAGAACGGCATGATCCGCACCTACAACCTCGACCCTGGTGCGGGTTTCTACAGAAATGTCCTAACCGGGCTATTCTTGCTGTTGCCGGTCGATAGCCAGCTTTGAAGCGGCTTTGAGCGCACGTCGCTATCGGGCGAGCAAAACGTAGAACGCTTGACTCGCAAGCCGCGCGAGCCGAAGGCGCCGCCTCAATCACCGGAGGAACAAATGACCGCAAGCAACGAAAGCGTCCGCATGGAGCGCGACACGTTCGGCGAGATCGCCGTGCCCGCCCAGCAGCTTTGGGGCGCGCAGACGCAGCGATCGCTGCAGAACTTCCGCATCTCCACCGAAAAGCAGTCGCCGGAACTCATCACCGCGCTAGCGACGATCAAGCGCGCTGCAGCCGAAGTGAATCTCTCGCTAGGCGTGCTCGACGAGACCAGGGCGCACGCGATCATGCAGGCCGCCGACGAGATCATCGCGGGAAAGCATCCGGGCGAATTTCCGCTTGCGGTCTGGCAAACAGGCTCCGGCACGCAAACCAACATGAATCTCAACGAGGTGATCGCGAACCGCGCGAGCGAGATTCTGGGCGGGGAGCGCGGCGAGGCGCGCAAGGTGCATCCGAACGACGACGTCAACCGCGGCCAGTCGTCCAACGACGTGTTCCCGACCGCGATGCACGTGGCCGCCGCCTACGGCATCGTCAAGCATCTGCTGCCGGCGCTCAAGACGCTGCGCAATACGCTCGATGCGAAGGCGAAGGCCTTTGCCGACATCGTGAAGATCGGCCGCACGCACCTGCAGGACGCCACGCCGCTCACGCTCGGCCAGGAGTTCTCGGGCTATGTTGCGCAGCTCGATCACGGCATCAAGCACGTGGAATCTTCGTTGCCCCATCTGTATGAACTCGCGCAGGGCGGCACGGCCGTAGGCACGGGCCTGAACGCGCATCCGCAGTTCGCGCACAAGGTGGCGGAAAGCATTGCGAAGCTGACGGGCGTGCCCTTCGTCACCGCGCCCAACAAGTTCGAGGTGATGGCCGCCGCAGACGCGCTCGTGTTCGCGCACGGCGCGCTCAAGACCGTGGCGGCGAGCCTCATGAAGATCGCCAACGACATTCGCTGGCTCGCGAGCGGCCCGCGCTGCGGCCTGGGCGAGCTGTCGATTCCCGAGAACGAGCCGGGCAGTTCGATCATGCCGGGCAAGGTGAACCCTACGCAGTCGGAAGCCGTGACAATGCTCTGCTGCCAGGTGTTCGGCAACGACGTTGCCGTGAACATGGGAGGCGCGAGCGGCAACTTCGAGCTGAACGTGTTCCGCCCGATGATCGCGCACAACGTGCTGCAGTCCATCCGCATGCTCGCCGACGGTGCGCTCAGCTTCAACGATCACTGCGCGGTGGGGATCGAGCCGAACCGCTCGCGCATCGACACGCTGCTCAACGAATCGCTCATGCTCGTGACGGCGCTCAATCCGCACATCGGCTACGACAAGGCCGCGCAGATCGCCAAGAAGGCGCACAAGGAAGGCACCACGCTCAAGGCCGCCGCGCTTGCGCTGGGACACGTGACCGAGCAGCAGTTCGACGAATGGGTGAAGCCCGGTGAGATGGTCGGCAACGCGAAGAAATAAGCTCTATTTGCAGGGCTGAAATGCAAAACGGGCGGCGGGGTTCAAACCCTCGCCGCCCGTTTTTTCATGCTGGCGCAACAGCGTGCCTGCGTGTCGACCCTGCTTAAACCTGCCCTTTCGCCACTTCCTCGGGCTTGAGTTCGACGATCGCGTCGAGCGCTTCCTTCACGTCGAGCGCGTACTTCGCGAGGCGCTTCTGCTCGTCCGTTTCTGGCACGTAAGTCGGCACGGGAATCGGATTGCCGTTTTCGTCGACGGCCACGAACACGATCAGGCAGTCCGTGGTGAGCCGTAGCTGGCCGCTCTTCGGATCGCCGGCATGCACGGTGATGTGAATATGCATCGACGTGCGGCCCGTGGCGACCACGCGCGCGCGCAGCTCGACCATGTTGCCGACGAGAATCGGCCGTCGAAAGCGGATATTGCCCACGCTCACCGTGACGCAATAGCGGCCGGACCAGACCGCGGCGCACGCATAAGCCGTCTCGTCGATCCACTTCATCAGCGCACCGCCGTGCACTTTGCCGCCGAAGTTCACCGAAGTCGGCTCGGCGAGGAACCGGAACGTCGTTTCCGAACGGTCCAGCGGCTGGGTAGGCGTCTTCATCTCGGCTTGGCTCATGGCGAAAAGCCGCGTACGGCGGCTCGTATGGTGGGGTAAGGAGGCGTTGATTATACGAGCGCAATAAGACAGAGAGTCGCAGCCGCCTGCCAAACGCCATCGGCGGTGTTTCTAGCTCGCCGCGAATCGCGCCCGATAGTCGAGGGGCAGCACGCCGTAGGACCTTTCGAACGCGCGCCGCAGATTCTGCTCGGTGCCGAAACCGCAGTCGGCCGCAATGCGCTTGAGCGGGCGGCGCGACTGCACGAGCGCGTGGGCGGCGGCCTCCACGCGCATCGCCGCGACCGTGCGCGCAGGCGTGCGCCCCACTGCGTCGACATATCGGCGCGCGAACGTGCGCGGGCTCATGCGCGCTTCTTCGGCCAGACGCTCGACGCTCAGCTCGCCGTGCAGGTTGGCGGCCATCCAGCCGTGCAGCGCGTCGAACTCCGCGCCCGCGCTGACCTGAGCCGCGAGTGCCTCGCTGAACTGCGACTGCCCGCCGGGCCGCTTCATGAACACGACGAGGCGGCGCGCGGCCTGCATCGCGACCGCATGGCCGCAGTCCTCCTCGATCAGGGCGAGCGCGAGATCGATGCCCGCCGTCACACCCGCCGACGTCCACACCACGCGGCCGTCGCGCTCGTCGCGGATGAAGATCGGCTCGGGATCGACTTCGATACGGGGAAAACGGCGCGCGAGCTGCGCCGCGTTGCGCCAGTGCGTGGCCGCGCGGCGACCGTCGAGCAGCCCCGCTGCCGCGAGATAGAACGCCCCCGTGCAGACCGACGCGACGCGGCGCGCGTGCGGCGCGGCCGCTGCGATCCAGGCGACGAGTTCGGGTTGCAGCGCGGTGGTGTCGTCGATGGGGACGCCGGGGACGATCAGCGTGTCGATCGTGGCAGGGTCGAGCGTGTCGAGCCGCTCGGTGACGATGGGCATGCCCGCGAAGGTGGGCAGCACGCCGCCGGCGACCGAGGCGAGCGTCGTGCGGTAGGCGCAGGGATCGCCGCCGCGGGTACCGCTCGCGACACGCATCGCCAGCTCGGCGCGCCAGAACGCCTCGACGGGACCGCAGGCGTCGAGCAGCACGAGCTCCGGCGCGACGGCGAACACGACATGGCGTGCGGGCGTTTGGGACGGCGGTTGAGACGGCATGGCGGCGGACTCGATGCTGACGATCTGTCTGCATCATCGCACGCGCGCCTTTGGCAGTCAGGCCAAAGCAACATCAAAAACTGCCAGATGATGCCAGGCCGCTCACTTGTGGAACGTGATGCCCTCGTCGATCGTGCCGTACATCGTGATGCCGCTGGCACCGCTCGACGACGGCGCGGAACCGCCTGCGCAGGCGGTGCACAAGGCGGCGAGCGCGGCGACGGCAAAAAGAGCGAGGAAGCGTTTCATGAAAGGCCGGGCCGATTGCGTGAATGAACGATTTTAGCGCGGGGCTCTGGCGCACCGCAGTATGTACCGCCGCAGGCAATGCCTCGACCTCACCGCGGGGATCTCGAGTGGTTGCAATCGACACTTCACCATAGACTGAAACGTCGAATGCGACAATTCGCTAAAGTCACGGTGTGGGCGGCGTCAGCCGCCATCGCAAACCATGAAGGAGCCGCCATGAACCTTCCCGCCACCGACGAGTCGAGCCACTTCCCGGGCCTCGCACGCGTTGCCGCACTCCTCGCCGATCCGGGCCGCGCCGCCATGCTGTGGGCGTTGATGGACGGCAGCGCGCGGCCCGCGGGCGAACTCACGATGATCGCGGGGCTGTCGCCTTCGGCGGCGAGCGGCCACCTCGCGCGCCTGACCGACGGCGGGCTCCTCGCGCTCGACGTACGCGGCCGCCACCGCTACTACCGCATCGCCAACCCCGAGATCGCTGCGGCGATCGAGGCGCTCATGAACGTCGCGCAGGTGTCCAACACCGTCGCCTCGCAACGCCCGGCGCCGCGCCCCGCGCGTACGGTGCCGCTCGAGATGCGCCATGCGCGCACCTGCTATGACCACATGGCCGGCGAAGTGGCCGTGCGGGTGTTCGAACGTCTCGTGGACGGCGGCCTGCTGGTGCGCGACGGCGACACCCTCGAAGCCACCCCCGAGGGCGCAACGCGTCTCGCGGCCTGGGGCGTGGACGTGGCGGCGCTGCGCGCGCGGCGGCGGCGCTTCGCCTGCACCTGCCTCGACTGGAGCGAGCGCAGGCCGCACCTGGGCGGCGCACTCGGCGCGGCGCTGCTCGATTCGTGGACGCAGGGCGGCTGGATCGAGCGCACGAGCCGCCCGCGCGTGTTGCGCATCACACCCAAGGGGCAGCGCGAGTTCGACGCAATCGCCGGTGCCTGAGACACCAGCTGCACGCGCGGAATTAGCTGACAATTACCGTACAACATCGCCGATTTCGCGCGCAAAAATGCGCGTTTCGCGCGCGGTCACACGTTCTGTTACATCTGGTGCATAAGCCTTAACAAATCCGTGAGCATGGAAACAAGCCCGCCGGATACAGTGCCCTGCATGGGATAGCGTTAAACGCTGCGGCAGCCAAGCGCCAAATCCCATCGACAGGAGAACAATGATGACGCGCACACCTACGATCACCCAGTTTCGGCGCACTTCGCGCCGCACGCTGTTTGCGCTCGCCGCGCTCGCGGCGCTGAACCTCGCAGCCGCGCCCGCGGTCTTCGCGCAGGCAGCGCCGCCCGATGCCGCGACCGCCCCCGCTGCCACGGGCGGCGATCCGCCGAGCCGCGTCGCGCGTCTGGACTACATGGCCGGCGCCGTGACCACCGAGCCGGCCGGCGCGAGCGACTGGTCGTACGCGCAGCTCAACCGCCCGCTCACGACCGGCGATCAGCTCTGGAACGACGCCAATGGGCGCTCGGAGATGCACATCGGCTCGACGGCGGTGCGCCTCGGCGCGCAAACGAGCCTCGACGTCCTCAATCTCGACGATCAAACCGCGCAGCTCAAGGTCGCGCAGGGCACGCTCTCGACGCGCGTGCGCGAAGTGCCGCCCGGCAGCTCGTATGAAATCGACACGCCGAACCTCGCACTCGGCGTGACGAGCCCCGGCGACTATCGCGTGGATGTGGCACCCGACGGCAGCAGCACGACCGTCACCGTGCGCAGCGGGAGTGTGACCGTGTACGGCGAAAACGGTCAGACGCCGATGACGGCCGGCCAGCAGATCCGCTTCGCCGGCACCGACCTGCAGCAGGTGGCGAGCGACCAGACGCCGCCGCCGGACGCCTTCGACCAGTGGGGGCTCGCGCGCGACGCCGCCGAGGACCGCTCGGTCTCGGCGCGCTATGTCTCGCGCGACGTCCCGGGCTACCAGGACCTCGACAACAACGGCACGTGGCGCAACGATCCGCAATACGGCGAAGTCTGGACGCCGAACTCGGTGCCCACCGGCTGGGCGCCGTATCACGACGGCCACTGGGTGTGGCAGGCGCCGTGGGGCTGGACGTGGGTCGATGACGCGCCCTGGGGCTTCGCGCCGTATCACTACGGACGCTGGGCTTACGTCGACGATTCGTGGGCGTGGGTGCCCGGGCCGGTCGTCGAAAGCGCGCCGCCCGTCTATGCGCCGGCGCTGGTCGCGTTCGTGGGCGGCGGCGACGGCGGCACGGACTGGGGCGTCAACCTCGCGGTAGGCGGCGTCGCGGCCGCGGGCGTCGCGTGGTTCGCGCTCGGGCCGAGTGAGCCATGGCATCCGCACTGGGGCGGCTGGAGCCCGCACTACTACGAGCGCGTGAACCAGACCGTCGTCGTCAACAACTACCGGCGCGACGTCAACATCACGAATATCAACGTTCACAACACCTACGTGAACTATCGCGCGCCGGGTGCGGTGACGGCGGTACCGGCCACGGCGTTCGTCCATGGTCAGCCGGTCTCGCGGTTCGCGCAGCGTGTCGATCCGCAGCAATGGCGCAATGCGCGCATCGACCCGGGCACGCCTGGCATCGCGCCTGTGAAGGGCAGCTTCGGGCCCAACATGCGCCGCGCCGACTACCGGCCGCCCGCGGCGCTCAATCAGCGTCAGGTCGTCGCCACGCGCGCGCCCGTCGCACCGCCCGCATTCCACGACAACCTCGCGCAGCGCTTCGCCCACGCCGGCGGCACGGTGCCGGGGGCAGGCGCGCCCGTGGTGCGCGTCTCGGCGCCGGCGCATGCGCCGTCCTCGCCGTTCTCTGCCGCAGCTCACGGCGCGTGGCCCGCACAGAACGTGCGTGTCGTACCGCCGCACTCACCGGTGCTTGGCGCGACGGGCAGGCCGGCGGCCCCGCAGGCGCAAGCCGGCCGTCCGGGCATGCCTGGCGGCGCCCCCCAACCGGGCGCCGCAGCCGCCAACGCCATGCCGCGTGGCCCCGAACATGGCCAGGCGGGCATGCCGCCCGCTGTCGCGCAGGAACATGGCGTGCCGCGTCCGCCGCAGTTTGCGGGCCGGCCCGAAGGCGGCGCGCCTGCAGCCGGTCAGCCCGGCCCGGGTGCGATGAACGCGGCCAACGCGGCGCGCGGCGAAGTGCATCAACCGGCCTGGACACAGCCGCACGCGCCGATGGCCACACGAGGCCAGCCGGGCAGCAACGAGGCAGGCCGCCCGCCCGCCGTCGCGATGCAGGAGCAGCGTGACGCGGCGCGTGGCCAGCCGCAGCCGCAAGCGCAGCAACGGATGCCCGAGCCAGCCGCGGCGCAGCACGGCCAGCAGATGCCGCAGCAAGCCGAGGCGCGGCCGGCGCAGCAGCCCGCGGCGCGCCCCGAGTTTCATCCGCAGGCGCAAGCGCAGCCGCAGCCGCAGCCGCAGCCGCAACAGCGTGCCGAGGTCCGTCCGCAACCCCAGCCGCAACCGCAACAGCGTGCCGAGGTCCGTCCGCAACCCCAGCCGCAACCGCAGCAGCGCGCCGAGGTCCGGCCGCAGCCGCAGCCCCAGCCGCGTCAGGAATTCCATCCGCAGCCGCAACCGCAGCAGCGCGCCGAAGCCCGTCCGCAGCCGCAACCGCAGCCGCGCCCGGAATTCCATCCGCAGCCCCAGCCCCAGCCGCAGCAGCACGCGGAGGCCCGCCCGCAGCCGCAGCCCCAACCGCGTCCGCAGCCGCAGCCCGCGCCTCATCCGCAAGAGCGTGCAAGCGGTGGCAATCACGACGATCGCCACCACGGCTGATCGACGCGCCGCCAACGAAAAAGCCCGCGAACGTCGCCGTTCGCGGGCTTTATTCATGGCGCGGTCATACCGGCCACTCACGCAAATGCAAGCGCCTCACACTGCCATCGGCGCGGTCAGCGGCTCGTGATGCCGGTAGTCGACGAGCGAGAAGTCCGACGGCTCGACCTTTTCGAGCCACTGAGGCTCGTAGACGCCCGTCTTCGCGTACTCGGGCACGCGCTCGGAGATGGCCAGACGCGGGCTCGCGTACGGCTCCCGGCGCAGCTGCTCGTTGAGCATATCGAGCTGGTTCTCGTAGATATGCGCGTCGCCGATGAAGTACGTGAACCAGCGCGGCGTATAGCCCGTGAGCCGGCCCACCAGGTGCAGCAGCACCGCGCCTTCGGTGAGGTTGAACGGCGTGCCGAGGCCCACATCGTTGCTGCGGATGTAGAGGCACAGCGAGATTTCGCGCTTTGTCGGGTTCGGCAGGAACTGGTACAGCAGATGGCAAGCCGGCAGCGCGATCTCTTCGAGCACGGCCGGATTCCAGCCATGAAACAAAATTCGCCGGTCGGTGGGGTTGCTCATGATCGTATCGAGGCACTGACGCAGCTGGTCCACCGCCTTGTAGAGCAGCACCTTGGAGCGGCCATCCTCGGTAAATTCTGCCACGCGCGCATAGCCGCGCGACTGCGCGTCGACGAGCTGTGCGGCGGCGTCGCCGTCGAGCACCTTGTAAGCAGGCCAGCGCCGCCATTGCACGCCGTACACGTCGCCCAGGTCGTCCGTGCCCTGGCGGTACGGGTTGGCGAGCCACTGGGCGTTCTCGTTCGCGTTGGCGTCCCAGACCTTGCAGCCCAGCGCCCGGAAGTCGGCTGCGCTGCGCGAGGCGCGCAAAAATCCGATCAGCTCACCCACGGCCGACTTGAATGCCAGCTTCTTCGTCGTCACCGCGGGGAAGCCTTCCTGCAGGTCGAAGCGCAGCATGGCGCCCGGCTGGCTGATCGTGCGGATGCCGGTGCGGTTTTCCTGCCAGGTGCCGGTGTCGAGAATCGAGCGGACGAGCTCGAGATACTGTTTCATGCGCGGTTCCCTCGTCGGGCACGTGGCGCCCGGTTCGGATTCAGGATGGAAAAGGAGGATTTTACCCGGCGCGCGCGTCCCGGGTCGGCCGCGCCGAAAGCGCGAGCGCATCACGCAACGGTGACAAGGGCAGAACGCCCACAGGAAGGGCTACGACGAGCCCGGAGAAAGTCTCGCGACGCTATAAGACGCACCGAGATGAAACGCATGGCAAAGGCCGCGCAAAGCGACGGCGCGCGATCCACGCGTGGAGCACGAAAGTGCCGGTCGCCTCAATCGACGTCAAGCGCCCTCAGGCAACCCCACCCCGCCTCAACCGCCCGAAACCAGGCCGCCCGGATGCGGCGCGAGCGGCTCGCTTTCCATATGGCGCATGCCATGCGCGCACAAGAGCCGGTACAGCGTCACGCGCGAGATGCCGAGCTCCTGGGCGGCGTCGCCGAGGCGGCCGCGGTGGCGCAGCAGCGCGAGTTCGATGGCCTGGCGCTCGGCGGCTTCGCGCGCCTGGGCGAGCGAGACCGGCACCACCTCGACGTAGTCGCCGAGTTCGAGATCGCGCGCCGTGATCGCGCGGCCCTCCGACATCACGATGGCGCGCCGCACGCGGTTGATCAACTCGCGCACGTTGCCGGGCCAGCTGTAGTTGTGCAGGGCGGCGATGGCGTCGGGCGAAAAGCCGCGCAGGCGCCGGCTGCCGTCCTTCTTGAAGCGCTCGAGCATGTGCCGCGCGAGCAGCTCGATGTCCTTGCCGCGCGCGCGCAGCGGCGGCTCGTCGATCTGCAGCACGCACAGACGGTGATACAAATCCTGGCGGAAGCGCCCTTCCACCATCGCCGCGCGCATATCGACGTGCGTGGCCGAGATGATGCGCACGTCCACGGGAATCGACTGATGACCGCCCAGGCGCTCGATCTTGCCTTCCTGCAGGAAACGCAGCAGGCTCGCCTGGCTTTCCATCGGCAGGTCGCCGATTTCGTCGAGAAAAAGCGTGCCGCCGTTGGCCGATTCGACCCGGCCGATCTTGCGCTGGCTCGCGCCCGTGAACGCGCCGCGCTCGTAGCCGAACAGCTCGGACTGCAGCAGGTGCGGGGGAATGGCGCCGCAGTTGATCGGCACGAACGGCGCGCTGCGGCGCGCCGAGCGCTCGTGGATCGCCACCGCCGTGAGTTCCTTACCCGTGCCCGACTCGCCGGAGATGAACACCGGCGCATCGGTCAGCGCGACCTTGCGGATCGAGCGGAACAGCGCCAGCATCGCCTCGCACGAGCCGACCATTTCGCCTTCGGTGCCGCCCGTGGTGTCGTTCGAGGCGACTTCGCAGAGCGAGACCATGCCATACGCGTGGCCGACGGAATCGACGATCCGATCGCCGTTCCAGGGGACCGTTACGTAATCGAAACAGTAATCGCGCACCAGACGGCGCAGCGTTGCGTCCTGCAACTGGCCCGTCGTGGTCGCAGCCACCCAGCCGACGTTGGGCAGCGTGAGGCACGGCTCGAACGAGCCGATTTCATGCAGATGGAATTCGCTGGAAAGATCGAGCAGCCCGCCCGCAGGCATCCCTGCGCGCAGAGCGCGCCGCGCGTCCCGTGCGTTGCCGACGATCTCCACCTGCCAGCCACGCTCGTGGAACCGCTCGTTCAACGCTTCGACCGGTTTTCGCGTCACGTACACCAATTGCCGCGTTGCAGGTTCCATTATTCAGATCCTCTTGCCAACACCATCGTTTGGGAATGACGGCACGCACCTGAATGTACAGACACGCAGCAAAAAGCGGCTTTCGCGTACCTGAAAAACAGTGAACGCGCATGCTTTTGCTGACAGTGAATCCCCGAGTTGTGGCGTGTGTGTCAACTTGCCCAGTTGCGGGCGTTTTCTTTTAGGCATTACGGCTTTTTCTGAAGCTTACTATAGCCTCGTGGCACTTGGATAGAATTTATGCAATGGGAATGGATAAGGGACCGATGGAAATGTTTCCACTAGTTTTCCGGCATTTTGTCAGTGCAGAAAGAATTACGGATGTTTCCTTTCTCTCAATAGTTAAGTGTCTGGCGCGCAAACGTTCTCCTTTGAAACCCGTATCGCATTCCGAACGGGTTTAAACAGCCCCACGTTTCAGCGCTGAAACATTTTGGCGAATATCCGCCATTCAAAATTTGCAGAGAATAGTGCGGTTCGAAGCGTATCAATGGATTGCGGGCGATGGCACACGTTTCGCTAAATGTCTCGCATCAGGAGATACGCCATGCGACTCAACATCCAGCAGGTCCGGCGCAGTGTCATTGGCTACGGCAGTGCATGTGCCGCCATGCTCGTTCCCGCCGTCCTCCTCCTACTCTCGCCCGGTGCTCGCGCACAGGCAGTGGACGATGCACCTGCCGCGCCAACTGCGGTTGCCAGCGTCGCCAGCGCCACCCCGGATGTCGTTCCTGCAACACCTGCGGCACTCGTTCCCGCCACGCTCGCAGTGGGCACGCCGGCCAGCGACGCGACTTCGACCGCCGCGGCCCCGGCCAGCAACACGGCCGCCAGCGCCCCCGCGCCGGCCGACCCCGTCGCCTTTGGCAATGACGGCGTCTTCGCGGGCATCGGCTCTCTCGACGACCAGACGCTTTCGCGCCAGCGCGGCGGCGCCGTCGGCATGGTGATGATGGCTGCCACCCCGCAACTGATGCGCGGCAACAACAACGTGACGCTCTGGGACGAAATCGCGCCGCCCGCACCGCTGCCGATCCCTGTCGACGCGACCCAGAACACGCAGGGCAACCTCGCGAGCTACACGAGAAAGTAACGATGAGATAGCACCCGCGCCGCTTGCGGCGCGGTGTCCTGGTTCGCTGCGAACACGCGCGACCAGGACGAAATGACCGGACGAGGCGCCGATGTGCCGACTCCGGCCAGGAGGAGACCAGCATGAGAGCACGCAATTCGACGCGCGGCGCCCGCCGCCGGTCGACCCAGTTCGCCGCCGCCCTGTGCGGCTTACTGGCCGCGAGCGTCACGGCGGGCGTGGCCGCCCAGCAGGTCACGAACCCTGGCGACGTCATCGTCGAACGAGACATCACGCCGCGCAGCGCTTTCGACAACGTGCCGAAGAATCAGGACCCGGTGCTCGTGCGCGCCACG
Source organism: Paraburkholderia sp. BR10141 (assembly GCF_056155635.1). Taxonomy (NCBI): domain Bacteria; kingdom Pseudomonadati; phylum Pseudomonadota; class Betaproteobacteria; order Burkholderiales; family Burkholderiaceae; genus Paraburkholderia; species Paraburkholderia sp. BR10141. The sequence continues at coordinate 104,801 of NZ_JBMIQH010000006.1, read as the reverse complement.
ACCTTCCCCAAGAACAGCTTCGACCCGGCGATGGCGACGCTCGTCACCGACACCGATCTCACCAACGCGCACGGCTCGAGCGGCGTCAACGCGAACGGCGCATTGAGCGCGCAGACCGCCGGCGTCCAGGCGCTCACGCGCATTCTCACGGGCAGCGCAACCGGCTCGAATGTGGCGGCCGGTGCCGGCGCGACCGGCGGCGTCGGCGCCGGTCTCGGCGGCACGATTTCCTCGACGATCACAGGCGCGCTCGCCCCACTTTCGGGCGCCATGGGAGGCATGAAATGAGCCGTTCGATCCAGACGTCACGCGCGTGGCGCACGGCGCTCGCCGGCGTCGCCGCGCTCGCCTTCGCGAGCGCCGCGCAGGCCCAGGTGAGCGTCGGCGCGACGGCGAGCATCGCCCCGGGCGCCGCCACCTCGACGACCGGCGCGCTCACGGTGAACGAGACCGCGGGTGTCGACAACGCGCAGGCCAACCAGCTGACGATCACGACCGGCAACGTGTCGATCAACGTCAACGGCGACGAGCAGCTCGCCAGCGTCACGGCGCGACTCAAGGGCGCGAGCGCGACGATAGGTGCAGGAGCTTTTGCAAACGCGAACGGCGCAATGATGGTGAATCAGTCGGCGGGCGTGGGCAATGTCCAGCGCAACACTGCTCTCATCAGCAGTGGTGCGATTGGTGTAGTGGCGGTCTCGGACGGCGAACTGTCCGCGGCGGCTGCTCAAAACGGCGGTCAGGGGCAAATGGCCCAGGCAGGGGGTATTCGTGAGGTACGCATCGACAATGCGGCATTCAGGAATGCGACGGGCCTCGTGCAGGTGAACCAGACGGCCGGCGCCGGTAACGCTACGGCAAACAGTTTTGTGCTCCGTCCCCCGGCGGGCACTCTTTTTTAACTGACCACTCAGTATCGGAGCGAAATCATGAAGCGCACCCTCATAGCAGCGGCAGTTCTTGCGTCGGCGGTAGGCTCCGCTCACGCGGCAAATTCGGCGTATCTCTTCAACGCCACAGGCGTCACGCAATACGTGGGCATCGAAGGCTTTGTCGCGCTGTTCGGCTGCGTCTCGGTTTCGAGCACCGCCGGCGCCGTCATCAACAACAACCAGACCACCGGTGGCGGCACGCTGCTTCCGCAAGCGCAAAGCTACAACAGCGGCAAGATCACCACGGCAGTGAACAACACCACGTGGAGCGTGACGGGCACGGGCAGCAATTCCTTCTCGAAGTCCTCGAGCTCGAGCGAGTCGAGCAGCTCGTCGTCGTCGAGCAGTTCGTCGCATTCGCATCAAGTGAATGCGTCGAACTCGAAGAGCTCGTCGAGCAACTCGAGCTTCAGTAAGACCTTCAACGCAAGCGCGAGCGCCGACTATCACGTCGCGACCGACAATGGCAGCACACATGACCACACGACTGCCAGCACCTATAGCGACACAGGCAGCGCGGCCCTTGGCACGAGCTACAGCAGCGTAGGCAACAACACGTCGACGAAGTCGCAGAGCGGCAATGGCAGCCTCCAGGCCAACGCATCGTGGTCGCACACCGGCAACCACCGCAACGGCTCGGCCGGCATCGACCTCACTGGCTCGGAAAGCACGTCGCACACCACGACCAACTCGCACAACAACAGCGACACGACGAACGTCGGCGCGGCCTGGTCCGTGAACAACAACAAGAATACGAGCAACAGCTCGACGACCGCCAATACGGCTCATGCTGACGGCACGGCCAGCGCCGCGCTTTCGACGAGCGTGAACGGCACGAGCGAAAAGTCGAAGAACTCGTCGAGCACGTACGCATCCATGTACAGCTCGTCGAGCTCCAGCTCGGATTCGCATAGCCACTCGTCGTCGCGCAGCTCGAGCTCGAGCAAGAGCTGGGGCTACAACGTGAGCGACTCGCTCAACACCGTCGACGAGCACACCACCGGCTCCGTTACGCAGCATATCAACACACAACAGGCGGGCACGCTCGACGCCAATACCGGCAACGGCGCAGCAACCGGCGTGACGGGCAACCTCGGCGTGAACATCGCTGAAGGCATCAACAACGCGCAAAGCAACGACGTCGCGCTCGCTTCCGTCGACATGGGCAACGTGTTCGGCAACGCGCAGATCTTCAACACGCAGGCGTCCAGCGGTAGCGCCCACGTGAAGAACTTCAACCTGAACGCGTCTGTCGGCGACGGCTCTCTCGCCAACGTATCGGGCAACGTCGGCGTGAACGTCGCATCCGGCATCGGCAACGCGCAGAACAACAGTCTTGCGGGCTCGGTGACGACGGCAACCCCGGGTGCCTACTCGACGGTTGCGATGGTCGCGACGGATAACAGCTCGCAGAACGCCAACATGTCGGCAGTCGGCCAGTTCCAGGGTACGGCCAGCCTCGGCGCCAATACGCTCACCGGCGCGCAAGGCAACATCGGCGTGAACATTGCCGGCGGCATCGGCAACCTGCAGCACAACGGCATGGCAATCGCCGCGATGAACAACGGCCACTAAGCACGGTTGGCAGCACTGCAGGAACTGGGCTCGCCCCAGGCAGAAAACGCAGCAAGCAACGCGCGCCGGCTGTCCCACCGCAGCCGGCGCGCATACCAGAAGGCAGGAGACCACCATGTCCGGGCCCGTATCGACCCCGGCATCAAGGATGTTTGTCGTCGCGCTGACGCTCTCGGCCAGCGCAGCCCTTGTGCCTGTGCATGCGCAGCAGTCGACGCTCGACGCGACCCACCTCGTCGGCGTGCCGGTGAAGCTGCCGCTCCACTCGATGCGGGACCTGCGCTATCGCAGCATCGTCAGCCAGCAGTACGACTACAGCTGCGGCGCCGCCGCACTCGCCACACTGCTCAAGTATGGCTACGGCATCGACATCCCCGAACCTGAGCTGATCCGCCAGATGATGGTGTTCTCCACGCCCGAGGTGGTCGTCAAGAACGGCTTCTCCATGCTCGACATGAAGAAGTTCGTCGAGACGATCGGCTTGCGCGGCCGCGGTTTTCGCGTCAATACCGACGCGCTCTACCACCTGCAGATTCCCGTGCTGGTGCTCATGAACATCGATGGCTACGAGCACTTCGTGATCGTCAAGCACGCCGAGAACGGCCGCATCTTCATTGCGGACCCCGCGCTCGGCAACCGGATCGTCGCCGAAGACGACTTCGCCAAAACATGGAACGGCCTCGTCTTCGCGGTGCTCGGCAAACCGTTCCTGGAGGACTCTCCGCTGTTGCAGAACAACGAGTCGCTCGCGCTCAAGCTGCGTGAACAAGCCTTGCTCAATGGCACTGCGGCGACTCCCTTCTTCGAATACGGCCTCGATAAGGCCGTCATGTTCTGAAGTCCGAAGAATCATGAAACGCAACCTCTCACAGTGTGGCATCGCGGCAGCCGTCTGCGCGCTCGCCTGCGCTTTTTCGAGCGGTGCGCTAGCGGCTGAAGGCATCGGCTTGCCGCAACCGGTGCCGGCGTTTCTCGCGAACGCCGACGGACAGGCGCAAGGCATCCGCTGCGAAGCCGTCGGCGACGACGTGCTCGCGCATCAGACCGGCAAATATGCCGGCAGCGACATGATTTCCGGGTTCGTTCTGAACCTGCTTTCTCAATGGCAATTGCCAAACGGCGCGACCGCAGTCGCGCAAGGCGCGCTCGCGGTCGCCCAGAACGCGGCCAACCAGGTGAGCGCGCAGGTGAAGACCTATGCAACCGTGATCGACCCGACGCAGGGCGGGGCCACGGGCGCAAACAGCGGCGCCAACCCGAACGCGACGGCCACCGGCGGCCAGAACGTCTCGATCAACGGCGTCTCGCAGATCACCCAGGTGGCCGGCAACGGCAATACGGGCGCCAATGCCGCCACCATCTCCTATGACAACAACGCGCCGCACCTCGCGAATCTGCCAGGCGCCGCCAACCAGTCGAGCGCGTCGGCATCGAACGCGACCGGCAGCATAAGAGCGGGCATCTCGTTCGGCAGTAACGGCGTCAACGTGACGCTGCAGACGCCGGCGGGCATCGCCACGCAGAACATCGTGCCGGGCAACATGCAGCAAGCCGGCGCGATCGCCCAGTTACTCCAGGTCGCAGGCAATAACCAGCAGGTCGCCAACCAGTTGCAACTGAGTCTGCAGACGCAGCAGATGACGTCGCAAATGATCCGGCAGACCGGCGTATTACAGGCTCTGCGAAATCTCCACTAACCGAGGGCCTACACGAGACGTGCCAGTCAAGGAGACCACCACGCGGGCAAGGACCCGCGCGAGAAGCAGCACTTTGAATGAGGAGCATCGACGTGCGCGGGCGTGGAACCAGGGGGTTCCGCCGGGCGCCCGCATTCGATCCCGGGGGAAGAACAATGAAGATGATGTCCAGGGCGGCCGCGCCACACGTGTCGCTGGCCGCCATTCCAGCAGCCGTTTTACTATTCGCGCTCTCGCAATCCGCCCACGCGCAGGCGCTACAAAGCCAGTCGATCGAAGACCGCCTGAATACACTCATGCGCGTCGTCGACGAGCAGCAGAGGCAAATCCAGTCGCTGGAGCGCCAGGTGACGAACCTCGAAATGGCGCAACGCGGCCGCGGCATGCCGGGCGCGGGCGCGCCTGACGCCGCGTCGGGCGCGACGGTCGCGGAACAGCCGGGCGCAGACGGTCTGCCTGTGCCCCTGCCGCCGCTCGCCCAGGCGCTGCCGGGCGCGACGGCGCCGGGTTCGCTCACCGGCACGGCCACGGGCGTGCCGGTGAACCCGCCCTCGCCCGACGCGGGCGCGACCAATGGTGCGACCGGCACTTCGGCCGCGAGCGGGCCGCAGCAGGGCGCGCCCGTTGGTATCAACCCGGGCGTCAATCCCAACACCGGCAGCCCGACCGTGGGTGAGACGCAAAAGAGCGCCGAGCCGTCGCGCACGCAAGCCGAAGAGGCGGTCGTGCAGCGCGAGCACGCGCCGCTCTTCGACCACAAGCTGACGTTGGACTGGGGCATCAGCGACAGTTACTACGATCGGCGCCAGCTCCAGCTTTCGGGCTTTCTTGCACTCGACGCGATCTTCCTCGGCAACATCAATCTGGGGCAGACCAAGTCGCACACGATCACGGCCGACCTCGACACGCGCTACGGCCTCACGGACCGCATGAGCATCGATGTGGACGTGCCTTACGTCTACCGGCACAGCACCTTCATCGTGGGTGGCGCGGGCGGCTCGGCCAGCACGCTCACGGATGCATCGGTCAATTCGAACGCCATCGGCGACGTGAACTTCGGGATCTACTACCAGTTCCTGAAGGAAACCAACAGCATTCCCGACGTGGTCGGCAGCCTGCGCGTGAAAACGGCGACCGGCACCTCGCCGTTCGGCATCAAGGTTCAGCAGATCACGCCCGACAACACCAATCTCGTCGCTCCCAGCAAGCTGCCTACAGGCACGGGCTTCTGGAACGTCACGGCCGGCATCTCGGTGCTGAAGACCTACGACCCCGTGGTGCTGTTCGGCAGCTTCTCATACACGTACAACATCTCACGCTCGTTCGCCGACATCTCCTCGGTGATCGGGCAGACCGAGCCTGCCGAAGTGAAACTCGGCGACATCATCCAGTTCGGCGGCGGCGTAGCGCTCGCCTTCTCGGACAAGGACTCGGCGAGCATTTCGTACACCATGGCCATCGAGCCGCAGTCGAAGACCAAGTCGCCGGGCGGCACCTGGACCGGCGTGCCGGGCAGCCAGACGACCGCCTCGGTGCTCAACTTCGGCCTGAATCACGTGGTGAACAAGCACCTGACGATCAACGGCGCGGTGTCCGTCGGGCTCACGCCCGATGCACCGAACTTCGTCGTCGGCGTGCGATTCCCTTACACCTTCTGATCACATGAGGCCGATCGTGCGCGAATCCTCACATCTGGGCGCCACTGTGACACCACTCGCCGGAGCCGGGCAGCGTCTCGCCGTGGGCGGGCCGCCGCTTGCCGAAGATATCCCCGACGTGGGCCGCGCGCGCGATGCGAAGCCCGAGGCGGGCATCGAGCGCACCCTGCTGTATGTCGCGCGTACGCCCGACCCGCTGCTGTGTGCCTACCTCAAGAGCCGTGGCTGGGAAATCTCGACCGCGCGCACGGTGCACGAGGCCTCGCGCCTCGTGAAACCGGAGGCGGCCTACGCCGGCATCATCGATCTCACGGGTTTCGCGCCGCGCGAGTTCGCGGGCCTCGAGACGATTCTGCGGCTGCAGCAGGTGGGATGGATCGCGCTCACCGACGATTCGCGCCTCACCGACGCCGAAGTGCGGCGCTTGATCCGCCACTATTGCTTCGACTACGTGCACGTGCCGGTCGCGCATGCGACGCTCGACTACCTCGTGGGCCACGCGTTCGGCATGGTGTCGCTGTGCGATCTCGACACGCCGGCCGCCGCCGCGAGCCAGGACGATGACGAGATGGTCGGCACCTGCGAAGCGATGCAGCAGCTCTTTCGCACGATCCGCAAGGTGGCCAACACCGATGCCACCGTATTCATCTCGGGCGAATCGGGCACTGGCAAGGAACTCACGGCGCTCGCGATCCACGAGCGCTCCGCGCGGCGCAAGGCGACCTTCGTGCCGATCAACTGCGGCGCGATTCCGCACCATCTTCTGCAATCCGAATTGTTCGGCTACGAGCGCGGTGCGTTCACGGGCGCGAACCAGCGCAAGATCGGGCGCGTCGAATCGGCCAACGGCGGGACGCTCTTTCTCGACGAAATCGGCGACCTGCCGCTGGAAAGCCAGGCAAGCCTGCTGCGCTTTTTGCAGGAAGGCAAGATCGAGCGGCTGGGCGGCCGCGAGCAGATTCCCGTGGACGTGCGCATCATTTCGGCCACGCACGTCGATCTCGAGGCGGCGATGCGCGACGGACGCTTTCGCGCCGACCTCTTTCACCGCCTGTGCGTGCTGCGCGTGGACGAGCCGCCGCTGCGCGCGCGCGGCAAGGACATCGAAATTCTCGCGCATCACGTGCTGCACAAGTTCAAGCAGGACAGCGCGCGCCGCATCCGCGGCTTCACGCCAGACGCCATCGAGGCCCTGTACAACTACAACTGGCCTGGCAACGTGCGCGAGCTCATCAACCGCGTGCGCCGCGCGATCGTGATGGCCGAAAGCAAGCTGATCTCGGCGGAGGATCTCGATCTCGCGCACTTCACCGCGCAGCAGACGGTCACGCTCGCGCAGGCGCGCGAGGCCGCGGAGCGGCGCGCGATCGAAGCGGCGCTGCTGCGGCACCGGCACCGGCTCACGGAAGCCGCTGCCGATCTCGGCATCTCGCGCGTGACGCTTTACCGGCTGATGGGCACGCACGGCCTGCGCGACGAAAAAACGTTCTTTGGCGGCGAAGCGGAGAACCAGGCGGAATTGCCGACCGACGGGCAGGACTGAAACAGCCGATGCCGCGAGGAAGCGCGTCGGGGCGCCCGGCGCGCTCGGGTAGAATGACTGCGAACAGCTTACAACCTCGCACCTCTACCCTTTCGATGACGACGCTCACTCTCATTGTCGCGCGCGCCCGCAACGGCGTGATCGGCCGCGACAACGCGCTGCCCTGGCGGCTCCCCGAAGACCTCGCGTTCTTCAAGCGCACCACGATGGGCGCGCCCATCATCATGGGCCGCAAAACGCACGAATCGATCGGCCGCGCCTTGCCGGGCCGCCGCAACATCGTCGTGACGCGCGACGCGGGCAAGCGCTTTCCCGGCTGCGACACCGCCACGAGCCTCGACGAGGCGCTCGCGCTCGCGGCCCAGGACCAGGCGCCCACGGCGTTCCTGATCGGCGGCGCGCAGCTCTACGGCGAAGGACTCGGGCTTGCGCACGAACTCGTCGTGACGGAAATCTCCGCGGACTTCGAGGGCGACGCCACCTTCCCAGCGCCCGACCCCGACGTGTGGCAGGAAACGTCGCGCGAGACGCTGCATGCGAATGCACCGAACGACTTCGATTTCGCTTTCGTGCGGTACGTGCGGCGCGATTGATCGATGGGCGCGCGCAGCGCGGCACCCAAAAGCAAAACGGCACGCCAGGGCGTGCCGTTTTTCATCGAGCCTGTGCAGAAGGCGCTAAAGGGCGCTTACTGGCCCGCCACCGTCATCCGCTCGATCAGCACCGAGCCGGTCTGACGCGTGCCGCGCGCGAGCGTATCCGCGCCCACGGCGACGATGTGGTGGAACATCTCCTGCAGCGTGGAAGCCACCGTGATTTCTTCCACCGGGTACTGGATCTTGCCGTTCTCCACCCAGAAGCCCGACGCGCCGCGCGAATAGTCGCCCGTCACGAAGTTCACGCCCTGCCCCATCAGTTCGGTCAGCAACAGGCCCGTGCCGAGCTTTTTCAGCATCTCCTCGAAGTCGTCCTCGGGCTTCGTGAGCGAGCTCTGGAACTGCAGGTTGTGCGACCCGCCGGCGTTGCCCGTGGTCTGCATGCCGAGCTTGCGAGCCGAATACGACGACAGGAAATAGCCCTGCACGATGCCGTCCTTCACGACTTCGCGGCGCTGCGTGCGCACGCCCTCTTCGTCGAACGGCGCGCTGCCGGCCGCGCGCGGCACATGCGGGTCCTCGACGATCTGGATGTGCGGCGCGAACACCGGCTTGCCGAGGCTGTCGACGAGGAACGACGTCTTGCGATACAGCGCGCCGCCGCTCACAGCCTGCACGAACGCGCCGAGCAAGCCCGCCGCGAGCGGCGCCTCGAACAGCACCGGCACCTTGCGCGTGTCGAGGCTGCGCGCGTTCAGGCGTGAAAGCGCACGCTCGGCCGCATAACGCCCGACGGCTTCGGGGGAGGCCAGCTCGGCCGCGCTGCGCCGCGAGCTGTACCAGTCGTCGCGCTGCATGTTGCGGCCGACGCCTGCGATAGGCGCACACGAAACGTAGTGGCGCGAGTACGGATAGCCGTGCATGAAGCCGCCCGAGGTGGCGAGCACGAACTGCGAATGCTGCGCCGACACGCTCGCGCCTTCGGAATTCTTCACGCGCGGGTCGACGGCGAACGCGGCGTCTTCGGCGCGGCGCGCGATTTCCACGGCCTCGTCGGCGGAGAGATTCCACGGGTGATAGAGGTCGAGGTCGCGCGGCGCGGTTTCGAGCAGATCGCGCTCGGCGAGGCCCGCGCAGTCGTCGTCGGCGGTGAAGCGCGCGATGTTGTACGCGGCAGCCACCGTGTCCTTGAGCGCCTGCGGCGAAAAGTCCGAGGTGCTCGCGTTGCCGCGCTTGTTGCCGATATAGACGGTCACGCCGACCATCTTGTCGCGGTTGTGCTCGATCGTCTCGACCTCGCCGCGCCGCACCGAGACGGACAAACCGTCGCCTTCGGAAATCTCGGTCGCGGCGTCGCTCGCGCCGAGCGCGCTGGCGTGCCGCAGGATATCTGACGCGATCTCCTTCAGCTCGTCCTGGGTGTGGGGGAAAAAGCGTTGCCGGGCTTCGATGTCTGCTGCCATTGTCGTTACGGTCCGGTATTGGGCCGGTGCGGCCCGCTGATGTCGTGTTTCGCTGGTGTCGATTCAGGTGCCTCGGAACGCGCAGCGTTCGCAAAGCGCATCCCGCGATCATAGCAAGGTATGTGAACACGCATCACAGGCGCTTTCGCCGCCTGGCCCCCGCACCAACCGCCGTACCAATGCCCGCACCCGCATCGGGCCGCCGGCGCCGCTTTCCGCCGACTTCCAGCCCGAGCCGCACGCGCGCGCACGCTACAATACGCCCCATGAAACGCAAAACCCGCATTCAACCGATGAACGACGCTGTCGCCGAACAAGACGACAACGGCTACGATCGCCCGAGCAAATCGCAGCTCAAGCGCGACATGGAAGCGCTCCAGGAACTCGGCCAGGCCCTCGTGGAACTGCCCAAGGACGCGCTCAAGCGCATGCCGATGACCGAAGACCTCGCGGACGCCGTCCACGAGTGCCGCCGCATCACCGACCACGAAGGCCGTCGCCGCCAGCTCCAGTACGTGGGCCGCATGATGCGCGGGCTCACGGAGGCCGAAGTCGCCGCGCTGCGCACGAAGCTCGACGAGCACCGCGGCGTGAACAGGGCCGCCACGGCCCGCCTGCACTGGATCGAGCGCACGCGCGACAAGCTGCTCGCGGACGACGCCGCGCTCACCGAATTCATCCGCCAGCACCCCGCCGCCGACCCGCAGGAAGGCCGCACGCTGATCCGCAACGCGCGCCGAGAGCAGGAGCAAGGCAAGCCGCCCAGGTCCTTCCGCGAGCTGTTCCAGTGGATCAAGGACGCGAGCGCCCAGGGCGCCGGCGAGAGCGAAGACCAGGACGACGAGCGTGCCGACGAGGACCGCGAAGATGACGAAGCCTGAGCGCAGCCATCCTGACGAACTCGTGATCGGCCTCGTGTCGGTCAGCGACCGCGCGACGAGCGGCGTCTACGAGGACAAGGGCATTCCCTCGCTGATGGAGTGGCTCGGCAACGCGCTGAAAACGCCGTGGCGCGCCGAAACGCGCCTGATCCACGACGACGCGGGAACAATCTCCGCGACGCTCACGGCGCTCGTGGACGGCCTCGGCTGCGACCTCGTGTTGACGACGGGCGGCACCGGCCCCGCACGCCGCGACGTGACGCCCGAGGCGACGCTCGCGGTCGCGACAAAGGAAATGCCGGGCTTTGGCGAGCAGATGCGCCAGATCAGCCTGAATTTCGTGCCGACGGCCATTCTGTCGCGCCAGGTTGCCGTGATCCGCGAGAACGACGACCACGCGGCGCTCATCATCAATCTGCCGGGGCAGCCGAAGTCGATCAAGGAAACGCTGGAAGGCTTGCGCGACGATCAGGGCGCGGTGAAGGTGCCCGGTATTTTTGCTGCCGTGCCGTACTGCATCGACCTGATCGGCGGACCGTATATCGAAACCGATCCGAACGTCGTGGCGGCGTTCCGGCCCAGGAACGCGCAGCGGGCGCCGCGCGCTTGACACTCGAACTTCAACGATCGCGCAGCAGCGGCAGCGCCGCTGCTGCTGCGTGTCTCAACGGCGCTCAGAGCGCCGGGCCGGCCTCGCCTGCCGCCACGTCGGGCACGATGCCCGGCGCCGGAACGAGGAAGTGCTCGCGGTAGTACTTGAGTTCGTCGATCGACTCGTGGATGTCGGCGAGCGCCGTGTGCATCGCGCGCTTCTGGAAACCCTTGTAGAGGGTGGGCTGCCAACGGCGGCACAGCTCCTTGAGCGTGCTCACGTCGAGGTTGCGGTAGTGAAAGAAGCGCTCGAGCGTGGGCATCCAGCGCGCCATGAAGCGGCGGTCCTGGCAGATCGAGTTGCCGCACATCGGCGACTTGCCCGGCGGCACGTATTGCGAAAGGAACGCCATGATCTGCTCGGTCGCGGTTTCTTCCGTGACGGTCGAAGCGCGCACGCGCTCGGTGAGGCCCGAGCGGCCATGTGTGTTGCGGTTCCATTCGTCCATGCGGTCGAGCACCGACTCCGGCTGATGGATGGCCAGCACGGGGCCTTCCACGAGCTTCTCGAGCGTCGAGTTCGTCACCACCACGGCGATCTCGATGATGCGGTCGTTGTCGGGATCGAGGCCCGTCATCTCCATATCGAGCCAGATCAGGTTCATGTCGGTGCGCTCGATGAGCGGCGCGCCGGCAGCGGTAATGTCAGTCATGAAAGGCAACCCGAAGAGCGTTGGTGGCGCGGCGCGTGCGCGGCATCGACAGGATGCGATGCCCGGCCGGCGAGAACATATAATTGTCGCATAGATACCACGGACTTCCTGGATGCCTAATCTGTCCCCCTCCCCTGCGCTGTACTTCAGCGTGCTGTTCGTCGTCGGCGTGCTCGCCATGGTCGCGACCAAACTCTGGCTCGCGTCGCGCCAGATCCGCTTCGTGGCCGCCCACCGCGGCGCGGTGCCGGCGCAGTTCACCGCCACCATCCCGCTCGCCGCGCACCAGCGCGCCGCCGACTACACGGTCGCGCGCACGCGCCTCGGCATGATCGAGATCGTGCTCAGCGCCGTGGTGCTGATCGCGCTCACGCTGCTCGGCGGCGTGCAGGCGCTCGATCTCGGCATCTCGGACGCGATCGGGCGCGAATATGTGGGCCAGATCGCGCTGGTCGGGGCCGTGCTCGCCATCTCCGGCCTGGTCGAGCTGCCGCTCGACTACTACCGCCAGTTCGTGGTCGAGGAGCGCTTCGGCTTCAATCGCATGACGAAGCGCATCTTCATCATGGACCGCATCAAGGGGCTCCTGATCGGCGCCGCGTTCGGCATTCCACTGCTCTTCGTCGTGCTCTGGCTCATGAAGCAGGCGGGCAGCCTCTGGTGGCTCTGGACGTGGGCCGTATGGGTCGCCTTCCAGATGCTCGTGCTGGTGCTCTACCCCACCTTCATCGCGCCGCTCTTCAACAAGTTCGAACCGCTGCGCGACGAAGCGCTGCGCTCACGCATCGAGGCGCTCATGCAGCGCTGCGGCTTCGCGGCCAAGGGCCTGTTCGTGATGGACGGCAGCCGCCGTTCCGCGCACGGCAACGCCTATTTCACGGGCTTTGGCGCATCCAAGCGCATCGTGTTCTTCGACACGCTGCTCGCGCGCCTGTCCGGCAGCGAGATCGAGGCCGTGCTTGCGCACGAACTCGGTCACTTCAAGCGCCGTCACGTGATCAAGCGCATGGTCGTCACGTTTGCGATCAGCCTCGCGCTGCTCGCCCTGCTCGGCTGGCTCTCGCAGCGCGTCTGGTTCTACGAGGGGCTCGGCGTGCGGCCGTCGCTGCTCGGCGGCAATGAAGGGCTCGCGCTCGTGCTGTTCTTCCTCGCCGTGCCCGTGTTCCTGTTCTTCGTTACGCCGCTTGGCAGCCTCTCCTCGCGCAAGCACGAGTTCGAGGCCGACGCCTTCGCCGCCACGCAAACGGACGCGCAGCATCTCGTCAACGCGCTCGTGAAACTCTACGAGGACAACGCGTCGACGCTCACGCCCGACCCGCTCTATACCGCGTTCTACTACTCGCATCCGCCGGCTTCGCAGCGGATCGACCGACTGCTCGCGCACGCATGAACCGGCGCGCATCCAAAGCCGCCGGCAACGCAAAAGCTGCAGGCGCCACGCTGCACGGCGTGGTGATCGCCGCCCATGGGCGCCATTATCTCGTCGCGCCCGACGGCGGCGGCGCGCACCTGCAATGCTTCCCGCGCGGCAAGAAGAGCGAGGTTGCGGTGGGCGACCGCGTCGAGTATCAGTCGACTTCCGCCGACCAGGGCGTGATCGTCGCGATCGGCGAGCGGCGCAACCTGCTCTATCGCTCCGACCAGTTCAAGTCGAAGCTCTTCGCGGCGAACCTCGACCAGTTGCTGATCGTGCTCGCCACCGAGCCGCACTTCAGCGAGGACCTGCTCGGGCGCGCGCTCGTGGCCGCCGAGGCCAACGACCTCAAGCCGCTCATCGTGCTCAACAAGATCGACGTAGAGCCCGCGCTGCCGCTCGCGCGCCAGCGCCTCGAACGCTATCGCGCGCTGGGCTATACGGTGCTGGAGGTTTCGGTGAAGGGCCGCCCCGAGCAAGCACACGCGGTGCTGGCCGAGCATCTCCACGGCCATCAGACGATCCTGCTCGGCCAGTCGGGCATGGGCAAGTCGACGCTCGTGAACCTGCTGATCCCCGACGCCGAAGCGGCCACGCGCGAGATCTCGACGGCGCTCAACAGCGGCCGTCACACCACGACGTTCACGCGGCTCTACACGCTGCCCGAGGGCGGCGCGTTGATCGACTCGCCGGGCTTCCAGGAGTTCGGCCTCTATCACCTCACCGAAGGCAAGCTGGAGCGTGCGTTCCCCGAGTTCCGGCCGCTGCTCGCGCATTGCCGCTTCTATAACTGCCATCACCTGCACGAGCCGGGCTGCGCGATTCTGGAAGCCGTGGACGACGGCCGCATCGCGCCCGAGCGCCAGGCGCTCTACGCGCAGCTCATCCACGAGATCAGCCAGATCGTGCGCTGACGCGCCGCCTGCCCCCAACGCCTATGCTCAAGCTCGTGCGCGCGCCGAATCTGCTGATCGCCCAGCACTGGATGAACATCCTGGCGACGGCGGGCGTCCCCTGCGAGCTGCACAACCGCTACCTGAGCGGCGCGATGGGCGAGATTCCGGCCGAGCAGTGCGCGCCCGAACTGTGGCTCGTCGACGAGCGCGACGAGAAGCTCGCCCGGCGTCTGATTGACGAAGCCGTGAACGGGCCGCCGCCGGGCTCGCCCAAGTGGCGCTGTGCGCGCTGCGGCGAGGTGCTCGAGGCGCAGTTCACCGTGTGCTGGAATTGCGGACGCGATCGCGACGTGCGCGACGAGTAACGGCGTGAGTTGCTGATCCAGACGAAAATGGGCCGCTGGAAGCGGCCCATTTGCATTTCTGCGACTCAGCGTCGGGCGCTCAGAGCCAGACGGCAATCGTCAGCATGAGCAGCAGGATCATCCACAGGATCACGGCGCGCCATACGAGGCCCACGGCCGATTGCAGCGTACGCGGCGTGCAGTCGTCGCCCACCGTGTACGGACCGCCCTCGCCCGGCTGCGCGAGCACATCGACGCTGGACTGCTCGGCGAGCGGGCCTGACAGGCGCGCGCCCAGCGCGCCGCTGCCAGTGGCGAGCAGCACGCCTTCGTTGGTGTCGGGCCACTGGTTCGTGTGGTTGCGCCAGGCGTAGATCGCGTCCTCGAAGTTGCCGACGATCGCGAAGCCGAGCGACGTGAGCCGCGCAGGCACCCAGTCGATCACGAAGAACACATGCTGCGCGAAGTTCGAGAACGCCTCGGTGCGGTCCTCGGCCGGACGTGCCCACTCGCGCGCGAGATATTCGGCGATGCGGTACAACACGGCGCCCGCGGGTCCGATCGGCACGAGAAACCAGAAGAACACGCCGAACACGTGCCGATGCGAGGCGATCACCGCGTGAATCAGCGTGTGGCGCACGATCTCGCTCACGGGCATGTCCACGGCGTCGATGCCGGTCCATTCCTGGAGGATTTCACGCGCGCGCGGCACGTCGTCGTTGTTCAGCGCGAGATGGATGTCGGTGAAATAGTGGCTGAACTGGCGAAAACCGAGCGTGAAGTACACAACCACCACGTTCCACAGGAACGCCAGCACGAAGCTGATGTGGTACAGCACGTAGTAGACGAGCGCCGTGGCGAGCGTCCACGGCAGCACGACCACGAGCCACGCGAGGAGGCCATGCTTCTGCTTGCCGGCGTCGAAGCCGTGAGCGGCCCACTCCGCATTGAGGCGCACGAGCGCCATGACCGGATTATTGGGCGACAGCGCCCGCACCTGTTCGATGACGAGAGCCAGCAATACGGAAAAGAAGGTCATGCGACGCGCCGTGCAGATCGGGTTGCGAAAGGGGTTTTATGAAAGTGTTGCAACGATATCACAGGGCCAGATGTGCCTGACCATCGCCGGCAATTCGGGCGGCAAACTCGCAACAGTGCGCAGCGACGCTTGCACGCGCCGCCAGACGTGTTACGCGAGCAGGAAACGGTAGAAGTTGCGCAGCATACCGGCCGTCGCCCCCCAGATGAAGTGCGAGGAGCCGACACCGGAAGCGACGACGGGTTCGGGCACGTCGAGGTCCGGCGAATTGCGGTCCGGATACGGCATCGCATAAAAGCGCCGCTCGCCGCCTTCCCAGCGGAGCACGCGCACCTGGTGATGCACCGGGTTCATGAGAAAGCTGAGCGGCACTTCGAAGATGCTTGCCACTTCGAGCGAGTCCGCCGCGAGACTGAACGGCTCGTGCACGAGACCGACCACGGGCGTGACCCTGAAGCCGGTGCCGGTGAGGTAGTCGGGCAATGCGCCGAGCACCTCGACGCGCGCGGGGTCGAGGTTCACTTCCTCGTGCGCCTCGCGCAGCGCGGCGGCGATGGGGGTGGGGTCGGAAGGTTCGCGGCTGCCGCCGGGAAAGCTCACCTGGCCCGCGTGATTGCTGAGGTTGTCGGCGCGCTGGGTGAGCAGCACGGTCAGGCCGCCCGGGCGCATGGCAATGGGCATGAGCACGGCGGCCTCGCGTGGATCGCGCATCTCGAACAGACGGGCTTCCTGGGGTTCGGGGTCCCACGGCAGGCGCTGCTCGAAGCGCGTGCGCAAGCCGGCGGCGGTCAGGCGTTCCGCGGCGACCTGCGGAAGGCTCGCGCCCGTCGATTCGATCGGCAGGCTTTCGGGTTCAAATACTGGGCGGATCAACGGGCGTCCCGGATTACACGTACACGAGATTATTTTGCGGCCAAAAAGAAAAAAGCACCCCGGAGGGTGCTTCTTTCTTACAGCTTTTACGCCTGTTCGGCCGGAGCAGCTGCGCGGTCTTTCGACACCAGCTTTTCCTTGATACGTGCCTTCTTGCCCGACAGGTTGCGCAGGTAGTACAGCTTCGCGCGACGCACGTCGCCGCGACGCTTCACCACGATGCTGGCCAGCAGCGGCGAGTACGTCTGGAACGTACGCTCGACGCCTTCGCCCGACGAGATCTTGCGCACGATGAACGACGAGTTCAGGCCGCGGTTACGCTTCGCGATCACGACGCCTTCGTATGCCTGAACGCGCTTGCGGTTACCTTCAACCACGTTCACGTTGACGATCACCGTATCGCCGGGGGCGAATTCGGGGATGGTCTTCTCGCCCAGCACGCGCTGGATTTCTTCCTGCTCGAGTTTTTCAATCAGATTCATGGATTGACTCCGTATGCCATCTTGTCGGCGTTCGTACCTGTGCAGGGTTGCTGCACTACGGCCCCGATAGAGGATGGATTCACAACTGGCGCCGTTCACGCATGAAGCGGCACCGCCTTTTGCGCCCCTTGTCGCGCACGCCCGAAGCCTTACGCTTCGTTCGAGCCCTTCGCGAGACTAGCGAGCCACGCCTCGTCGGCCCGGCTCAACATCTTGTTCTTTCTGGCCCGCGCGATCAGATCGGGCCGCTTGTTCCACGTGTTGCGCAACGCCTCGCGGCGACGCCATTGCTCGATTTCCGCATGATGGCCGCCAAGCAGCACATCGGGCACGCGCACACCGTCGTATTCCTCGGGGCGCGTGTAATGCGGACAGTCGAGCAAACCGTCGACGAAGCTGTCCTGCACCGCCGAAAGCGCATCGCCCAGCACGCCCGGCAGGTTGCGCACCACGGCGTCCATCAAGGCCATCGCGGGCAATTCACCCCCCGAGAGCACGAAGTCGCCGAGGCTCACTTCTTCGTCCACGCAGCGGTCGACGAGACGCTGGTCGATCGCTTCATAGCGGCCGCACAACATCACGAGACCCGGCTCCTGCGCGAACTGCATGACGCGTTCGTGCGTGAGCGGTTTGCCTTGCGGCGACATCAGCAGCACACGCGGGGCGCTCACGCCGGCTTGCGCCTGCGCGGCCTTTGCCGCGTCGATCGCCGCTTCGAGCGGCCTGGCCAGCATGACCATGCCGGGCCCGCCGCCGTAGGGGCGATCGTCGATCGTACGGTAGTTGTCGGTCGTGAAATCACGCGGATTCCACGTGCGCAACGTGTAACGCTGCTGCTTCGCCGCCCGGCTGGTAATGCCCCAGTCGGTCAGCGCGCGGAACATCTCGGGAAAGAGCGTGACGACATCGAACTGCATCGCTCTCTCCGTTCAGCGAAATTGAATCAAGGCGCGCGGCGGGGTTGCCACAGCGTTGCCGCTGCTTAGTAGTCGGCTTCCCAGTCGACGACGATACGCTTCGCCGCCAGGTCCACCGTCTTCACGAACACGCCTACAAACGGGATCAGGCGCTCGCCGGTGGCCGGCTTGCCATCCTTGTCCGTGGACGCATACGTGACACGCAACACCGATTGCGCGCCATTGTCGATCAGGTCGGCAACCTTGCCGAGCTCGACGCCCGCCTCATTGGCGACATCGAGGCCGATCAGGTCGACCCAGTAATATTCATCGGCTGCGGGCGCCGGGAATTCGGCCCGGCTCACGTACACGCGCGCGCCGCGCAACAGCAGCGCGGCATCGCGGTCGGCCACGCCCGAAAGCTGGCCAACGACGCTGTCACCATGAACCTTGGCGCTCACGCGCACCGCGCAATGACGCTCGCGATGCGCCTGACCCTCGCGGCCCTTGAGGAGCCACCAGCGTTTAGCGGAAAGCAGCGCCTGGCTATCCTGCGCGTGCGGCGCGATCTTCAGCCAGCCCTTGAGGCCGTAGGCGTCGATCACGGCGCCGACTTCAACGGCGTCGGCAGGCCAACTCGCCTCGGTTTCGGCGCGCAGGCCACCGGCTGTCCCGGTTGCGGGCACAGCTTTCGCGGCGCTCTCGCGCGCAGGCTTGCGCACGAACGCACCAAACGACGGCGCGCCGCGGGCGGCAGCCTTGCCGGCGCCGCTGGCTGCAACTTCGGGCGCCCCGCTTTCCGACGCGTCGTTCGCCTCTACGGCAGATTTGGCGTCATGCGCGGACATCGGCACCCCTTGCGACCAGCTTGATATTGCATACGCGGATCATGCAGCGCGTACACGGGTGAAACACGGACAACAGACTGAAAAGACGCTTAAAGACTTAAGCAGCCGGCGCAGCGGCGGCGGTCTTTTGCGCTTCCTTCACGAGGCGCTCGACGGCCGGCGACATTTGCGCGCCGTTTTCCTTCCAGTACGTCACGCGATCTTGAGCGATACGCAGCGTTTCACCCTTGGTAGCGACCGGGTTGTAGAAGCCCACGCGCTCGATGAAACGGCCGTCGCGACGGTTGCGCGAGTCGGTTGCGACGATGTTGTAGAACGGGCGCTTCTTCGAGCCGCCGCGTGCCAGACGGATGATGACCATACGAAAATCCTTGAAAACCGGGGGTTCGGGACTACTGAAACATGCGATTATAGCCCGAAACCGGAGGCATAACAAACACTTAACGGGAAATTGCACGCCGGCGCGCGGAAAGCGGCGAGACAAAGCGGTCAAACTGCGGCTCATGCCCACGATGGGCGGGCCCTGGAGCGAATTGTGGCGACTTTCAGACGACTCGTGCAATGGCCGCGTCGCGTTTGTGGCGGCGGCGTGGGTGGCAGCTCCTTTTTTCCGGTGTCTCGCGAGTCGGCCCGACGCTTTGCAGCGGCGTGTCTCGCCTTTGCCGCCGCCCTGCTCGCGGCGCCGTTCGCTCAAGCGGCGCTTCCCATCGAGCGCATCAAGCTGCCGCCGGGCTTCCACATCGAGGTGCTGTCCGCCGACTTGCCCGGTGCGCGCCAAATGACGCTGTCAGGCAACGGCACCCTCCTGTATGTGGGGAGTACGGACGGCGACGTCTACGCGCTCGAACTCAAGGACGGCAAAGCCATCAAGCGCCATATCGTGGCCTCGGGACTGACGATGCCGGTGGGCGTGGCCTGGCGCAACGGCGCATTGTACGTTTCAGCGGTGTCGTCTATCGTGCGGCTCGACGACATCGACCGTCATCTCGACGATCCGCCCAAAGCCGTCGTCGTCACGGATTCGCTGCCCGCCGAGCGCCACCACGGCTGGAAGTTCATCGCCTTCGGCCCCGACGGCAAGCTCTACGTGCCGCAAGGCGCGCCGTGCAACGTCTG
Organism: Paraburkholderia sp. BR10141; assembly: GCF_056155635.1. Taxonomy (NCBI): domain Bacteria; kingdom Pseudomonadati; phylum Pseudomonadota; class Betaproteobacteria; order Burkholderiales; family Burkholderiaceae; genus Paraburkholderia; species Paraburkholderia sp. BR10141. The sequence continues at coordinate 85,244 of NZ_JBMIQH010000006.1, read as the reverse complement.
TCTGCCGGCCAGCGACCCGCAGCGCGTGCATTTCGCGATGATCGGGCGCATGGAGCCCGACGGCTCGCACTACGAGACCATCGCCCGCGGCGTGCGCAACACGGTCGGCTTCGCGTGGCATCCGCAGACGCATGAGCTCTGGTTCACCGACAACGGCCGGGACATGCTCGGCGACGACATCCCCGACGACAAGCTCAACCGCCTCGCGCACGTGGGCGAGGACTTCGGCTTTCCCTATTGCCACGGCGGCAATGTCGCCGACCCCGAGTTCGGCGCAGGCCATCCGTGCAGCGGCTTCACGCCCCCCGTCCTCAAGCTCGGCGCGCACGTGGCGTCGCTTGGCATGCGCTTCTATACCGGTTCGATGTTCCCGGCCGACTATAAGAACAGCATTTTCATCGCCGAGCACGGCTCGTGGAACCGCAGCAAGAAGGTCGGCTATCGCGTGGTGCGCGTGATCGCCAACCCGGACGGCACGAACGCACGCCAGGAAGTGTTCGCGCAGGGCTGGCTCAATTCAGACGAGACCCAATGGGGCCGCCCCGCCGACGTGCTGCCGCTGCCCGACGGATCGCTCCTCGTCAGCGACGACTATGCGGGCGCGATTTATCGCGTGACCTACACGAAACCGTGACGCGGGCAGACCATGGTGCCGGGCATAAGCGTGCGCTTGTGCTGCAAGCGCGTCGTGCGGCATACAATGCCCGGCGGCCCGTGCGCGTTCGACGTAATGCGCTCATGGCGGCCGACGCCCACGTTTCGCCCGAGCCCATGCCCAACGACAAGAACCTCGCACGCTTTCGCTCCAAGACGCTCACCGCCGCCCTCGCCTTCCTGTTTGGCAGTCTCGGCGCCCACCGCTTCTACCTGTATGGCCCGCGCGACGTGTGGGGCTGGGCGCATTTGTTGGGCACGCTCCTCGGCATTCCGGGCGTGATGCTGCTCGTCGCCACCGAGCGCGCCTCGATTCCCGGCTGGGTGCTCGCCGTGATCGGCGCGGTGTCGGTCCTCTCGGCATTTCTGGCGGCAATCGTCTACGGACTTCGCCCCGACGCCAAATGGGACGCGCAGTTCAACGCCGCGTTCGTGGAGAAAGGCCGCACGAGCCGCTCGGGCTGGACGGTGATTTTCGTCGTGATCTTCTCGCTGCTGATTGGCGCGTTCCTGCTGATGACGGGACTCGCACTCTCGTTTCAAACGTACTTCGAGTCGCAGGTCGAGGCCGCGAAGGCGCTCTCGCAGTAAATCGCGCAGTAACGGCTCAGAACAGGTCGAGCTGAGGCTTCTCGCGCACGGTCTTCGACTGCACGAACGCCGACATGTCCAGAATGCCGTGGCGCCGCTCGTTGAGCCCGAGGCGCCGCACGGCATGATGAAAGCGCTGCTTGAGCAGGTCGGCCCACAGCCCCGTTCCCTTCATGCGCTGCGAAAACGCCGATTCGTAGTCTTTGCCGCCGCGCATGTCGCGCACGCGGCTCATCACGCGCTCGGCGCGCTGCGGGAAGTGCGCCGCCAGCCAGTCCTGGAACAGCGGCGCGACCTCCCATGGCAAACGCAGCACGATGTAACTCGCGCTTGTCGCACCGGCCTCGGCGCAGGCTTCGAGCACGCGCTCCATGTCGGGCTCGGTCACGAACGGAATCACGGGTGCGATGCTCACGCCGACCGGCACACCGGCTTCGGCGAGCGTGCGGATGGTACGCAGCCGGCGCGCGGGTGTCGCCGCACGCGGTTCGAGCGAGCGGGCGATATCGGCGTCGAGCGTGGTGATCGTGATTGCCGCCATGAACTGCTGGCGCGCGGCCATCGGCGCGAGCAGGTCGAGATCGCGCTCGATCAGCGAGGATTTCGTGATGGCCGCGAACGGATGCTGCCGTTCCGCCAGCACTTCGACCACGCGGCGTGTGATGCGCAGGTCGCGCTCCACCGGTTGCCAGGCGTCGGTATTCACGCCCAGCGCAATCGGTTCGGGCTCGTACGACGGCTTGGCGATTTCCCGCGCGAGCAACTCCGCCGTATTGACCTTGGCGTAGATTCGGCTCTCGAAATCGAGCCCCGGCGAGAGGCCGAGATAACTGTGCGTAGGCCGCGCAAAGCAATAGATACAGCCGTGCTCGCAGCCGCGATACGGATTGAGCGAGACGTTGAATGGAATGTCCGGCGACTGGTTGCGTGTGAGGATGCTCTTCGCGCGCTCCTCGAAGACTTCGGTGCGCAGCCTGGGCTCGCCGGTTTCATCGCCATCACCATCGCGCTCCCCGCCGACACCCGTGGGCTGCCAGCCGTCGTCGAACGCTTCGCGCTGGTCGACTTCGTAGCGCCCTTGCAGGTTCGTGACCGCCCCGCGCCCCTTGCGCGCGGTGGGCGGTGCAACGGGATACCAGGCGTCGGGATCGGGGTGATGGGAATCAGTCACGGGTAGAGAAAATGGACATGAAAGCGCGGATCGATACTGTATAAATATACAGTATCGATCCGCGTTGTCGAGTCCTAAAAACGGGGCCGCCTTCAGCCCGCTGTTACCCGTTCATTCCCCCACGGCGATGGTCAGCGTCTCCTTGATCTCTTCCATCACCACGTAGCTCTTCGACTGCACGGCGCCCGGCAGTTGCAGCAGGATGTCGCCGAGCAGCTTGCGGTAGTCGGCCATCTCGCCGATGCGCGCCTTGATGAGATAGTCGAAGTCGCCCGAGACGAGATGGCATTCGAGCACTTCGGGAATCTTCTGCACCTCGCGGCGGAACTGATCGAACATGTTGCCGCTCTTGTGATCGAGCGTGATCTCCACGAACACGAGCAGCGCCGCACCCAGCACAGAGGGATTCACACGCGCGAAGTAACCCGTGATCACGCCATCGCGCTCCATGCGCTTGACGCGCTCGATGCACGGTGTGACCGAGAGCCCGACCTGCTCCGCGAGGTCCTTCATCGCCATGCGGCCGTCCTCCTGGAGCAGCTTCAGGATGCGGTGATCGAGCCGGTCGAGCGCGCGGACCGGCTGGCGCTGCGTTCTCATGATTTATTCCCGAAAATCTGAAAAATACGATAACAAAACCTGGACATACAACAATAGCATAGCTACAAATACTGGCTACACCCGGATTTTCATGCCTTCTTCCCTATCGGTGCCAAAAGACGGCTTCCAAGGGCCCGGCAACGCGGCGTAGCTCAACGAAACTATATGGAGCAGCTATGCGAGTCGTCGTGTTGGGCAGTGGTGTGGTCGGTGTGGCCAGCGCCTGGTATCTCGCCCGCGCGGGCCACGAAGTCACGGTGATCGACCGCGAGGCCGGTCCCGCGCTCGAAACCAGTTTTGCCAATGCCGGACAGATCTCGCCGGGCTACGCCGCACCGTGGGCCGCGCCGGGCGTGCCGCTCAAGGCGATCAAGTGGATGTTCGAGAAGCACGCGCCGCTCGCCATTCGTCTGGACGGCACGAAGTTCCAGCTGCAGTGGATGTGGCAGATGCTGCAGAACTGCACGGCTGAACGCTACGCGCTCAACAAAGGCCGCATGGTGCGTCTCGCGGAATACAGCCGCGACTGCCTGCAGGCGTTGCGCGCCGACACGGGCATTCAGTATGAAGGCCGCACGGGCGGCACGCTTCAGGTGTTCCGCACGCAGCAGCAGTTCGAAGGCGCAGCGAAGGACATCGCCGTGCTCAAGGACGCGAACGTTCCGTACGAACTGCTCACCGCAGCCGAACTCGGCCGCGCAGAACCGGCGCTCGCCGCGGTGTCGGGCAAGCTCACCGGCGGCCTGCGTCTGCCCGGCGACGAAACCGGCGACTGCCAGATGTTCACCACGCGCCTCGCCGCCATGGCCGAACAACTGGGTGTGAAATTCCGCTACAACACGCCGATCGACGGCCTCGCCATGCAGGGCGACCGTATCGCGGGCGTGCAATGCGGCAGCGAGTTGGTGCGCGCCGATTCGTTCGTGGTCGCGCTCGGCTCCTTCTCGACGAAGATGCTCGCGGGCCTCGTGAAGATTCCGGTTTATCCGCTCAAGGGCTATTCGATCACGGCGCCGATCGTGAATGCGAGTGCCGCGCCGGTTTCGACCGTGCTCGACGAAACCTACAAGATCGCGATCACGCGTTTTGACGACCGCATCCGTGTGGGCGGCATGGCCGAGATCGTCGGCTTCGACAAGACGCTCAAGCAAGCGCGTCGTGAAACGCTCGAAATGTGCGTCAACGACTTGTTCCCGGGCGGTGGCGACACGACGAAGGCCACCTTCTGGACCGGCCTGCGCCCGATGACGCCGGACGGCACGCCGGTTGTCGGCCGCACGCCGATCTCGAACCTGTTCCTGAACACGGGTCACGGCACGCTCGGCTGGACGATGTCGTGCGGTTCGGGCCAATTGCTCGCCGACCTGATCTCGGGCAAGCAGCCCGCCATCCGCGCGGACGATCTTTCGGTGCACCGCTATCTCGGCGACACGCAAGGCTCGCATCGTCCGGCGTATGCCTGAAGCCAGCCACGCTGCGTGAACGAACACGGCGCCGCCAGGGCGCCGTGTTTCATTTCTCGCTGTGAGTAGCGCGCGGCTGCGTCAGAACTGATCCTCCGCTAGCGCCAGCACGCCCTCGCTGCCGTTTGCGCTGACGATCGCCGCTTCGAGCGCCACCGCCTGCGGCAAGACGTGTTGCGCGTAGAACTGCGCCGTGGCGATCTTCGCGCCATGAAACTTCGGGTCCTCCTGCATGAGACGTTGCGAGGCGAGCATGGCGCGCGCCATCTGCCAGCCGCCCAGCACGATGCCCGCCAGCTTCAGATACGGCACGCTGCCCGCGAATACCGCGTTCGGATCGCTTTTCGTCTTCGCGAGCACGAAGTCCACGGCCGATGCCAGCGCCTCCTTACCCGCCGCGAGATGCTTGCGCATCGACTCGAACGCCGCGCCTCGTTGTGCGGCCAGCGCGTCGACGGTCTGCGCGATATCGGCAAGCAGCGCCTTTGCCGCCGCGCCGCCGTCGCGCAGCGTCTTGCGTCCGATGAGATCGTTCGCCTGGATCGCCGTCGTGCCCTCGTAGATCGGCAGAATGCGTGCGTCACGGTAGAACTGCGCCGCGCCCGTCTCCTCGATGAAGCCCATGCCGCCATGCACCTGCACGCCGAGGCTCGTCACTTCCAGCGCGAGTTCGGTGCTCCAGCCCTTCACGATCGGCACGAGGTACTCGTAGCGCGCCTGATGCCGCGCACGGGCCGCCTCGTCGGGGTCGCCATGCGCGCGGTCGCTCTCGCCGGCCGCCACGTAAGCGAGCGCACGCGCGGCTTCGGTGAGCGCACGCATCGTGGCGAGCATGCGGCGCACGTCGGGGTGATGGATGATGCTCACCGCGGCTTTCGCGGAACCGTCCACCGGGCGGCTCTGCACGCGCTCCTTCGCATAGGCGAGCGCCTTCTGGTACGCGCGGTCGGAGACGGCCACGCCCTGCATGCCCACCGCAAAACGCGCGGCGTTCATCATGATGAACATGTATTCGAGGCCGCGATTCTCTTCGCCGATCAACTGGCCGATCGCGCCGCCATGGTCGCCGAACTGCAGCACGGCGGTCGGGCTCGCCTTGATGCCGAGCTTGTGTTCGATCGATACGCAGTGCACATCGTTGCGCGCGCCGAGCGTGCCATCTTCGTTGACGAGGAACTTCGGCACGATGAAGAGCGAAATGCCCTTCACGCCTTCGGGCGCCGTGGGCGTGCGCGCGAGCACGAGATGGACGATGTTCTCCGCCATGTCGTGCTCGCCCCACGTGATGAAGATCTTCGTGCCGAACACCTTGTACGTGCCGTCGCCTAGCGGCTCGGCGCGCGTGCGCACGGCGGCGAGATCGGAGCCCGCCTGCGGCTCGGTGAGGTTCATCGTGCCGGTCCAGTCGCCGGAGATGAGCTTCGGCACGAAGCGCTGCTTTTGCGCTTCGCTGCCGGCGGTGAGGAGCGCTTCGATGGCGCCGTCGGTGAGCAGCGGACACAACGCGAACGAAAGGTTCGCCGCGTTGAGCATTTCCACACACGGCGTGCCGACGAGCTTCGGCAAACCTTGTCCTTCGTATTCCTGAGGATGCTGCACGCCTTGCCAGCCGCCTTCCACGTATTGCCGGAATGCCGCCTTGAAACCGGGCGTGGCGTGCACGTTGCCGTTTTCCCAGCGGCTCGGATTGCGGTCGCCTTCGGCGTTCAGCGGCTCGAGCACTTCGCCGCACAGCTTAGCGGCTTCGTGCAGCACCGCTTCGACCGTTTCGGGCGTGGCGTCTTCGCCGCCCGGTAAGCTGGCGATTTCTTCGAGGCCGGCCAGTTCCTTCATGACGAACAGCATGTCGCTCGTGGGCGCCTGGTACATTTCAGTCTCCTCCTGTCGGTATGCGGTTCCTCAAATGACAAAGGGGCGCCGCAGCGCCCCTTTGTTGCTTCGTCTCACGCCACGCGTTCAATCATGATACGCGGCGCTCGTCGTTCGATACACCGGCCGGATTCAGCCGAGTTCCTTCACGAGTTCCGGCACGACCGTGAACAGGTCGCCCACGAGGCCGTAATCGGCCACGCTGAAGATCGGTGCTTCTTCGTCCTTGTTGATCGCGACGATGACCTTCGAGTCCTTCATGCCGGCCAGATGCTGGATCGCACCCGAGATGCCGACCGCCACATACAGTTGCGGCGCGACGATCTTGCCAGTCTGTCCGACCTGATAGTCGTTCGGCACATAGCCCGCGTCGACGGCTGCGCGCGATGCGCCAAGTGCTGCGTTGAGCTTGTCCGCGAGCGGCTCCAGCACCTTCGTGTAGTTCTCGCCGCTGCCCAGACCCCGGCCGCCCGAGACGATGATCTTTGCGCTCGTGAGTTCCGGACGGTCGAGCTTCGTCACTTCACGGCCGACGAACTGGGTGAGGCCGCTGTCCGCTGCCGCGTCGAGCTTCTCGACTGCTGCGCTGCCGCCAACGGCTGCAACTGCATCGAATGCCGTCGTACGCACGGTGATGACCTTGATCGGGTCGACCGATTGCACCGTCGCGATGGCATTGCCCGCGTAGATCGGGCGCTCGAACGTGTCCGGCGCATCCACAGCGGTGATGTCGCTGATTTGCGCGACGTCGAGCTTCGCGGCGATGCGCGGCGTGACGTTCTTGCCCGCTGCCGTTGCCGGAGCCAGGATGTGCGTGTAGTTCTTCGCCGCATTTTGCACAAGCGCGAGGACCGTCGCTTCGACGTTCTCGGCGAGACCCTGCTCGAGTTGCGGCGCGTCGGCCAGCAGCACCTTTGCGACGCCTGCGATCTTCGCGGCAACATCCGCTGCGGCTTGCGCATTGTGGCCCGCGACCAGCACGTGCACGTCGCCGCCAATTTTCTGTGCTGCGGCGACCGTGTTCAGCGTCGCGGCCTTGATCGAGTGATTGTCGTGTTCAGCAATAACCAGATTCGTCATTTTCGTCTCGCTCCTTACAGCACCTTGGCTTCCGTCTTCAGCTTCTCGACCAGCGTCTTCACGTCCGGCACCTTCACGCCTGCGCTGCGCTTGGGCGGCTCGGCAACCTTCAGCGTCTTCAGACGCGGCGCGACGTCGACGCCGAGGTCTTCGGGCTTGACGGTTTCCAGCGGCTTCTTCTTCGCCTTCATGATGTTCGGCAGCGTGACGTAGCGCGGCTCGTTCAGGCGCAGATCCGTCGTAACGACTGCGGGCAGCTTGAGCGACAGAGTTTCCGCGCCACCGTCCACTTCGCGCGACACCGTCGCCTTGCCGTCGGCCACGACCACCTTCGAGGCGAAGGTGGCTTGCGGCAGGTTCGCCAGCGCGGCGAGCATCTGGCCGGTCTGGTTCGAATCGTCGTCGATGGCCTGCTTGCCGAGGATGACGAGTTGCGGCTGTTCCTTGTCGACCAGCGCCTTCAGCAGCTTGGCCACAGCCAGCGGCTGGAGGTCTTCGTTCGACTCGATGAGGATCGCGCGATCCGCGCCGATGGCCAGCGCCGTACGCAACGTTTCCTGCGCTTGCGTCACGCCCGCCGAAACGGCGATGACTTCGGTCGCCACGCCCGCTTCCTTCAGACGCACCGCTTCTTCCACGGCGATTTCGTCGAACGGGTTCATCGACATCTTCACGTTCGCGATGTCGACGCCCGTGCCATCCGACTTCACACGAACCTTCACGTTGTAATCGACTACGCGTTTGACTGGCACAAGGACTTTCATTCACATGCTCCGAAGTTACGAATACGTCAACCTGGCGGACATTATAGCGATAGCCCTGTCGGGCCGATCTGCCACCAGCAATTTTCCCGAACCACCGCTGCCGCACCCCGGTCATCAGTAGCGAACGATCGTGCGATTTTACGGTGGAAAAAACCCGGGCATCAAGCCCGGGCGCCGAAAAATATCTCTAATTTCACGGCCCAGGGGGTCCTACCAGGAGGTGATAACCGCCCCGCCGAACGTCGTTTCGACGTAGCGCTTCACTTCCGGCGAGTGGTACGCGGCGACCAGCTTCGCCACCCAGGGCTTGTTGCGGTCGGCCTCGCGGATCGCGAGGATATTCACGTACGGCCCCTTCGGGTCTTCGATTGCGATCGCGTCCTGTTTCGGCTTCAGGCCCGCTTGCATGGCGAAGTTCGTGTTGATCGCGGCCGCGTCCACGTCGTCGAGCGAACGCGGAATCTGTGCGGCGTCGAGCTCGACGATTTTCAGCTTCCTGGGGTTTTCCACGATGTCGAGCGGCATCGCCTTCAAACCTGCGTCGGCGCGCAACTTGATGAGACCCTGGCTCTGCAGCAGCAGCAACGCACGGCCGCCATTCGTCGGATCATTCGGCACCGCGATGCGCGCGCCCGGCTTCAGTTCGGAGAGCGATTTGATCTTCTTCGAGTAGATGCCCATCGGGAACGTAACGGTGTCCGCGATCTTGATCAGCTTGTAGCCGCGATCCTTCACCTGCGCGTCGAGATACGGCGCGTGCTGGTAGCTGTTGGCGTCGAGATCGCCGCCCGCGAGCGCCGCGTTCGGCTGCACGTAGTCGGAGAACTCGATGATCTTGATGTTCAGGCCGCTCTTCGCGGCCACGCTCTTCACGACTTCCATCACCTGCTCGTGCGGGCCGCCCGTCACGCCCACCTTGATGGTTTCGTCCGCGTGCGCAGCAAGCGGTGCGATGAGCGAAGCCGCGCCAAGCGCCGCCGCGAGCCGGATCATGAAACGACGTTGCATACCCAACCTTTGTCTTGTGTAGCTATGTTGATCGAAAAACCGCTTGTTTTAAGGCCTATTTGTGGCTCAGGCGCCGCACGAGCCAGTCGCCGAACGACTGCACGAGCTGCACGAACACGATCAGGATCACGACCACGATCAACATGACTTCGGGTTCGAAGCGCTGATAGCCGTAGCGGATGCCGAGGTCGCCAAGACCACCGCCGCCGATCGCGCCGGCCATCGCCGAATAGCCGACGAGCGAGATGAACGTGATGGTGAGCCCCGCGACGACGCCTGGCAGCGACTCGGGCAGCAGCACCTTGAAGACGATCTGGCTCGTGCTCGCGCCCATGGCCTGGGCCGCTTCGATCAGGCCGCGATCGACTTCGCGCAGCGCCGTTTCGACGAGTCGCGCGATGAATGGCGCAGCGGCGATGGTGAGCGGCACGACGGCGGCCGCCGTGCCGATCGACGAGCCGACCACGAGGCGCGTGAACGGAATCACGGCAACGAGCAGGATGATGAACGGCGTGGAGCGCACGGCATTGACGATCACCCCCATCACGCGATTCGCGGCGATGTTCTGCAGCACGCCGTTGCGGTCGGTGAGATAGAGCAGTACGCCGAGCGGCAGGCCGATGGCCGCGCCCACGAGTCCCGAGATGCCCACCATGACGAGCGTCTCCCAGAACGACTGGACGAACATGTCGAACATTTCACTCCACATGGGACAGTTCCTCCACCACGACGCCTTGTTCGCGCAGCCACGCCATGGCCTGCGCCACCTTCACCGGATCGCCGCCCGCGAGCACCGCGAGCGAGCCGAACGCCTGCCCCTGGATCTCGTCGATCTGGCCGTGCAGGATGTTGAAATCGAGTTCGAAGCGGCGAATCGTCTCCGAGAGAACCGGCTGATCGACGCCCGTACCCTTGAACGCGAGGCGCAGCAAGTGGCCGCTGCCCTTGGCGAGATGCTCGGCCACGCGCGCCTTGAGCGCGGGCGGCAATTCCTGGGCGATCACGTCGCCGAGCAGCGCGCGCGTGACTTCGTGGCGCGGCTGCAGGAACACGTCGATCACGGGACCGCTTTCCACCACGCGGCCCGCGTCGAGCACGGCCACGCGGTCGCAGACCTGTTTGATCACTTCCATCTGGTGCGTGATCATCACGATGGTCAGGTTCAGTTCGCGATTGATCTTGCGCAGCAGGTCGAGAATCGCGCGCGTGGTTTCGGGGTCGAGCGCCGAGGTCGCCTCGTCCGAAAGCAGCACCTTCGGCTTGCTCGCGAGCGCGCGCGCAATGCCCACGCGCTGCTTCTGGCCGCCGCTGATCTGCGAGGGATAGCGGTCTTTCTGCGCGGTCAGGCCGACGAGTTCGAGCAGCGGCAGCACCGTCGCTTCGATCTCGGCGCGCTTCACGCCGGCCAGTTCGAGCGGCAGCGCGACGTTGTCGAACACGGTGCGCGACGACAGCAGGTTGAAGTGCTGGAAAATCATGCCGATCTCGCGGCGCGCTTCGCGCAGCTGGGCCGAAGAGAGCGACGTGAGCGTGCGAGCGTTGACGACGATGTCGCCTTCGGTGGGCCGCGTGAGCAGGTTGATGGTGCGCACCAGCGTGCTCTTGCCTGCGCCGCTGCGCCCGATGATGCCGAACACTTCGCCCGGCGGAATCGTCAGATTGACGTTGTGCAGCGCCTCGATCCAGCCTTGTGGGCCGGCGAAGCGCTGGGACACGTTTCGAATTTCGATCATGGAAAAAAAGCAAAACGGCGGGTGTGCCGCGCGCCGCTCGCGCAGGCCGCTCCTTTTCAGTAGCGGAAAACGCGTCGCGCCGGCAGACAGCCGCCGTTTGATGGACTGGATTTAGCCCCGCATTTTACCCTGGCACGCAAAATTCCTTTTAATAATCAATTTCGATAATTTCATAACTCATTTGCATTAGAGGCTTCTGGCAGCGCGTGGCCGCCCGCGCGGCCGCTACACTGCCGCCGACAGATTGATGCCGAAAACGAACTACCGTGAACCGCCACGCATTGCCCAAACAGGGAGCGAGATGGAGACCAGTCAGAACATCGCCATGGCGCAAGCCGCCGAACCCGCCGCGCAAGCGACGCTGCGTACGCGTGACCGCGTCGAGTTGCCGCTCTACGTCTGGCGCGCGAGCGCGCCGCCGCGCGCGGCCATCGCGCTGATTCATGGTCTCGCGGAACACGCGGGCCGCTATGCGGCGCTCGCCACGCGGCTGACCGCCGCGGGCATCGATGTCTACGCAATCGATCTGCGCGGCCACGGGCATGCCCCTGGCCGCCGCACCTGGATCTCGCACTTCGACGACTATCTCAACGACGCCGAGGCGCTCCTCGCCCACGCGAGCGCGCAATGCGCTGCACAGGGCACACCGCTCTTCCTGATGGGGCACAGCATGGGCGGCGCGATTGCCGCGCTCTACGCCATCGAGCGCCTGCCGCAAACTCGCGTGCCGCTCGCGGGCCTGCTGCTCTCGAGCGCGGCGCTCGCGCCGGGCCGCGACGTGCCCGCATGGAAAATCGCCGCGAGCCGCGTAATCAGCGCGATCTGGCCGACCTTTCCGGCCATGAAGATCGACGCGGCGCTGCTCGCGCGCGTGCGCGACGTGGTCGAAGCCAATCGCGCCGATCCGCTCGTGCATCACGGCGCGATTCCCGCCCGCACGGGGGCGCAATTGCTGGAAGCGATGAAGCGCATCGAGACGGGACGCGCGCAACTGCGGCTACCCGTGCTGATCTGGCATGGCACCGAGGACAAGCTCACCGAGCCCGAGGGCAGCCGCGCGTTCGGCGCGAACGTGGGATCGCCCGATCGCACGCTCACGCTATATGAAGGCAGCTACCATGAAACGCTCAACGACCTCGATCGAGAGCGCGTGATCGGCGCGCTGATCGACTGGATCGACCAGCACTCCTGAGCGGTCAGGCGCGTTACTTCGCGCTGCGTTTCTCGATGAACGCCTGCACGCCGTCGAGCGCTGGGTCGGTCATCATGTTGCAGGCCATGGTCTGCCCGGCCAGCTGATACGCGGCGTCGATGCCCATTTCGAGCTGCCGGTAGAAGAGCCCCTTGCCTGCCGCGACGGCCCCGCGCGGCTTCGCGCAGATGCTCGCGGCCAGTGCGGTCACGGCGGCGTCGAGTTGGTCGACGGGCACCACGCGATTCACGAGGCCTTCGCGCAACGCCTTCTCCGCATCGATGAATTCGCCCGTCATCAGCATCTCGAAGGCCGCCTTGCGCGAGACATTGCGCGAGAGCGGCACAGCGGGCGTCGAGCAAAAGAGCCCGAGATTGATGCCCGACACCGCAAAGCGCGCCGAGTCCGCCGCCACCGCCAGATCGCACATCGCGACGAGCTGGCAGCCCGCCGCCGTCGCCACGCCCTGCACGCGCGCGATGACGGGCTGCGGCATCTTTTGAATGGCGAGCATCATCTTCGAGCAGCGCTCGAACAGCTTCGTGTAGTACTCGTGCGAGGGCGCCGCGCGCATTTCCCTGAGATCGTGGCCCGCGCAGAACGCGCGCCCTGCCGCTGCGATCACGACCACGCGCGCGTCGGATTGCGCCAGCGCGGCGAGTTCGCCCTGCAACGCATCGATGAGCGCCTCGGAAAGCGCGTTGAACGCATCCGGACGGTTCAGCGTGAGGCGCACGACGCCCGACACGCCATACGCATCGCGTGTAATTTCGACTAGCGCTTGCGATGAAGAGGGAATGGCACTCACGATGCGTGTCTCCTTCGTTCGAATGTGTGCGATGCGGGTCCGCGCTCGGGGCCGCGCCGGCCGCCTAGATATCCGCCAGCGCGCGCAGATGCGCCACCACGCTGCGGCCGAGCGCCGAGAGGTTATAGCCGCCTTCGAGGCTGCTCACGATGCGCCCCTTCGCATAGCGGCCCGCGATGTCGCGAATCTGGTCCGTGATCCAGGCGAAGTCGTCCTCCACGAGGCCCATGTTGCCGAGATCGTCTTCGCGATGCGCGTCGAAGCCCGCCGAGACGAACACCATCTCCGGTTTGAACTCGTGCAGCCGCGGCAGCCACATGATGTCGATGGCCTCGCGCACTTCCATGCCTTTCGTGCGCGCCGCGATCGGCAGGTTGACCATGTTCGGCGCCGGATTCTCGGCCCCCGAGTACGGATAGAACGGATGCTGAAAGAAGCTGCACATCAGCACGCGCGAGTCGCCCGCGAACGCGGCCTCGGTGCCGTTGCCGTGATGCACGTCGAAATCGACGATCGCCACGCGCTGGAGGCCGTGGACTTCGAGTGCATGGCGCGCCGCGATCGCGATGTTGTTGAAGAAGCAAAAGCCCATCGCGCGCGCAGGCTCCGCGTGATGGCCGGGCGGGCGCACGCTGCAGAATGCGTTCTCGTAGCGCCCGGCGAGGACCGCGTCGGTGGCCGCGATCGCCGCGCCCGCCGCACGCAGCGCCGCCTGCCACGTGTGCGGATTCATCAGCGTGTCCGGGTCGATGCTCGCGTAGCCTTCGCTGGGCGCCGTGTTGCGGATGAAGTCGATATGCGCCTGGGTATGCACGCGCAGGAGGTCCGCCTCGGTCGCGAGCGGCGCCGATTCGTCGCGCTCGATCAGCGCGTCGATGCGGCTCGCGATCAGTTGGTCTTCGATAGCCTGCAGACGCGCGGGGCATTCAGGATGCCATTCGCCCATCTCGTGCAGCAGAAAATCGGGGTGAGAGAAGAAACCGGTCGTCATGAGTCGCACTCGCCGCGGGCTTCGCGCATGCGCGCGGCCGCGGGTCTCCTTCTGTCTTTAGTCTGGCGGCACGCCGGCTGGCGCGCGAACAGACACCACGTTACCACAGCGACCTGGTGCTCACGCGCCACGCCGGCGCGCAACGGCCCGATTCCCCGAAGGCGCTCGGTTATACTGCCCGGGTTCTTCCTGGACCGCTCTGCCTCCGCTCTCTCATGACCCTCAAGACCGCTCTGTCCGCCTCCAGCCGCCCACGCCGCACGACCTTCGCACTCGCGCTTTGCGTCGCGGCGGCGTTGTGCACCGGCGCGGCGCGCGCGCAAACTGCCGCGCCGAAATCGCGACAGACGCCGCTCACGCTCGCGCAGGCGCAACCGCAAACGCCGACGCAGGGCCAGACGTTCGAAGAGGAAATCGTCCCGCAGCGCTACGCGAACAATCCGGACGTCGACGGCTTCATCAACGACATGGTGGCGCGCTACGACTTCGATCCCACCGCACTGCATGCGCTGTTCGCGAGCGCGAACTATTCGGCGACGGCGGTGAAGCTCGTGACGCCCTCGCCCGTTCCGGGCGTGAAGAACTGGCGCGCATATCAGGCGCGCTTCCTCGACCCGGTACGCATCAATGCGGGGGTGCGCTTCTGGCGCGCGAACCAGGCCACGCTGCAGCGCGCGTCGGAGGAGTTTGGCGTGCCGCCCGAGGTGATCGTCGGCATCATCGGCGTGGAGACGATCTACGGCCGCTACATGGGCAACTTCCGCGTGCTCGATGCGCTCACCACGCTCGCCTTCGATTATCCGGACACGCCGAACCGCGCCGAGCGCATGGCGACGTTCCGCAAGAATCTCGAGGACTACCTCGTGTGGACGCGCGACGCGCAGATCGATCCGTCGTCGGTACTCGGCTCGTACACGGGCGCGATCGGCATTCCCCAGTTCCTGCCGAGCAGCATCGTGCAGTACGCGGTGGACTACGAGGGCAACAATCACATCGACCTGCGCGGGAGCACGGCCGACGCGATCGGCAGCGTGGCGAACTATCTACGGCAGAACGGCTGGGAATCGGGGCGGCCCGTGGTATGGAATATCGCCACCGATGCGGGCAGCCTCGGCATCGCCCAGGCCGCCGCCGACGGCAAGCCCGAACCGCGCTGGCCGCTGAGCCAGTTGCTGCGCTCGGGCCTCGTGCTCGACCAGCCGGACGTGGATATCGCCGCCGAGGCGGGCACGCCTGTCACGGTGATCGACCTGCCGTCGCCTGGCCGCGGCACCGAGTACAAGCTCGGGCTCAAGAACTTTTATGTGCTGACGCGCTATAACCGCAGCTTCTTCTATGCGCTCGCGGTGTATCAACTGGGCATGCGCGTGAAAGCGCAGATGCTGGCGACGCAGCCAGGCGTGGGGGTGGGCCCGGCGAACGGAAACGGTGGAAATGGCGGCAACGGCGGCAACAACGGTGGCAATGGCAACGGGATGAACAGCGCCCCGAACGGCACGGGCGCGACGCCACCCGAACAGCAAGAGTAACTTCAGCGATACAAAGCAAAACGGCCTTCGGAAACATCGAAGGCCGTTTTTTTTTGCGTCCACGCTTCAATCAGGCGGGAAACACACCCGTCGAGAGATAGCGGTCGCCACGATCGCAGACGATGAACACGATCGTCGCGTTCTCGAGCTGGCGCGCAAGACGCATCGCCACCTCACATGCGCCGCCCGACGAGATCCCCGCGAAGATACCTTCGACCGAGGCCAGACGGCGCGCCATGTTCTCGGCGGCGGCCTGGCTCACGCTCTCCACGCGATCCACGCGGCTGCGGTCGAAAATCTTCGGCATATACGCTTCGGGCCACTTGCGAATGCCCGGAATGCGCGAGCCCTCTTCCGGCTGCGCGCCGACGATCTCGATCGCCTGATTCTTTTCTTTCAGGAACTGGGACGTGCCCATGATCGTGCCGGTCGTGCCCATCGACGAAACGAAGTGCGTGATGCGCCCTTCGGTATCGCGCCAGATTTCCGGGCCGGTGGCCTCGTAGTGCGCAAGCGGATTGTCGGGATTGCCGAACTGGTCGAGGATAATCCCCTTGCCGTCGCGCTGCATTTGCTCGGCGAGATCGCGCGCATATTCCATGCCGCCCTTGACCGGCGTAAGCATGATTTCGGCGCCGTAAGCCGCCATGCTCTGACGGCGCTCGACCGAGAGGTCCTCCGGCATGATGAGCACCATCTTGTAGCCGCGGATCGCCGCCGCCATGGCGAGCGCGATGCCCGTGTTGCCGCTCGTCGCTTCGATGAGTGTGTCGCCGGGCTTGATGCGGCCGCGCTCTTCGGCTTTACGGATCATCGAGAGCGCCGGGCGGTCCTTCACGGACCCAGCCGGGTTGTTGCCTTCGAGCTTGGCCAGCAAGACGTTGTTGCGGGCGCGGATTTCGTCGTCCGGCAGGCGGACGAGTTGCACGAGCGGGGTATTGCCGATCGTGTCTTCAATGGTCTTGTAGGGCATGGGGATGGCAGTGAGGCGCGATGACGTGACCCGTCGATTCTAAACCACGCGGGCAGCGACCGCAGGGGACCCATGACGCCGGTATGGACGCCGGCTGGCGACTCGACCATCATGGGCTGCAAAAAGCCCGCGGCCCGGGCCGCGGGTCAACGTCGCGGGTCGACTTCACCTGAGCGACACCTGAAGGAAACTGCGCCCCGCGACGGCGCAGCACGACGCGCGGGGTAACACACGAGCGCGAGCGGCCTGCTACTTCTTGACCGCCACGGCAGCCTGAGGTGCGCCCGCCTTCGCGGGCGTTGCCTGCGCAACCTTCGCCTGTGCTGCATGGGCATTCGCGGGACCGATCGCCAATCCTTCGGCCTGCAAACGTTCGACGGTATGGCCGCCCATGCCCTTCACGCGCTTGCCGAGGTCACTGGCATCCTTGTACGGGCCGTGCGCGCTGCGCTCGTCGAGAATGGCCTTGGCGCGCGCGGGCCCCACCCCCTTGATGCCGCGAAGCGCGTCTTCGTTGGCGGTGTTGACGTCCACGGCCGCAAAGGCGTGGCTGAATACGGCCAGAAGCGCGGCCGCCGCAAGGACTTTTCGGAACATGCTGGATCTCCCTCAAAACGCCGGCGACCATCGCCGGCGAGGAGAGTCCAGTTTATGAAGTCAGGGCTTCGCGTTACACCTGGCCAGAAAGCCAACGTACGTAACGATCCACGCCTTCCTGCACCGTCAGGAACGGCGCGTCGTAGCCCGCTGCGCGCAGCTTCGACTGGTCCGCCTGCGTGAAGCACTGATACTTGCCGCGCAGCGCATCCGGGAACGGGATGTACTCGATCAGCCCTTCCTTGACCTGCTCCGCGAGCGAGAGCGCGGGCTTGCCTTCCATCGCACGCAGCGTGTTCACCACGGTCGTGGCGATGTCGTTGAACGGCTGGGCACGGCCGCTGCCCAGATTGAAGATGCCCGTCTTCTCCGGATGATCGAAGAAGAACAGGTTCACCTTCACCACGTCCTCGACGGAGACGAAGTCGCGCGTCTGCTCGCCCGGCGCATAACCGTTGTATTCGCCGAACAGCTTCACGCGGCCTTCGGCGCGGAACTGGTTGAAGTTGTGGAACGCAACCGACGCCATGCGCGCCTTGTGCGTTTCGCGCGCACCGTACACGTTGAAGTAGCGAAAGCCCGCAATCTGGCTTTGCGCCGTGGGCAGCACGCGGCGGATCACCTGGTCGAACAGGAACTTCGAATAGCCGTACACGTTCAGCGGCGCTTCCACTTCGCGCTCTTCGACGAAGCGCGTCGAGCCGCCGTAAATCGCCGCCGACGACGCATACAGAAACTGCACGCGCTGCGCGAGGCACGTGTCGAGCACGGCGCGGCTATAGCGGAAGTTGTTGTCCATCATGTAGCGGCCGTCGGTTTCCATCGTGTCCGAACAGGCGCCTTCGTGGAACACCGCGCGCACGTCGCCGAAATCGCCGCGCGCAAAGCGCTCGACGAACTCGGTCTTGTCGATGTAGTCGTCGATCTCGCAATCGACGAGATTCCTGAACTTGTCCGCGCGGCTGAGATTGTCGACGGCGATGATGCGGTCTTCGCCGCGTTCGTTCAGCGCCTTGACGATGTTGCTGCCGATGAAGCCGGCCGCGCCGGTGACGATGAGGGTCATGATAGGTCTGCGGTGACGAGGTTCACGCGAGGTTGATGCCCCGCCGGAAAAACGCTGCGGAAATTCCGGCCGGGGTGCGAGCGCTGCACGCTCGCATGCGCAACATTATTGAAAGAGTTCGTCGTAGTCGACGGTGGCCGTGCCGAGCTTGCCGACCACGATGCCGGCCGCGCGATTCGCGAGCGCGACGCCTTCGACGAGCGGCAATCCCGCGCCCAGCATGACCGCGACGGTCGCGATCACCGTGTCGCCGGCGCCCGAGACATCATACACTTCGCGCGCATCGGCCGCCGCGTGCAGCGCGCCGTCATCGGAAAAGAGCGTCATACCCTCTTCTGAGCGCGTGAGCAGGAGCGCATCGAACTGCAGTTCGTGGCGCAGCTTCGTCACGCGCGCGTGCAGGTCCTCCTCGGACTTCCACGTGCCCACCACTTCGCGCAGCTCCGCGCGGTTCGGCGTGATGAGGCTCGCGCCGCGATAGCGCTCCCAGTCGTCGCCCTTCGGATCGACGAGCACCGCCTTGCCCGCGGCGCGCGCCTTCGCGATCATCTGCGTGACATGCGTGAGCCCACCCTTCGCGTAGTCGGAGAGCAGAATCACGTCGTGCGTGGGCAGCAGCGCGTCGAAACGCGCGAGGCCGGCGAGCAGGATCTCGTGCGCGGGCGTGTTTTCGAAGTCCACGCGCAACAACTGTTGCTGGCGCGACAGCACGCGCAGCTTGATGGTGGTCGGCAACGCGGGATCGCGCTCGAGATACGCGTTCACGTTGCTTTCGTCGAGCAGCTCGACGATACGCTCGCCGGGTTCGTCATGGCCCACCACGCACAGGAGGCCCGCGTGAGCGCCGAGCGCCGCCGCGTTGCGCGCGACGTTCGCGGCGCCACCCAAACGGTCTTCCTTGCGCTGCACATGCACGACCGGCACCGGCGCTTCCGGCGAGATGCGGTTGACGTCGCCGAACCAGTAGCGGTCGAGCATGACGTCGCCCACCACCAGCACGCGCGAGGTCGCGAGCTTCTCGCGCGGCACGACGCGCACTTCCGGCGCGATGGCAGCAGCAAGCGCGGCGACGGGCGCGGCTTCAGGCTGCGGAGTTTGCGAGATTGACATGGGGCCGCCCAATCGAATGATAGTCAATGCCGAGCTCGGCCATGGCGTCGGGCTCGTAGAGGTTGCGTCCGTCGAAGATACGCGGTGCCTTGAGCACCTTCTTCAAATGCGCGAAATCGGGCGCCTTGAAGGCGGTCCATTCGGTGACGATCACGAGCGCGTCGGCACCCGTGAGTGCGTCGTCCTGGCTCGATGCGAACGTCAGGCGCGTGTGCTGCTCAGGCGCGTGTGCGAGATCGAGCGCGAACACGCGCTGCGCCTCTTCGGCTGCGACTGGGTCCCACGCCGCCACCGTGGCCCCGCGCGAGAGCAGGTCGGCGATCAGACGGCGGCTCGGCGCTTCGCGCATGTCGTCGGTGTTCGGCTTGAACGCGAGGCCCCACACGGCGAAGTGCTTGCCGGTGAGGTCGTCGCCGCACACGCTGGCGATCTTCTTCACGAGCACTTCCTTCTGGCCGTGATTGACCTCCTCGACGGCTTCGAGCACGCGCAGGTTCTGGCCCGACTCCGCGGCCGTGCGGATCAGCGCCTGCACGTCCTTCGGGAAGCACGAGCCGCCATAGCCGCAGCCGGCATAGAGGAAGTGATAGCCGATGCGCGGATCGGAGCCGATGCCGCGGCGCACCGCCTCGATGTCGGCGCCCACGCGGTCGGCGAGATTCGCCATCTCGTTCATGAACGAGATGCGCGTCGCAAGCATGGCGTTGGCCGCGTACTTCGTGAATTCGGCGGAGCGCACGTCCATGTAGATCGTGCGTTCGTGATTGCGGTTGAACGGCGCGTAGAGGCGCTTCATCTTCTCGCGCGCCACGGTGCCGTTCTCGTCCTCGTCGAGACCGATGATGATGCGGTCCGGACGCATGAAGTCGTCCACCGCCGCGCCCTCTTTCAGAAACTCGGGGTTCGAGACGACCGAGAAGCGGTGATCCACGCTATGCGAGAGGCCGCGCTTCGCCAGTTCTTCGGCCAGCACGCCGTGCACGCGCTGCGCCGTGCCGACCGGCACCGTCGACTTGTCGACGACCACCTTGAAGCCGTTCATGTGGCGGCCGATGCTGCGCGCCGCTTCGAGCACGTATTGGAGATCGGCCGAGCCGTCTTCGTCGGGCGGCGTGCCCACGGCGATGAACTGCACCTCGCCGTGCTCGACGCTCGCCGCGATGTCGGTGGAAAAGGTAATGCGCCCGGCCGCGCGGTTGCGCGCGATGAGTTCGAGCAGGCCCGGCTCGTGAATCGGGACGCCGCCGCCATTCAGGATATCGATCTTGCGCGGATCGACATCGAGGCAAAACACGTCGTGGCCGATTTCGGCAAGACACGCACCGGTGACGAGGCCGACGTAGCCGGTACCGACAATGGTGATCTTCATAGGCGCTCCGGTGACAGATGCGGATGTTGGAATGATTGTGGGCGCGGCCGGCTGATGCCGGGCTGGGCACGCGCGCCCTTAAGGCTCAGCTCGACGCGGGAACCGGCTCGACACGGCGCGGCGCATAGGTCTCCCAGCCGCTGCAGCCCGGACACTGCCAGTAGAACAGGCGCGCCCGGAATCCGCAGTTCTGGCAGGTGTAGCGAGGCAGGTTCTTGGTGCGCTGCTGGAGCAGCTTGCGCATCAGCTCGAGTTCGCTGCGGCGCGGCTCTTCGGCCGTGGCCTGCTGCGCTTCGAGCAGGCGCGCCATGCCGGCGAGGTTCGGCGACTTCTGCATCTGCGTGCGGGCGAGCGCGTGCGCCGCATCGGGGCCGCGCAGCGCGGCGACATACTTGTAGGCGACGTCGAGCAGATCGTTCGACGGATACGCGTCGACCCACGTCGTGAGCAATTGTGCGCCCTCTTCGGCGCGGCCGAGCGTCTCGTAGGCCTTCATGACCTTTTCGGCGACGAGCGGCAGATAAGCGGGGTTTTGCGCTTCGACATCGCGCCAGTGGCCAAGCGCAGTCTCGCAATCGCCGCTTGCCGCATCGACGTCGCCTGCGAGGATCGTCGCGCGCACGTTCTGCGAATTGGCCTTGAGCGCGAGCGCCAGTTGACGGCGCGCTTCGTCGGGCTTTTTCTGCTGGAGCGCTTCCTGCGCGAGTTCGCAGTGGAACTGGGCGATCTCGAGGTCGAGCGACGCCGCGCCCATCGTTTCGAGATGACGTGCCGTGTCGATGCAGCGGTTCCAGTCCTTCTCGATCTCGTAGATCGCGAGCAGTGCACGCTGAGCGCCGAGCGCGAAGTCGCCCGACTTGAGCTTGCCGAAGGTCTCTTCGGCGCGGTCGAGCATACCGGCCTTCAGAAAATCCTGGCCGAGTTCATAGAGCGCGTGGTCGCGCTCGTTCACGGGCAGGTCGGAACGCGAAAGCAGATTCTGATGCACGCGGATCGCGCGGTCGGTCTCGCCGCGGCGGCGAAACAGATTGCCGAGCGCGAAGTGCAGCTCGACGGTTTCGGGGTCGAGCTTGGCGACCTCGATGAACGCGTCGATGGCCTTGTCCGGCTGCTCGTTGAGCAGAAAATTCAGGCCGCGAAAATACGAGCGCGGCAGGTTGGCGCTTTCGGAAAGCAGTGCCTTCAGGTCGTAGCGCGACGCCATCCAGCCGAGCGCGAAAGCCACGGGAATGACGAGGAGCCACCAAAAATCGAGATCCATGCGAGCGATGGTATGAGCGGAAAATCAGCCGCACGCGTTCAGGCGCGCGGCACGGCAATACAAATCAGATGAGCGGCGGCAGCGGCGGCTCGACGCTCGGCGTGGGCGTTTCACGCGCCACCCGCAAGTCGCGCTTGAGGCGGCCGTTTTCCATGCGCAGCCGGAACACGCCGGGCAGCGCAGAAAGCAGCCCCGCCAGCAGCCCCACGACAAAAAACGCGAGGCCGATCAGGATCAGCGGGGCCTGCCACGAATATCCGGCCAGAAAGTTCAGCGTCGCGGTTTGCGTGTTGGCGAGCGCAAGGACGAGCAGCAGTACGAACACCAGCACACGGATCACCCAGGCGATCAATCTCATTGAAGGGTTCTCTTGGCAGTTGAGAAAGGCGCCGGCACGGCGGACATGCTGCGCCGCAGCACAAGCCGCGCCGAAGTGTCCCGTATTGTAATTGAACGGCTCGCGGGCCGACACGTGTGAGCGAGCACTGAGCCAGGCAACCTGGCTTGCCGGAACTAACCGCGTCCAAAAGGCGCAGACGAAAAAAAAGCGCCGGGGTTGTTCACCCCAGCGCTTTTTATCGGTCCATGCATTCTGGCCATCTGGCATTGACCGCCGACGACCGCAATCGCCCGATCGAAAACGATCCAACGCTTACAGGTCGTCGTCCGGCTCGTCCGCCTTCAGCGGCTCGCCCGAATTACGGTCGACGCGCTCGCGCAGTTCCTTGCCCGGCTTGAAGTGCGGCACGAACTTCTCAGGCACCAGCACCTTTTCACCCGACTTCGGATTGCGACCGACGCGCGACGGCCGACGATTCAGGCCGAAGCTGCCAAAGCCACGAATTTCGATGCGATGGCCCTTGGCAAGCGCCTCGGACATCGCATCGAGCATCGTCTTGACCGCGAAATCCGCGTCCTTGAGAACAAGTTGCGGAAATCGCGTAGCCAGCTGCGCGACCAATTCAGATTTGGTCATACTTCAGCTTGCCCCCGTTTGAGGCTTACTGGTTCTGGCCGTCGAGCTTGGCCTTGAGCAGCGCGCCGAGGTTGGTCGTGCCGGTGGCAGCCTGACCCGAATCAGCCGACATGGTGCGCAGGGCTTCCTGCGTTTCAGCCGAGTCCTTCGCCTTGATCGACAGGTTGATGCCACGCGACTTGCGATCGATGTTGATGATCATCGCGTTGACCTTGTCGCCTTCCTTCAGCACGTTGCGAGCATCTTCCACGCGGTCTTGCGCGATTTCCGAAGCACGCAGGTAGCCTTCGACGTCGGCGTTCAGCGTCACGACTGCGCCCTTGGCGTCAACCGACTTGACCACGCCGTCGACGATCGAACCCTTGTCGTTGACAGCAACGAAGTTGCTGAACGGGTCGCCTTCGAGCTGCTTGATGCCGAGCGAAATGCGTTCCTTCTCGACGTCGATGCCCAGAACCACGGCTTCGACTTCGTCGCCCTTCTTGTACTTGCGAACGGCTTCTTCGCCAGCTTCCGACCACGACAGGTCCGAAAGGTGAACCAGACCGTCGATGCCGCCAGGCAGACCGATGAACACGCCGAAGTCGGTAATCGACTTGATCGCGCCCTGGAGCTTGTCGCCCTTCTTGAAGTTGCGGCTGAAGTCATCCCACGGATTCGGCTTGCACTGCTTCATGCCGAGCGAGATGCGGCGGCGGTCTTCGTCGATCTCGAGGACCATGACTTCGACTTCGTCGCCCAGCTGGACAACCTTCGACGGAGCAACGTTCTTGTTGGTCCAGTCCATTTCCGACACGTGAACCAGGCCTTCGATGCCCGATTCGACTTCGACGAACGCGCCGTAGTCGGTGATGTTCGTGACCTTGCCGAACAGACGCGTGCCCGACGGGTAACGGCGCGAGATGCCTTCCCACGGATCGTCGCCCAGTTGCTTGATACCGAGCGAAACGCGGTTCTTTTCCTGGTCGAACTTGAGGATCTTCGCGGTGACTTCCTGGCCAACCGAGAGAACTTCGCTCGGGTGACGCACGCGACGCCATGCGATGTCGGTGATGTGCAGCAGGCCGTCGATGCCGCCGAGGTCCACGAACGCGCCGTAGTCGGTGATGTTCTTGACCACGCCGTTGACGATCGCGCCTTCCTTGAGCGTTTCGAGCAGCTTTGCGCGCTCTTCGCCTTGCGTGGCTTCGATCACTGCGCGGCGCGACAGCACGACGTTGTTACGCTTGCGGTCGAGCTTGATGACGCGGAATTCGAGGGTCTTGCCTTCGTACGGCGTCGTGTCCTTGACCGGACGCGTGTCGACGAGCGAACCCGGCAGGAACGCGCGGATGCCGTTGACCATGACGGTCATGCCGCCCTTGACCTTGCCCGTGATCGTGCCGGTCACGAGTTCGTTGTTGTCGAGAGCCTTTTCCAGCGACAGCCACGAAGCGAGACGCTTCGCCTTGTCGCGCGACAGGATGGTGTCGCCGTAGCCGTTTTCCAGCGCGTCGATCGCGACGGAAACGAAATCACCCGCCTGCACTTCCACTTCACCCGCGTCGTTCAGGAATTCTTCGAGCGGAATATAGGCTTCGGACTTGAGACCAGCATTGACGACCACAAAGTTGTGGTCGACGCGCACGACTTCGGCGGAAATCACTTCGCCGGCGCGCATGTCCTGGCGGGTCAGCGACTCTTCGAACAGAGCCGCGAAAGATTCGGTATTCGGGGTGGAGGTTTGCAGGTCGGACATAAAAATCTGGATTTGCATGGTTTTCGCTACCTCGCCAGTCGGTCTTGACTGCCGGGCGTTGAGGCCGGAACACGATGCTCGCGGCGCAGATGCAAAAGCCATACGGGGTTAAAGGGTTTAACACACGCCCTGTTGCTTTCCAGGGCACCTACTCGTACTGCTTACTGCTTACTGCTTTCTTTACTGCGCTTTGCCCCGTTCGCGGATTACCGTACGGGCCGCAGTTGGCTAGACTCCTGATACCACTGCACCACCTGTTCGACCGCCTGGTCGACGGAGAGCGCCGAAGTATCGAGAAGCTGCGCATCTGCTGCAGGCTTGAGCGGTGCGGCCGCGCGGTTACTGTCGCGCGCGTCGCGTCCACGCAAATCCCGAAGCAAGTCATCCATATTAGCAGAAAAACCTTTTTGGATCAATTGCTTATGCCGGCGGGCCGCACGGGCCTCCACGCTGGCCGTTAAAAACACCTTCAGAACAGCGTCCGGGAAGATCACGGTGCCCATGTCGCGGCCATCCGCAACGAGCCCGGGAAGCTTGCGAAACGCCCGCTGGCGCGCCACGAGCGCGGTGCGCACGGCCGGATGCGCAGCGATCATCGAGGCGCGGTTGCCCACTTCCTCGGCACGGATTTCGTTCGAAACTTCAACGCCATCGAGCTGCGCAAGCCCCTCGCGGAACGTGATATGGAGATCGTCGATCAGCTTCGCAAGGTTCTCGGCGTCGTCGGCCGCAATCGCGTAGCGCATGCTCGCGAGCGCCGCCAGGCGGTACAGCGCGCCGCTGTCGAGCAGGTGAAAGCCAAGTTGCGCGGCGACTAGCGCGGCCACCGTGCCCTTGCCGGAAGCACTCGGGCCGTCGATCGTGATGACGGGCGTCGGATAAAAGGGACGGGTCGATTTCATGCGGCAAAGGTACTCGGCTTCATTGAATCAAGGTTGCGCGAGCGCCAGGAAGCGCTCGAAGTAATCGGGGAACGTCTTGCCGACGCACTTCGGGTCGTTGATGCGCACCGGCACGCCGCCGAGGCTCACGAGCGAGAAGCACATCGCCATGCGGTGATCGTCGTAGGTGTCGATCGCTGCGTTCGGCGTGAGTTGCTCGGGCGGACGCACGATCAGGTAATCGGGGCCCTCTTCCACGTTCGCGCCCACCTTGCGCAGTTCCGTGGCCATCGCGGCGATGCGGTCGGTTTCCTTCACGCGCCAGCTCGCGATGTTGCGTAGCGTAGTTGCGCCGTCGGCGAAGAGCGCCGCCACGGCGATCGTCATCGCTGCGTCGGGAATCAGGTTGAAGTCCATGTCGATGGGGTCGAGCTTGCCGTGATCGTTGCCGATCCCGCGCACCTCGATCCAGTCATCGGCGACCGTGACGTTCGCGCCCATGCGCATGAGCGCCGCGGCGAACGCAACGTCGCCCTGGATACTCGATCGTCCCACGCCTTCCACACGCAGCGGGCCGCCGCCGATCGCGCCCGCGGCGAGAAAGTACGACGCGCTCGATGCATCGCCCTCGACCATGATCTTGCCCGGCGACTGGTAGCGCACGCCCGCCGGGATCTCGAAGCGGTGCCAGCCGTGGCGCTCGACCTTCACGCCGAAGCGCTCCATCAGCTTGATCGTGATTTCGATGTAGGGCTTGGAGATCAGTTCGCCGTCCACTTCGACGATCGTCACGCCGTCCTTGGCGCGCACGAGCGGCAGCGTCATCAGAAGCGCCGTGAGGAACTGGCTCGACACATCGCCGCGCACGCGGATGGGCGCCTCGACCGAAACCGGCGCGGGGCGGATGCGCAGCGGCGGATAGCCTTCGTTTTCTTCGTAATCGATCTTCGCGCCGATCTGGCGCAGGCCGTCCACGAGGTCGCCGATGGGTCGCTCGTGCATGCGCGGTACGCCGTGAATGCGGTAGTCGCCGCCGTTCACCGCGAGCGCGGCCGTGAGCGGACGCACCGCCGTGCCTGCGTTGCCGAGGAAGAGATCCGCGCGCACCGCCTGGAACGCGCCGCGCGTGCCCTGCACGATGCAGGTGTCGTCCTCTCGTTTGAGCTTCACGCCGAGCTTTTCCAGTGCGTCGAGCATCACGCGCGTGTCGTCGGAGTCGAGCAGGTTCGTGATGGTCGTTTCGCCCTCGGCCAGCGCGGCGAGCAGCAGCACGCGGTTCGAGATGCTCTTCGAACCGGGCAGACGGATCGTGCCGGACGCACGGGTGAACGGTCCGAGATCGAGGTGTTCCATGAGCGTGTCCTGAGAATGCCTGGTGTTACCTGAGGTTGCCTGGGTTGCGGCGCTCGCGCCGTCGGGCTGGGTCCTGCTTGCTTATTTGCCTGGTGCTGTATCGATGGCCGCCGCCGCGCTCTTGCCGCCGCGCTCCTGCCACGCCTCGCGCGCGGCGCGCGAACGCGCGAACACGGTTTCGAGCGCTGCGCCGTCGCCGGCGTCGATGGCCGCGCGCAGCTTCGCCAGCACTTCAGTGTAGCCGTCGAGTTCGGCGAGCAGCGCGGCGCGGTTCGCGAGGCACACGTCGCGCCACATTTCGGGGCTCGACGCGGCAATGCGCGTGAAGTCGCGGAAACCGCCTGCCGCGAACGAAAATTTCAGCTGGGCGTCGGGCGAAGCGAGAATCTGGTCGACGAGCGCAAACGACAACACATGCGGCAGATGGCTCACCGAAGCGAACACGCGATCGTGCTGCGCGGCCGGCATCTCGCCGATCAATGCGCCCGTGGCGCGCCACATCGCGGCGATGCGCTCGACCGATGCCGGCGCGTTTTCCGCGAGCGGGCACAGCACGACGTTGCGGCCCACGTAGAGATCGGGCAGCGCGGCGTCGACGCCGCTCGATTCGCGCCCGGCGATGGGATGCCCCGGCACGAACTGGGCGATGCGCGCGCCGAGCGCGGCACGGGCCGCGGCGATCACGTCGCTCTTGGTGCTGCCGGCGTCGGTGACGATGGTTGCTTGCCCCAGGTGCGGCGCCATGCGCTCGAGCAGGGCCTGGGTTTGCGCTACGGGAGCGGCGATCAGCACGATGTCGGCGCCGTCGAGCGCGGCGGCGAGCGCCGCTTCGTCGTCGAGCGTCGCGGCGGCATCGATCACGCCCAGTTCGAGCGCGCGCGATACCGACTTTGCACTGCGGCCCACACCGATCACCTGCACGCCTTCGCCGCCGTGCGAGCCTCGCTCGCGCAACGCGCGCGCGAGCGACCCGCCGATCAGGCCCACGCCGAAAATCACCAGTTTGTTAAACGAAAACGCACTCACGACGTCACCGAAAAAAGTAAGGGTTGCGCGCTCATTGCGCGCCAAGCGCTCGCTCGAGGGCCGCGACGAATGCCGCGTTCTCCTCGGGCAAGCCGATCGTCACACGCAGCCATTGCGGCAGGCCATAGTTGCCCACCGGACGCACGATCACGGCTTGCTTGAGCAGCGCGAGATTCACGCGCTCGCCTGCGCCGTCGTCCGTTGCGTCCTTCGCCACGCGCACCAGCACGAAATTGCCGTCCGAAGGCACGTATTCGAGGCCGAGGCGCTCGAACGCCGTGGTAAGCGTGCGATAGCCCTCGGCGTTGAGCGCCGCGCTGCGCTCGAGGAACGGCGTGTCGCCGAGCGCGGCAATCGCAGCGGCCTGCGCGAGCGTGTTGACGTTGAACGGCTGGCGCAGACGGTTGAGCAGATCGGTCAGTTCCGGCTGGGCGATCGCGAAGCCGATACGCAGGCCGGCGAGTCCGTAGGCTTTCGAGAACGTGCGCGAAACGAGCAGGTTCGGATAGCGGCGCACCCACGCGATCGAGTCATAGCGCTTCTCAGCCGCGAGGTACTCCGTGTACGCCTCGTCGAGCACGACCGCGACATGCGCGGGCACCTTCGCGATAAACGCCTCGAGCGTCGCGCCGTCGACGAACGTGCCGGTCGGGTTGTTCGGGTTCGCCACGAACACGAGACGCGTGTCCTCATCGATCGCCGCCAGCATCGCGTCGAGATGGTGGCCGTAGTGCACGGCCGGCGTCACGATATGGCGCGCGCCGAGGCCCTGGGTCGCGAGTGCGTAGACCGCGAACGAGTACTGCGAATAAACGATCGCCTGACCGCGCTCGACGAACGCATGCGCGGCCATTTCGAGAATGTCGTTGCTGCCGTTGCCGAGCGTGATCCACTCGGGCGGCACGTCGTAGCGCGCGGCCAGCGCAGCCTTCAGCTCGAACGCGTTTGAATCGGGATAGCGGCCCAGTTCGCTCGCGGCCTGCAC
Organism: Paraburkholderia sp. BR10141; assembly: GCF_056155635.1. Lineage (NCBI taxonomy): Bacteria > Pseudomonadati > Pseudomonadota > Betaproteobacteria > Burkholderiales > Burkholderiaceae > Paraburkholderia > Paraburkholderia sp. BR10141. Next base: position 56,456 of record NZ_JBMIQH010000006.1, on the reverse strand, counting down.
GATCGCGCGCTGCGCCGATTCGGGCATACCGAGCGGATTCTCGTTCGACGCGAGCTTCACGATGCGCGCTTCGTCGAGTCCAAACTCGCGCGCGACTTCGGAAATCGGTTTGCCGGCGATGTAAGGCGCGATGGCGCGCACATACGAGGGGCCGAATTGCGTGGTCATGCGTCTCTCCAGGGCTCAGGGCGCCGGGCGTACAACGGTCTCTACCGGACGGATCGGAAAGGCGCGCCGCCCGGCATTCTCATGCGGCGGGCGGCGATTGGCGGCGGGCCGCCCGCACCTTCCACGCCTTAGCGTGCGCGCGGATACGAACCAAGGATCTTCAGATACGCGGCTTTCTTGCTGAGTTCGTCGAGCGCGGCGGCCACGGCGGGTTCGTCACGATGACCTTCGAAGTCGATGTAGAAGTAGTACTCCCACGTGCTGCCAAGGCGCGCCGGCCGCGACTCGAATCGCGTCATCGACACGCTGTGGCGCGCGAGCGGCTCGAGCAGCTTGTACACCGCGCCCGGCTCGTTCTTCACCGACACGATCATCGAGGTCTGGTCGCGCCCCGTCGCGCCCGCCGGCTGCTTGCCGATCATGACGAAGCGCGTGCGGTTGTGCGGGTCGTCCTGGATCAGCGCGTTTGCGATCAGGAGACCGTAGTGCGTGGCGGCGCGATCGCCCGCAATCGCGGCGACCGTCGGGTCGGCGGCGGCGAGGCGCGCGGCTTCCGCGTTGCTCGACACGCTCTGACGCTCGAGCTGCGGCGCGTTCGCCGTCAGCCAGTGCTGACACTGTGCAAGCGCCTGCGGATGCGCGCACACGCGCGTAACGCCTTGCAGGTTGCCGCTTTGCGTCATCAGATTGTGCTGAATCGGCAACGCGATTTCGCCGCCGATGACGAGCTGCGTTTCGAGGAACAGGTCGAGCGTGCGCGAAACGGCGCCCTCGGTCGAGTTCTCGACCGGCACGACGCCGAACTCGGCGGCGCCCGCCTCGACCGAGCGGAACACCTCATCGATCGACGGGCACGGCAGGCCTTCGATCGACTGACCGAAGTACTGGTACATCGCCTGTTCGCTATAGGTGCCGACCGGGCCGAGGAACGCAGCCGAAATCGTCTTTTCGAGCGAACGGCTCGCGGCCATGATCTCGCGCCAGATCGCGCTGATGTGATCGTTGCCGAGCGGGCCGTCGCTCATGTTCTGCAGGCGCTCGATCACCTGTTGCTCGCGCTCCGGGCGAAACACCGGCGCGTTGAAGTGCTTCTTGACCTCGCCGACTTCGAGCGCGACCGAGGCGCGCTGGTTCAGGAGCGCGATGAGCTGCGCGTCGATCGCATCGATGCGTTCGCGCAGCGGCTTGAGTTGGGAGTTGAGTTCGTCGTCCATGCGTGAAACCGGCAATCTGAAAGGATGCGCGCGGCGCCGCTTCGCCCGTGAGCGAGGAGCGCTTACGCGTGCTTCGCCTCGAATTCCTTCATGTACTCGACCAGCGCATTCACTGCTTCGAGCGGCACCGCGTTGTAAATCGATGCCCGCATGCCGCCGACGGACTTGTGGCCCTTCAGCTGCAACAGCCCGCGCTCTTTGGCGCCGGCGAGGAAATCTGCGTTACGTGTTTCGTCGGCGAGGAAGAACGGCACGTTCATCCGCGAGCGCGCGCGGCGCTCCACCTTGTTGATATAGAAGCTGCTCGCGTCGATCGTGTCGTAGAGCAGCTTCGCTTTTTCCACATTGCGCGCCTCGATGACTTCGAGACCGCCCTGACGCTTCAACCACTTGAACACGAGCCCGGCGATATAGATCGCGTAGGTCGGCGGCGTGTTGAACATCGAGTTGTTCGCGGCCACGGTCTTCCATTCGAACGCCGAAGGACAGATCGGCATCGAGCGGTCGAGCAGGTCCTCGCGCACGATCACGACCGTCACGCCCGCCATGCCGATGTTCTTCTGCGCGCCGCCGTAAAGCACGCCGTATTTGGCGATGTCCATCGGGCGCGAGAGGATGTGCGACGAGGCGTCGGCCACGAGCGGAATGTCGCCCAGGTCGGGAATCTCGAAGGTCTCGACGCCGTCGATCGTCTCGTTCGTGCACAGGTGCACGTAGGCGGGGTCGCTGGAGAGCTTCCACTCGCTCTTCGGCGGTGAATGCGTGAAGCCGGCCTCGGTGCGGCCCGTGGCGGCGATATGCGCTTCGCCGTACTTGAGCGCTTCCTTCTGCGACTTCTGCGACCAGGAGCCGGTCACGACGAAATCGGCGCGCGGCTTCGAACCGAACAGGTTGAGCGGCACGATCGCGTTTTCGCCGATGCCGCCGCCCTGCAGGAACAGAATCTGGTGACTTGCGGGGACCTGCATCAACTCACGCAGATCGAGCAGCGCCTCGGCGTGGATCTGCATGAATTCCGGGCCGCGATGGCTCATTTCCATCACGCCCATGCCGCTGCCGTGCCAGTCGAGCATTTCGTCAGCGGCCTGACGCAGGACTTCCTCTGGCAACGCTGCCGGCCCGGCTGAGAAGTTGTAGACGCGCATCGTAAAGAGATCCCCGAGGCAGGCGCTGTGGCAAAAACCGCCGGAAAACACGCCAGAAAAAAGAAAATGGCCGCTTGCGCTCATCGCGCAAACGACCATTATCGCATTGTCGCCGGGAACCCGCCACGCACCGCGCGGCAGTGGGCTTCCCGGTCTATGCGGCCGATCCGGCCCCGCGACCGTGCATCATGGCTGCGGACCTGAAGGGCTTAAGTGCCGGGCTCATTTGCCAGGCTTACTTGCCGACCTTGACCGAAGCGACTTCCTTGTCGGCCTGGTCGCGCGTTGCCTTGATCGACTGCGGCATGTACTTCTGCATCAGGCTGTTCACGACGTCGCGGCCAACCTGGTCTTGAACCTGAATGAACTTGCGGCCGGTCGGGCTGCGGTAGAACGTCGTCAGGTCCTTGATTTCCTGGGTGCTATAGTACTTCGCGTAGGCGTCGTACTGAGCTTGCATGGCGTCCGTCTTGAACGAGTCGGTCGCGAAGACCTGGCCCGCCGAGTCAACCAGCTTCGGCACGGCGTTCTTTTGCAGCGACGGCACGGCAGCTTGCTTCTGCTTGTCCGTCATCGTCTTGTTTTCCGAGAGCGCGTCCGACAGGATGGCCGGGACGAGCTGCTTGGCTTGCATCTGGGCGCTGTTGCCGATTGCGCCGACGAGCTTCTGTGCGTCGATCGCGTCGAGCAGGTCCTTGATCGCGGCTTGCTTGGCCGGATCGACGGGTGCTGCAGCCGCTGCCGGTGCCTGGGGGGCGGGCGCCTGGTTCTGGAGCGCCTGAGCCATGGCAAACGTCGGCACGAGAGCGGCCAGCAACATCACCTGCTTGAATCGTTTTTGCATCATTACTCCCTTTGAGAAATTAATCGATTTGCGCTGCCGCGCGGACTGCGGGGCGCCGCATTGCGTTCTGCGCCCGCTCACCGGTCCGCCCGGCACACCATTCATTTCGCTGACACTAACAAGGTTCGCTGAAACCCACCTTAAAGCCCGCGTAAGCGCATCGATTGAACACGCTTGTGCGGGCCAGGATGACGCATCACTCTTCGCCTTCGCCCGGTTCGCCCTCACCTTCGGCGTCCACTTCTGCGTCCGCTTCGGCGACCTGCTGCAGTCCGGAAAGCTTCGTACCTTCGTCAAGGCTGATGAGTGTAACACCTTGCGTTGCACGGCCCATTTCGCGAATTTCCGACACGCGGGTGCGAATCAAAACGCCCGTGGTGGTGATCAGCATGATCTGCGCTTCGGAGTCGACGAGTGTGGCCGCAACCACCTTGCCGTTGCGCTCCGACGTCTGGATCGCGATCATGCCCTTCGTGCCGCGGCCGTGGCGCGTGTACTCCGTGATCGGGGTGCGCTTGCCATAACCGTTCTCGGTCGCGGTGAGCACCGACTGCTGCTCGTCGCCCGCCACGAGGAGCGCGATGACCTGCTGATTGTCTTCGAGCTGCATGCCGCGCACGCCGCGCGCTTCGCGGCCCATCGGACGCACGTCGTTCTCGTCGAAGCGCACCGCCTTGCCGGCGTCGGAGAACAGCATGACGTCGTGTTCGCCGTCGGTGATCGCGGCGCCGATCAGGTAGTCGCCGTCGTCGAGACCGACCGCAATAATACCCTTGCGCAACGGGCGGCTAAAGGCTTCTAGCGGCGTCTTCTTTACCGTGCCGAGCGCCGTGGCCATGAAAACGAACTTGTCGGCCGAGAACTCCTTGACCGGCAGCACGACCGTGATCTTCTCGCCGTCCTGCAGCGGGAACATGTTGACGATCGGACGGCCGCGCGAGTTGCGCGAACCCTGCGGCACTTCATACACCTTCACCCAGTACACGCGGCCGCGATTCGAGAAGCACAGGATGTGATCGTGCGTATTGGCAATGAAGAGCGTGTCGATCCAGTCGTCGTCCTTCATCGAAGTCGCCTGCTTGCCGCGACCCCCGCGCTTTTGGGCACGATATTCCGACAACGGCTGCGATTTCACATAGCCGGCGTGCGACATGGTCACGACCATGTCCTGCGGCGTGATCAGGTCTTCGGTGTTGAGCTCCGTGGCGTTCATCTCGATCCTCGAGCGGCGGGCGTCGCCGAATTCGCTCTTGATCGAGGTGAGTTCGTCGGAGATCATGACAGTTACGCGCTCAGGGCGCGCAAGGATGTCGAGCAGGTCGGCGATCTGCGCCATCACTTCACGGTACTCGCCGATGATCTTGTCCTGCTCCAGGCCGGTCAGGCGCTGGAGGCGCATTTGCAGGATTTCCTGCGCCTGCGTGTCGGACAGACGGTAGAGGCCGTCGGCCTGCATACCATATTGCGGGTTCAGCCCTTCCGGACGGTAGGCTTCGCGCCCGCCTGCCGCCGCATTGTCCTGCTCCGCGCGCGTGAGCATCTCGCGCACGAGCGACGAATCCCACGAGCGATTCATCAACTCCTGCTTCGCGATGGGCGGCGTGGGCGCGGCCTTGATGAGCTCGATGAAATCATCGATGTTCGCGAGCGCAACGGCGAGACCTTCCAGCACGTGGCCGCGTTCGCGCGCCTTGCGCAGCTCGTACACCGTACGACGCGTGAGCACTTCGCGGCGATGCGAGAGGAAATGCTCGAGCATTTCCTTCAGGTTCAGCAGCTTCGGCTGGTTGTCCACCAGCGCGACCATGTTCATGCCGAACGTGTCCTGCAGCTGCGTCGCCTTGTACAGATTGTTGAGGATGACCTCGGGCACTTCGCCGCGCTTGAGCTCGATCACGACACGCATGCCGCTCTTGTCCGATTCGTCGCGAATATCGGAGATGCCTTCGAGCTTCTTCTCATTGACGAGCTCGGCAATGCGTTCGAGAAGCGAACGCTTGTTCACCTGATACGGCAGTTCGTCGACGATGATCGCCATGCGTTGACCGCGATCAATTTCCTCGAAGTGCGTAGCCGCGCGCATCACGACGCGGCCGCGGCCGGTGCGATAGCCGTCGCGCACGCCGGCGACGCCATAAATAATGCCGGCGGTCGGGAAATCGGGTGCGGGAATGATCTCGATCAGCTCGTCGATCGTTGCCTGCGGACTCTTCAGCAGATGCTGGCAAGCGTCGACGACTTCGTTGAGATTGTGCGGCGGAATGTTCGTGGCCATGCCGACCGCGATACCCGACGAACCGTTGATGAGCAGGTTCGGGATGCGCGCCGGCAGGATCTGCGGCTCGCTCTCGCTGCCGTCGTAGTTCGGCCCGAAGTCGACCGTTTCCTTGTCGATGTCGGCCAGCAGCTCGTGGCCGATCTTCGCCATGCGGATTTCGGTGTATCGCATGGCGGCGGCGTTGTCGCCGTCGATGGAGCCGAAGTTACCCTGGCCGTCGACGAGCATGTAGCGCAGGGAGAAGTTCTGCGCCATCCGCACGATCGTGTCGTAGACAGCCGTGTCGCCGTGGGGGTGGTACTTACCGATGACGTCGCCGACGATACGCGCCGACTTCTTGTAAGCGCGGTTCCAGTCGTTATTCAGCTCGTGCATTGCATAGAGCACGCGCCGGTGGACAGGCTTCAGGCCGTCACGAACATCCGGAAGTGCTCGCCCGACGATCACGCTCATCGCGTAATCGAGATACGAGCGGCGCATTTCCTCCTCGAGGGAGATTGGCAGAGTCTCTTTGGCGAATTGATCCATTATCGATGTCTTATTTGGGCACGCGGTGTGCTAGCGCCTCGCCCCAACTTGTAGAGCGGAGGTCGCCGCAGTCACCACGGGACGCCCAGCTGTCGCATGGACGCCGCGGACGCAGCGCATCACGCGATTCTACCATGCACGACACCCTCGCCCGCCGCCTGCGTATACCTATTAGAGGAGTGAAGCCGAAGGGCTCAAAAGCGCCTTGAGCGTGGCGCAAACGCCGCAGTGCGAACCGGAATCAGATGCATCGCCACTGATTTGGATGACAATGTGTGACGCTCCCGCTACCCAGGCGCAATACCAGGTAAAATTAAGGGAACTTTTTTGTTGCGGGCGTACCACGTTCGACCAGCAGCAGTGAAAGGGGCGGATTTTTTTTATCGTCGGAGGGGAACGATATGGCAAAATGCCAACGCACAAAGTTAGACACTGCTCGAAGTCTACACAACGCAAAGCGTTCCCCACAACTTGCCAATGTTATACTTCGAGCAATGTATGACTTGTCTTCGTCATATGGCTCGCAGTAAACCTGCGGTAATCTCAATTTCGAGAGGAGAAATATGAATAAACTTTCAAAGCTCGCGTTCATTGCAGCTACCGCAGTTGTGGCTGCATCCGCTCAGGCACAATCGGTGCCGGCGTCGCGACAAGCCGTCAATGACAACTGGGTGAATGGTACCGGCGAATACGTGTGGATGAACGGCACGAACGAGCTTTGCTGGCGCGATGCATTCTGGACGCCGGCCACCGCCAACGCCAAGTGCGATGGCGCCCTGGTCGCCCAGGCACCGCAGCCGCCGGTCGCTCCGCCGCCGCCGGCCATCACCAGCCAGAAGATCACGTACCAGGCTGACGCCCTGTTCGACTTCGACAAGGCCATCCTGAAGCCGGCTGGTAAGGAAAAGCTGGACGACCTGGCAAGCAAGATCCAGGCTCTGAACCTCGAAGTCGTCGTCGCGACGGGCTACACCGACCGTATCGGCTCGGTCGCCTACAACGACCGTCTGTCGCTGCGCCGTGCGCAAGCCGTCAAGTCGTACCTCGTCAGCAAGGGCGTTCCGGCAGAGCGTATCTACACGGAAGGCAAGGGCAAGCGCAACCCGGTTACGACGGGCTGCAACCAGAAGAACCGCAAGGCTCTCATCGCCTGCCTCGCACCGGACCGTCGCGTGGAAGTCGAAGTCGTCGGCACGCAAAAGCAGTAATCGCGAGCGCTCGACCGCAAGTCTCAAAAGCCCCGCTTCGGCGGGGCTTTTTTTATCCCGCGCTTTATCCTTCTTTCATTTCGCCTGTCTGCGCGCGGCGTCATCGTTCCGGAAAGCCTGACGGCACGGCGCGGCATTTTGCTGCCCTGTGCACCCGCCTGTATACTCTGGGCTTATTCTTTCCGACCCGTACCGCGCTTCAGGCTGCCACGACATGACGAATGCCGATCCCCACGAGCTGCAGAAATTCAGCGATCTCGCTCATCGCTGGTGGGACCCGAACGCCGAATTCAAGCCGCTGCACGAACTCAACCCCATTCGCCTCGCCTGGATAGACAGCCATGCGCATCTGCCTTCCAGGCGCGTGCTCGACATCGGCTGCGGCGGCGGCATCCTTTCCGAATCGATGGCGGGACTCGGCGCAACCGTAAAAGGCATCGACCTGTCGCGCGAGGCGCTCGGCGTGGCCGACCTGCATAGCCTCGAGAGCGGCGTGACGGTGGACTACGAGCTGATCGCAGCCGAAGCGATCGCCGCGCGCGAACCGGCGTCGTTCGACGTCGTGACCTGCATGGAAATGCTCGAACACGTGCCGCAGCCCGCCGAAGTCGTGAAGGCCTGCGCGACGCTAGTGAAGCCTGGCGGCTGGGTGTTCTTTTCGACGCTCAATCGCAACGTGAAGTCGTATCTTCTCGCCGTAATCGGCGCGGAATACATCGCGCAGATGCTGCCCAAGGGCACGCACGACTACGCGCGCTTCATCCGCCCCTCGGAGCTTGCCGCGTTCGTGCGTGACGCCGGCATGCACGTCGCCGAGATCAAGGGCATCACGTATAACCCGCTCACGCGGCACTTCGCGCTGTCGAACGATTCCAGCGTCAATTACATGATCGCTTGCCGGCGCGGCGCCTGACGGCTCTTGCGCGAGCGGCGCCGCCGGATCACCCTGCTCCGGCGGCATTCCCTGCACACCGGCGCGCCGCGCCATCGCTTCCAGACATGAATTCACCCACGAACGCCCAACCTGCCGCGGAGAGCGCCGCAGCGCTTGCCGCCTGCGACGCCGTGCTGTTCGACTTCGACGGCACGCTCGCCGATACGGCCCCCGACCTCGCCGCCGCCGTCAACCAGATGCGCCACGCGCGCGGTCTCGTGCCCACGCCGCTCGAGAAGCTGCGTCCGCTCGCTTCGGCGGGCGCACGCGGCCTGATTGGCGGCGCGTTCGGGATCGGCCCCGACGATCGCGAGTTCGCCGCCATGCGCGAGGAGTTTCTCGCCAACTACGAGGCGAATCTGCGCATCGAGACGGCGCTCTTCGCCGGTATCGATGCGGTGCTCGACGACCTCGACGCACGCGGCGTGCGCTGGGGCATCGTGACCAACAAGGTCGCCCGTCTCACCGAGCCGCTCGTGAAACTGATGCATCTGGACACGCGCGCTAGCTGCGTGGTGAGCGGCGATACGACGCCCTATTCCAAGCCGCATCCGGCGCCATTGCTGCACGCGGCCGAGGCGCTCGGCATCGCGCCGCAGCGCGTGGTCTATGTCGGCGACGATCTGCGCGACGTGCAGGCGGGCGCCGCGGCGGGCATGGCGACGATCGCCGCCGCCTACGGCTACTGCGGCAACGACGTACCGCCCTCGCAGTGGGACGCGCAATATGTCGCGGACACCACGGCGGCACTGTTCGCCCTGCTTCAGCACATCGGCAAGGGGGCCTGAGGCGGTGCTGCAGCGGCTTTTGATCGCGAAGAGCCCCGCGCGCCCTTGAACCGGGCACGGTTCGCCTCATACGGCGAACTATGGGATAATTGTTCCATCCTCTGGGGCCGACCTGGTTTCGACAGGGGTTATGAAGTAATCAGGGCATGCCGAGGACCCGTCACCTCGTTAATCAATGGGAAAAACGTAACTGCAAACGACGATACGTTCGCACTGGCAGCCTAAGGGCCGCCGTCCTCTGCCTGGCTCACTGACGGGCTAGCGTCGCAAGACCGGTAGCAATACCGCCAGAGGTCATTTACGTCAGTTAAGCCTTGGTGGCGTCACGACGCCAAGGTCGAAAATCCAGTGAATCGCCGTAGCGCAGCGTGTTCGTCCGCGTCGCTCCGGTTAAATCAAACGACAGAACTACGCATGTAGAACTGGTTATGGACTGCTTCTGGACGCGGGTTCGATTCCCGCCGGCTCCACCAGAATTTGACGATAAAACCCCGTAAGTTCAAGACTTACGGGGTTTTCTTTTTTCTGGCCCATCATCTGGCGGGGGCTAGGCGACTCGTTTTTATGTCGTGGTTAGGGAAAGTCCCTTTTGGACACCCTTGGTACGCGCTGGCAGGTTTTGGCGGGTGCCAGGGTAGCCCCTCCGGCGTTGCGCGAAGCAGGAACCGCACAACCCTACGTCGACACATGTTCGGGCCGAAAAAGGATATCGACGCGTACTCGCAGCGCCTGACCGTGCTGGCGGACACCATCATCGAGGGCGACACGCGCGGCGTCGCTTCCGGCCAGAAAAAAAGACGGCACACCCCCGCCCTGTGCGCGGGTCCTTCCAAGCCGGATTGCAATGCGGGTTGCGCAGAGGCGCGATATTGCACCAGCTACGCGGTGCAAAACTTGTCCTGGGACAACAGCATGAGCGAACGAATCAGCGCATCGGAATTCGCACGTCGCGCAGGTTGCGATGTGAAACAGGTTCGCCGTGCGCTCGCACGCGGGACGCTTGAGCGCGGCGCAGATGGCCTGATTGACGCGGCGATGACCGGGGCTGCGTGGCGCAAGGCGAATCGGCGCACGCTCGCGAAAGGCGCGCTGGCGGCTCGTACAGACCGGGGCGAGCGGACACGGCAACGCGACCGCAGAGAACCCGGCAGGAAGCGCAATCGACCCGTTGCCTAGGATGTTGCCGCTGGCGGAAGCGCTACGCCTGAAAGAGCACTATGCGGCGATGTTGCGCAAGTTCAATACGAGCAACGCGAAGGCAGCCTGATCGAACTTGCGCAGGCCGAGGCCGTGGTGTTTGACGTGTTTCGTGCTGCGCGCGATACATGGCTCGCGTGGCCATCGAAGGTCGCACCGTTCATAGCCGCCGAACTGGGGCGTAGTGGTAGACGCGGTGACGATGCCGCTCAGTGAGTACGTGTACCGCCGGCTCCAGGAGCTTGCCGATCCGCAGCCGCATTCACCGAAAGTTGAACCGGGCCGCCAGCATTGAGCTCCATCAACAGGTGCCACACTTTCGAACTTCGTCTGATTGAGTCCATGCCGTCCGTGCGCTAGAAGTCCCAGGCGGGATGAGATATCGCCCCGCATCGCGGCCTCCCAGCCTGTGCAGTCCTGATGCGTCAGGCTCCTGGAAACCCGTCTGGGTGCGCCGCACGCAAATGGGAGAAATCTGCATTGGCTACACAAGAACGCATTATCCAGCCGAAGATCGCCGACGACGGATCGGTTCACTATTCGTCGGTCATGTCCGCGCCTGACGACAGCACGGCAGTCTGCTACATGGTGCCGGATCGGGTCATTCCAGTGGTCTTTGTGCCGGGTGTCATGGGCACCAATCTGGAATCCAACGGCACGCAACCGAAGCCTGTCTGGCTGCTCGACAGCCTGTCTACCGTCAAGCCTTGGATGACGAAAGGTCCAGACCTGCGTCAGCGCATTCTGTATCCGGATGGAACCCAGGTCCACGGTCGCGGCAAGATCGCGCCCGGTACGGCGCAGACCGACGATGAACTGCGCCGTCGAGGCTGGGGCGAAGTCGCGTACATGAGCTACGGCGAGTGGCTGGTATGGCTTGAAAACGCGCTGAACGACGCTCATGCCGCAACGGATTACGGGCGCAAGGGACTGCGCGAAAGCCTTTGCCATATCGTCACGCCTGGCCTGGAAAAGCTGGAGCGCGATGAGGTGGCGCTCTCGTACAGGTATCAGTTTCCAGTGCATGCGGTTGGCTACAACTGGCTGCAATCAAACGCCGTGTCGGCGCAGCGCCTGAAAACGCGAATCGATGAAATCACGGCCTGGTATCGAGAGAAATTCGGCTGGCGATGCGACAAGGTGATTCTCGTCACCCATTCGATGGGGGGACTGGTAGCCCGCTACTATTCCGAAGTCGCGGGGATGCGGGACAAGGTTCTCGGGATCGTGCATGGCGTGATGCCCGCCACAGGCGCAGCGACCACGTATAAGCGGATGAAGGCGGGCACCGACGGCATGGCAGGGCTGGCACTGGGCCCAACCGCTGCAGCGATGACTGCAGTAGTTGGCAGTGCCCCCGGCCCGCTGCAACTGCTGCCGAGCCGGGACTACGGCATGGGCTGGTTGCAGATTCGGGACGGTGACCGGTTCGTTGCCTTGCCGCAACCGGACAAGGACGGCAACATCGATCCATACAGCCAGATCTATACGGTACGCGGTACCTGGTGGGGGCTGTGCGATGACTCGCTGCTCAATCCGCTCGATCCCGGAAAGAAAACCGTTGATCAGGACTGGGATAATTTCGAGAAGATAATTAAAAAGAAAGTGAAAACCTTTCACGAGGAGATCAGCGGCAAGTATCACGCCAACACCTATGCGTTCTATGGCGACGACCCGAAACACCTGGCATACGGCGACGTCACCTGGACACAGCAGGCGTCACCGCTCCTGCGCGGTGGCACGCCTCCCATTACCGACCTGCTGCGAGCGCGTGGCAGTGATGACCTCTCATCCGGCGGGCAGACGGTCAAGACGACGCTCAACGGGAAATCCATATATTCCACGTTTGTCCTTCGGGATGCGGACGAGCATGGCGACGGGACGGTGCCTGTGCGCTCGGCACGCGCGCCCGGCCACAAGGTGCGTGCCTGTGTCGCCTTTGCGGCTATCGACCACGAGGGAGGCTTCAAACTGGATGCGACCCGACGCTTCACGCTTCACGCCATTACCCGCATCGCGCAGAGCGTGAAAGGTACGGCACTGGACTACCAGGCATGAGGACAACGCGCGCAATGCTCGCTGTTGCCTGCCTGATATTTACCGTTGCCGCATGCGATCACAAGCCGGCACCGTTGAGCCAACAGGAAAAGCAAATCGTGACTGAACTGACTGCGAATATGAAAACGCGGTGCGTGGGCCGCTATCTGGTTGACATGCCGGGCGATGCCTGGGAATGGGGGCGCGCAAAGATACGGGGCGTCAGCATCGAGGCGAAGGCGATGACGGAAGACGCCTGGCGGCAGGAGGTCGCGCAACGCGAGGCGGCATTGAAAGCCACGACGAGCCGTGATGCGTATCCATTCCTGTATGCGGCGGGAAAGGGGCGGGGTGAGCATACTTACGTCTTCATCCATCGCGGCACTATCTACGACGATCCGGCAACGCGGCAAATCGAGGGCTACAAGTGGGACCGGGGGTATCAGTTCTTACTGAAAATCGAGGGTAGTGATTTTACGAATCCGGATCAGACAGATGATCCAATCGTGGAAAAAATGGCCATAAAAAATGATATACCCGACAAAAGAGATCTCATACTGGGCATGATGGATAAGCTGCGAGGCCGCGCACCGGACGAAGTTCCAACGGAGCCAGGCGTGTGCTTTGCAGGCGGGTTTCTGCCAGCGCCTGCGGGGAGCAACGAAGAGGTGGACGCCCAGTTTGGCTGGGACAACATGCAAGATGTGAGTTTCGACATGATGACCACGCCAGATATTCGCGAGAGCACGACCCTGCTGCAACGAGCCGACGGCGCTGAAATGCACGCAGAATTAAAAGCGGCAGACGGTCATCTGGTTCGCAAGGGGCCAGTCGCGCTCACTGGCATGAAGGCCGAGGAGTGGCTGGCAGAAAGTCGGATGGAGGGAGGCGGGCGCGGCAACTTGTTCTCGCTCTTCATCAACGAGACCACGAGTGGACCTTCCACGCCGTACCTGTCGCTAGACCTGACCACTGGCGGGCAGATCGAACTTCAAGGGAAGCTTGTAAAACTCGAAAAGGGGTCGCTCACCACTGGCGAAGCCGTTGCCTTATGGGACGCCGTATCGCGAACCTTGCGTATGAGGCCCGGCGCGCTATGACGCGCCTTCGAGTTACGTCAGGACGAGAGAACATGCCCCGTCCATGCTTCCATCATCGGGTAGCGCTGTTCGAGCAGGTCTGTGCGGTGATAGGCCGCTTCGACCTTGTTCGCAACCGTGTGTGCGAGCGCCCGCTCGGCAAAATCGCGGGCGTAGCCGTTTTCGCTGGCGCAATCCCTGAACGAGCTTCTAAATCGGTGCGCAGTCGCCACGCGCCGAGGCGTATCGCCTTTCCCTTTCACGCGGCGCAATAGCGCCGTCAAGGTCATATCGGACAGCACCATGCCGCGCACCGATGGAAACACCAGCGTCTTGTGACAAGTTCTTTCAGCGTCTTAAGCATCGCACCGACCGGTACCGCCATCGGGACGCGATGCGGTTCCCCCGCTTTCATCCGCTCGCCGGCGATCGTCCAGATTCCGGCGTCGAGGTCGAACTCGCCCAGGTCGCGCTGCGCACCGGCACAGCGCACACAAAAAAAACTCGCGACGCCCCGTTCAGGCCTCGCGAGTTTTTCTTTGCTCCACAAGCGGCGCAACTTTCGCGTGCGCCCCGTGATCATCAATTGTCCTGCGGGCACTGCAGATTACAGCCGTTCTGATCACCCAGATCGCCACGCTTGCGTGCGGCAGTCGGCTTGCCATGCTGATACTTGGCCGACGGCGCCGAAGCGGCGAACTGCATCTGGGGATGCTCGTTGAACTTGAACTGATCGCTCAGAATACCGCCAGGCACGCCCGGCGAATTCTGCGCAGAGGCAACGTTGAACGTAGCAAACAACACTGCCGCCGTTGCGGCCGCGGCACCAACTTTGAGGACAAATTTCATGGTCGATCGGCGCGACGGGCGCGCATCTGAAACGTGAGAGCGAATACAAACTGAAAGTATCACAAAAAGCGCCTCAGTCTGCAGCATAGTCCGACCATTCCATTGCCTTCTGTTACAACGGCCGCGCCTCGCCCTCGAGCGGCCCGCCCCATGCGGCTTCGAGTTCCAACACGTCGCCGCACGACGCCGGATCGTATCCCTCCAGTTGCGCAACGGATGCGCGGAACCCCGCACCGCGCAGCAAACCGAGCACGGTCGCCAGCGGCTCGTGCGCGAGGTGGCCGCGATCACACGCGAAATAGTAGTCTTCGTCGGCAATTTCAATGAAATCGAGCCCGAAATGGTGCGCCGCCGGCGCAACCCCGAAGCCCACGTCGGCCATTCCGCTCGCCACAAATGCGGCGATCGCAGAATGCGTGAGTTCCGACGACGCATAACCGTTCACGCGCTCAGGATCGACGCCGATGCGCGTGAGCAGCAGATCGATCAGCATGCGCGTGCCCGAGCCCGGTGGCCGGTTCACGAAACGGATATCGCCGCGCGCGAGGTCGGCGAGACCTGTGATCTGCTTTGGGTTGCCGCGCCCGACGAAGAGTCCCTGCTTGCGCTGCGTGAGATGGATGAGCACGTGCCGCTGCGGGTCGAGCCAGCTCCGGTAGGCGTTGGCGCAGGCGGCCCGAAAATCGCCGCGCGGTAGATGAAAGCCGGCAAGATCGCATTCGCCGCGCGCGAGCGCCGTGATCGCATCGACGCTGTCGCGGTACTTGATCTCCACGGGCACCTGGTCGGCGACGAGCGCCGTCACGAGCGCCGCCACCGCGTAGCCGTGCGAAGCATGGATGCGCAGATCCTGAGCGTCGGGCGCGAGCCAGCGGTTCAGGTCGCTCGCCACTTCACTGGCCAGCGCCTCGAGGTTGCCCTGCAGCCGCTCCCCGCACAGGCGCTGGGAGCGCAGCACAGCCTCGCCCAATTCGGAGAGAACGGAGCCGCGGCCACGCGCTTTCGCGATCAACGCGCCCCCCAGGCGCTCCTCGACTTCACGCAAAACGCCCCACGCATGGCGATAGGACAAACCCTTACGCTGCGCGGCCTGCGCAATGCTTCCTTCCTCGGCGACGAGCGCAAGCAACGGTACAACGTCCGTCAGGCTTGCCTCGCGGCCGTCCGCGTCGCGCACGACTAGCTGCGCATGGCACTCGACCTTGATCATTATGAAATTTTCCTTCCTATTGCGTCTGCCTTTCCACGGGCCTATTGTTCGGTCAGACAACAAGACAACCGCAGCATAGATGCACACTTTATGAATAACAAGTGCATATATGCCCAGGAGAAGCCCCATGATGGAAGAGACAGCTGTTAGCGCGCCGGACGATCTCGTCCTGCGTCACGCACAACCAGGCCGCACGCTGCTTGCGATCCTGCATGCGATCCAGGACGAAGTCGGCTTCGTGCCGCCGTCCACGGTCGTGCCGCTCTCGAAGGCGCTGAATCTCTCGCGCGCCGAGGTCCACGGCGTGATCACCTACTATCACCACTTCCGCACTGCGCCGCCCGCGCCGGTCACGGTTCAGTTGTGCCGCGCCGAGGCCTGCCGCAGCATGGGCAGCGAGGCGCTCGCGCAGCACGTCGAGTCGCATACCGGCTGCCGGTTCCGACAGCACGGCCACGACGCCGAACACGCGCACGCGCATGAAGGCCCGGTCGCGCTCGAATCCGTCTATTGCCTCGGGCAATGCGCGCTCTCGCCCACCATGACGATTAACGGCACGCTGCACGCAAAAGTGACCCCGCAGAAGTTCGACAAGCTCTACGCAGCCGCGCTCGCGACCGTGCGCACCGAGGAGGCCGCATGACTCGCGTCTACGTTCCCCGTGACTCCTCGGCGCTTGCGCTCGGCGCGGATGCCATCGCCGAGGCCATCGAACGCGAAGTCGCCGCGCGCGGCGCGAGCATCGAACTCGTGCGCAACGGCTCGCGCGGCCTGCTTTATCTCGAACCGCTCGTCGAAATCGGAACGCCCGATGGCCGCGTAGGCTATGCGAACGTCGAACCCGATGAAGTCGGCGCACTCTTCGACGCCGGCTTCCTGCAAGGCGGCCAGCACGCACGCAGCGTCGGCCTCGTCGAGCAAATTCCGTATCTGCGCAAGCAGCAGCGCCTCACGTTCGTGCGCATCGGCATCACCGACCCGCTTTCCACCGACGACTACGTCGCCCACGGCGGCCTCGAAGGATTGCGCAATGCGTTGAAGATGACCGGCGCCGATATCTGCGAAGCGCTGCTCGAGTCGGGCCTGCGCGGCCGCGGCGGCGCGGCGTTCCCGGCCGGCATCAAGTGGCGCACGGTTGCGAACGCGCATGCCGACCAGAAGTACATCGTCTGCAATGCAGACGAAGGCGATTCGGGCACGTTCTCCGACCGCCTCGTCATGGAAAGCGATCCGTACGTGCTGATCGAGGGCATGACGATCGCGGGCATCGCGGTGGGCGCGACCGTGGGCCATATCTACGTGCGCAGCGAGTATCCGCATTCGATCGAAGCGCTCGAAGAAGCCATTCGCCGCGCACGTGCTGCCGGCTGGCTCGGCGACGACGTGCTCGGCAGCGGCAAGCGCTTCGAACTGTTCGTGGCCAAGGGTGCGGGCGCCTACGTATGCGGCGAGGAAACGGCGCTGCTCGAGTCGCTCGAGGGCAAGCGCGGCATCGTGCGCGCCAAGCCGCCGCTGCCGGCGCTCGCCGGCCTGTACGGCAAGCCCACGGTCATCAACAACGTCATCACGCTCGCCACGGTGCCGATCATCTTCGCGAAGGGCGCGGCGTTCTACAAGGACTTCGGCATGGGCCGCTCGCGCGGCACGCTGCCGTTTCAGCTCGCGGGCAATATCGCGCGCGGCGGGCTCGTGGAGCTTGCGTTCGGCGTGACGCTGCGCGAGCTGATGGTCGACTACGGCGGCGGCACCGCCAGCGGCCGTCCAGCACGCGCGGTGCAGGTGGGCGGCCCGCTCGGCACCTATCTGCCCGAAAGCCAGTGGGACATTCCCATGGACTACGAAGCGTATGCGGCCGTTGGCGCGGTCGTGGGTCACGGCGGCCTGGTCGTGCACGACGACACGTCGAATCTCGCCGAACTCGCGCAGTACGCGATGGAGTTCTGCACGCTCGAATCGTGCGGCAAGTGCACGCCGTGCCGCATCGGCTCGACGCGCGGCGTCGAGGTGATCGCGAAGATCCGCAAGGGCGACACGTCCGAAAAGCAGGTCACGCTGCTGCGCGACCTGTGCGACACGATGGTGTCCGGCTCGCTGTGCGCGATGGGCGGCATGACGCCCTACCCCGTGATCTCCGCACTCAACCATTTCCCTGAAGATTTCGGTCTCGAACCCGTCGCCCAACAAGCAGGCCAGCAACCGGCGGCCGCCTGAACGAGGAACCACCATGTCCGACACGCTCATGTCCCAAGCCGGTGGTTGCGGTTCCGGCAATTGCGCCTGCAAGTCCCAGGCAAAGAAGCAACGCTCGCCCTTCGACGATACCGATTTCGGCACGCCGCTCGTTCACGCCGACGTGGACGTCACGCTCGAGATCGACGGCCAGTCCGTCACCGTGCCGGCCGGCACGTCGGTGATGCGCGCCTCGATCGAGGCCGGCATCAACGTGCCGAAGCTCTGCGCCACCGACTCGCTCGAACCGTTCGGTTCGTGCCGTCTGTGTCTCGTGGAAATCGAAGGCCGTCGCGGCTATCCCGCTTCGTGCACGACGCCGGTCGAAGCGGGCATGAAGGTGCGCACGCAAAGCAACCAGCTGCAGAAGCTACGCCGCAACGTGATGGAGCTCTACATCTCCGATCACCCGCTCGACTGCCTCACCTGCCCCGCCAATGGCGACTGCGAGCTGCAGGACATGGCCGGCGTGACGGGCCTGCGCGAAGTGCGCTACGGCTTTGACGGCGCGAATCACCTGAAGGACAAGAAGGACGAATCGAATCCGTACTTCACGTATGACCCGTCGAAGTGCATCGTCTGCAATCGTTGCGTGCGCGCCTGTGAAGAGACGCAAGGCACGTTCGCGCTGACCATCGCCGGGCGCGGCTTCGAATCGCGCGTCGCCGCCGGCGCGAGCGAATCGTTCATGGACTCGGAATGCGTGTCGTGCGGCGCCTGCGTCGCCGCGTGCCCGACCGCGACGCTGCAGGAAAAGACCGTCGTGATGCTGGGCCAGGCCGAGCACTCGGTCGTGACGACCTGCGCCTATTGCGGTGTGGGCTGCTCGTTCAAGGCCGAGATGAAGGGCAATGAAGTCGTGCGCATGGTCCCGCACAAGAACGGCCAGGCGAACGAAGGCCATGCCTGCGTGAAGGGCCGCTTCGCGTGGGGCTACGCTACACACAAGGACCGCATCAAGAAGCCGATGATCCGCGCGAAGATCACCGATCCGTGGCGCGAAGTGAGCTGGGACGAAGCGATCAACCACGCCGCGAGCGAGTTCCGCCGCATCCAGGCGAAACACGGGCGCGATTCGATCGGCGGCATCACGTCGTCGCGCTGCACGAACGAGGAAACCTACCTCGTCCAGAAGCTCGTGCGCGCCGCGTTCGGCAACAACAACGTCGATACCTGCGCACGCGTTTGCCACTCGCCCACCGGCTACGGTCTCAAGACGACGCTCGGTGAATCGGCGGGTACGCAGACCTTCGCTTCGGTCGATCACTCCGACGTGATTATCGTGATCGGCGCGAACCCCACCGACGGCCATCCGGTGTTTGGCTCGCGTCTGAAGCGCCGCGTGCGTCAGGGCGCGAAGCTCATCGTCGTCGATCCGCGCCGCATCGACATCGTCGATACCGCGCACGTGAAGGCCGAGCATCACCTGCAACTGCGCCCGGGCACCAACGTCGCGATGATCAACTCGATCGCGCACGTGATCGTGACCGAAGGGCTCGTCAACGAGTCGTTCGTGGCGGAGCGCTGCGAGACGCGCGCGTTCGAGCAATGGCGCGATTTCGTCTCGCTGCCGGAAAACTCGCCCGAAACGATGGCCGAAGTGACCGGCGTGCCCGCCGAGCAGGTGCGCGCCGCCGCGCGCCTCTATGCGCAGCAAGGCAATTCGGCGATCTACTACGGCCTCGGCGTGACGGAACACGCACAAGGCTCGACGATGGTGATGGGCATCGCCAACCTCGCGATGGCCACGGGCAACATCGGCCGCGAAGGCGTGGGCGTGAATCCGCTGCGCGGCCAGAACAACGTGCAGGGTTCGTGCGACATGGGTTCGTTCCCGCACGAGTTGCCGGGCTATCGCCACGTGGGCGATTCGATCGTGCGCGGCGAGTTCGAGGCGGCCTGGAACGTCGCGCTGCAAAGCGAGCCGGGCCTGCGCATTCCGAACATGTTCGAAGCGGCGCTCGACGGCACCTTCATGGGCCTCTACTGCCAGGGCGAGGACATCGTTCAGTCCGACCCGAACACGCAGCACGTGGCGGCGGCGCTTTCGTCGATGGAATGCATCGTCGTGCAGGACATCTTCCTGAACGAAACGGCGAAGTACGCGCACGTGCTGCTGCCGGGCTCGTCGTTCCTCGAAAAGGACGGGACGTTCACCAACGCCGAGCGCCGCATCTCGCGCGTGCGCAAGGTCATGCCGCCGATCGCCGGCTACTCGGACTGGGAAGTGACGATCCTGCTCTCGCGTGCGCTCGGCTACGAGATGGACTACACGCATCCGTCGCAGATCATGGACGAGATCGCGCGCCTCACGCCAACGTTCCACGGCGTCTCGTACAAGAAGATCGACGAGATGGGCAGCATCCAGTGGCCGTGCAACGAAGATGCGCCCGAAGGCACCCCGATCATGCACATCGACGAGTTCGTGCGCGGCAAGGGCAAATTCGTCATCACGAAGTTCATCGCCTCGCCGGAGAAGGTCACGCGCCGCTTCCCGCTCCTGCTCACGACGGGCCGCATCCTCTCGCAGTACAACGTGGGCGCGCAAACCCGCCGCACCGAGAACTCGCGCTGGCACGAGGAGGACCGCCTCGAGATCCATCCGGTGGACGCCGAAGACCGCGGCATCCGCGACGGCGACTGGGTGGGGATCGAATCGCGCGCGGGCCATACGGTGCTGCGCGCGAAAGTCAGCACGCGCATGCAGCCGGGCGTGGTCTATACGACGTTCCACTTCCCCGAGTCGGGCGCGAACGTCATCACCACGGATGCCTCCGACTGGGCCACGAACTGCCCCGAGTACAAGGTGACGGCCGTACAGGTCAGCCACGTGCAGCAGCCTTCGGAGTGGCAGCGCGAATACTCGCGCTTCAACACCACCCAGCTCGAGCTGCTCAGCAAGCGCGAACCGCTTACAACCTCAGGGAAATAAAGCGATGAAAGCGGATCACTTGATCGAAATGGCGAACCAGATAGGCATGTTCTTCGACTCGCTGCCCGATCGCGAGGAAGCGCTCACGGGCATCGCGGAGCACATCCGCAAGTTCTGGGAGCCGCGTATGCGCCGCACGCTGCTCGCGGCGCTCGATGGCGATGGCGAACAAGCGGGCTTCACGGAGATCGTGCTCGCCTCGCTCACGAAGCATCGCGAGGCGCTGACGCCCGCGGCGGCTTGAGCGGGGCCAGCCGGCCCGTCACATGAGACGCACGGCGCCGCGCGGTTCAGACCGCCGGCGCCTGGGCAAAGCCCGCAGCCGCGTACCACGTCTCGCAGTGGCGCAGCAGGGCATTGAGGTCCGACGCGGGACGCCCCCGCGCGCCGATATAGCCGTCGGGCCGCATCAGATAAAACGCGGGCCGCGTGCGCCCGTACGATTCGGTGAGCGTTGCCGCGCCCTCGCCCGCCAGCGGCGTCTCGCCATTGGCGAGATCGGCGATCCACCACACTCGCAGCGCCTGCGGAAACAGCCGCTCGACGGCTTCGGCAAGACGCTTGAGCATTGCGCTCACCTCTGCACCGTTTTTCGCCGCTGCCGCGTCGGCGTCGCCCTCCACCAGCAGGAACAACGAAAAGCACGCCGGGTCGTGCAGATCGAAGATGCGCCCCTTGCCCGGCGCCTTGCCAAGCGGACCGTTCACCACGCGCACGAATGCATCCGGGGCGCGCTCGCCCGCGCGAGGGCCGCCGTCCAGCACGCGCTCGAGCGTGAGCGGGCTGCGGCGGTACTGGATCGACAGCTCGCTCACCGCCTGGCGCGCCGCGTCGCGCAGCGGCCCGAGCGCGACGAGCGCCGGCATCACGCGCTCGCGTAGCAGCTTGAGCGGGCCGTGATCGGCTTCCACCAGTTGCGTCATGAAGCTCGTCTGCTGCAGCACGAGCCGCTCGATCGGATAACGCTCCGCATGATAGGTGTCGAGCAGGCGCTCGGGCGCGCCGCGCGCGTGCACGCGCGCGATCTTCCAGCCCAGATTGAAGGCTTCCTGGATGCCGGTGTTCAAGCCCTGCGCGCCGGCGGGGCTGTGCACGTGTGCGGCGTCGCCGGCAAAGAAGGTGCGCTCGACGCGCAGCTGCCGCACCATGCGGCTGTTCACGCTGAAGTACGAAGCCCAGCTCATGTCCGAGACGGACACCGGATGGTGCACGCGCTGCAGGATGATGTCGCGGCACTCTTCCAGCGTGGGCACGGGGATCGTGCCTTCGGGCGCGGCGGGCAGCATGGCCTTGTGATCGGCAATCAGGCGGTAACGGCCGTGGCCGAACGGAAAGAGCGCGGCGAGACCGTCGCCCGAGGCGAAGATGTGGAACTCGTCGTCGGACCAGGGCGTGCTCGCGCTCAGGTCGGCGAGCAGGAACGACTGCGCCATCGTCTCGCCGTCGAACTTCATGTCGAGGCGATGGCGCACGGTGCTATGCGCGCCGTCGGCGGCGATCACGTAAGCGCAGCGCACCGACTCGACGCGCCCGTCCGGGCGGCGCACTTCCGCGCTCGCGCCGGCCGAGCCCTGGGTGTACTCCAGCAGTTCGCAGCCGCGCTCGATCTCCACGCCGAGCGTCGCGAGATGCCCGCCGAGGATGCGTTCGGTAACCGTCTGTTCAATGAAGAGCAGATAGGGATAGCGCGTGAAGAGCGGATCGAAGTCGAGCCGCGCGCGGCGCTGACCGTTCGAATAGAGATTCGCAATATGGGCGCGGTGGCCGAGTTCGAGAAACGGCTCGACGATGCGATGCTGCTCGAACAGCTCGAGCGTGCGCGCCTGAATGCCGATCGCCCGCGAGTGGCGTCCGGGCTGCGGCGCGCGATCGATCAGCCGCACGGGGATATGCGCGCGCGCAAGACTCATCGCAGCGGCGAGCCCGGTGGGTCCCGCGCCCACGATGAGCACGGGCGCGAGAGAAGAAGCCACGGCCATGCAGACCTCCATGCGCTCGACACGATACAAGGGCCTGCTCACATGAGTAACAGGCTTGCGAACGCGCCTTGCCGGCTGCAGTGCAAAGAGGGCGGCGCGCCGTTTGGCCGAGCCAATCAAGCGACGCGCGACGCTGCAATGCGGCCGGCAAGGCACGTTCCCCAAAACCAACTAATTGCATTACAGGGGCTGGCCACCAGAAGGGCCGATCGCTGCGTCATGCTCCTCACGAATACGTTGAGTATTCGCTTCGTCGCATCCTTGCGCTCGGCCCTTCTGGTGGCCAGCGCAAGCCTGTTATTCATGTGAGCAGGCCCTTAGTGTATCGCCCGCGCCGGGACCGGTCGCGCGGCAGCGCATCAAATGCGCTTTGAATCGAGCGGGAAGTCGCTGCGCGAATGGCCGCGCTTCAGTGCGCGTGCGGATGCCCGCGCGTTGGCGTGTGCCTGTGCGCGACGTCCGGCATCTCCAGTGCGCAGCGATGCTCGCTCGTGCCGAGATCCACCTGCAACGTCACGTGCCGCATGCCGAAGCGCACCTGGAGCGACTCGACCATATGATCGAGCGCGGCGTCGCCGGGGTGCCCAGCCGGCATCACGAGGTGCGCGCTCAACGCACAGCCCGTGGTCGAAAGCGCCCAGACGTGCAGGTCATGCACGTCGACGACCCCCTCCTGCTGCACAAGGAAGCCGCGCACGCGCACGATGTCGACGTTCTCGGGCACGGCCGCGAGGGCAAGCCGCACCGACTCGCGCAACAGCCCCCAGGTGCCGTACACGATCACGAGCACCACGGCGATCGACATGAGCGGATCGATCCAGCTCCAGCCGGTCGCAAGAATCAGCAGACCGCTCACGGCCACCGCGGCGGAAACACCGGCGTCGGCGGCCATGTGCAGGAAGGCGCCGCGAATGTTCAGGTCGTCCTTTTGCCCGCGCATGAAAAGCCATGCCGAAAAACCGTTGACCACCATGCCGATGGTCGCCACGACGAACACGTCGAAGCCCGCGACCGGCGCCGGATGGAACAGCCGGCCAAGCGCCTGCGCGAGGATCGCGCCGCACGCGAGCAGGAGCAGCGCGGCGTTGGCGAGCGAGGCGAGGATCGACGAGCTGCCGAACCCGAACGTGAAGCGCGCCGACGGACGGCGCATGGCGAGCCACCCGGCGCCCCAGGCGAGCAGCAGGCCGAGCACGTCGGAGAGATTGTGGCCGGCGTCGGCGAGCAGCGCGGTGGAATGCGCGAGCACGCCATACACCGCCTGGACGACGACGATGAAGACGTTTAGCGCGACGGCGATGGCGAACGCGCGGCCGTGGCCCGCAACGCTCGCGTGATGATGGTGATGGTGGCCGTGCGCGTGAGCCTGTCCGTGCGGCGCGTGGGCGTCGTGCGCAGGGTCGTGCTCGCCCTCGTGCTTCCCGGCGCCCTCGCCGTCATGCGCGTGTTCGTGATCCGCTGCGCTCATGCGCCCTCCTGCCATTGCGCCGAGGGCTCGGCCACGTGTTCCAGCATGCCGGCGATCATCGCGCTGATATGCGCGTCCGCGGCCGTGTAGAACACCTGTTTGCCCTCGCGTTCGGCGCGCACGACGCGCGCAGCGCGCAAAAGCCGCAGATGGTGACTCACGAGCGACGGCGACAGACCGAGCGTGTCGGCGATCGCCCCCACGGCGATCCGGTCCTCGACACAGGCGAGCACGATACGCAGACGCGTTGCGTCGCCGAGCAAACGGAAGAGGTCGGCGAGCGGTACGATGCGCTCGTCATCGGAAACTGGGGTCATGACTAAACATATCACGTATGAACAGATGTTCATATGTTAGTTCGGCAACAGCGGCAGGTCAACTTTCATTCAACATTCGGCCAACTTCGGGAACGGGTCCGCGAGTGTGGGAAAATGCCGCCTTTGTGTCTCGATCGTTTTGCTTCTTCAGTCATGGAACAGCTTTTTGTCCGCGCGTACGCCGCACATCGCGACGGCCGGCTGGACGACGCCGAGCGCGACTACCGCGCGACGCTCGCCGCCGATCCCGTGCACGTCGATGCGCTGCATCTGCTCGGCGTGCTGCGGCATCAGCGAGGCCAGCACGCCGAAGCCGCGGACCTCGTGCGTCGCGCGGTCGCCTTGCGCCCTGACGACGCCGCGCTCCAGCTGAACCTGGGCAACGCGCTCAAGGCACTCGGCGAACTGGAAGGCGCGATCGAGCGCTTTCGCAACGCGCTCACGCTCGCACCCGCCTTTGCCCTCGCGCATTACAACCTCGGCAACGCCTATGCGGCGATCGGCCGGCACGAGGACGCGATGTACGCGTTCGGCCAGGCCGTGCGCCTGCAGCCCGGCGACGCCTCCTCGCACAACAATCTCGGCAACGCGCTGCACGCGCTCGGCCGCCATACCGAAGCCGCCGACTCGTTTCGCCGCGCGCTCAAGATCCGCCCGGGCCATGCAGGGGCGCACAACAATCTCGGCATGTCGCTCAACGCGCTTGGCGACAGCGCGAGCGCGATCGAACAGTTCCAGAAGGCGCTGCGCGTGCAGCCGCGCTTCGTCGCCGCGCATTTCAATCTTGCGAATACGCTCGATGCGACCGGCCATCACACCGAGGCCGTGGCCGCCTTCGAAACGGCGCTTTCGCTGCAGCCGCATTTCGGGCCTGCCCTCTTCGGGCTCGGCAACGCGCTCGCCGCGCTCGGCCGCCACGACGCTGCCATCGGACCCTACGAGCGCGCGATCGGCTTCGATCCGAAATTTGCCCTCGCCTGGCTTGCGCTCGGCGTGGCGCATCACGCGCTCGGCCGCCATGCGGCCGCGCTGCGCGCCTTCGACGAAGCGCTGCGCGTGCGGCCCGATCTGGCCGCCGCGCATTTGAATCGCGCGCTCACGTGGCTCACGCTCGGCGACTTCCGGCGTGGACTGCCCGGGTACGAATGGCGGCTCGATCCGGCCGCACGCGACGAGGCGCACGCCAACGCACCGCGCGGCGCGGGCTACACCACGCCCCCGCAGGTGAGTGCACCGATTGCGCCGCGCACGCCGCAAAGTGCGCTGCCACGCTGGCACGGCGAGCCCCTGAACGGCCGCACGCTGCTGATCGAGGCCGAGCAGGGTTACGGCGACACGCTCCAGTTCGTGCGCTTCGTGCCGCAAGTCGTGGCCGTGGCACAGAAAGCCAGTGCGCGCGTCGTGCTCGAAGTGCAGCGCGCGCTCGTGCCGCTCATCGCGCCCGCGGCCGAGGCCTGGCGTGTCACGCTCGTCGAGCAGGGCGCGCCGCGGCCGGCCGCCGACCTGCACTGCCCGCTCCTCTCGCTGCCGCTCGCGCTCGGCACGAGCATCGACACACTGCCGGCGCGCACGCCCTACCTCAACGCGAGCACTGCCTACAGGCGCAAGTGGCGCGGCTCGCTGGGCGGCCAGGCGCGGCGCAAGATCGGCCTCGCGTGGTCCGGACGCATCCAGAAGCACGAAAATCGCGCGATTGCGCTCGCCGAGCTCGAACCGCTCTTCGCGCTCGACGGCATCGACTGGATCGTCCTGCAGCCCGAACTCAGCGCGGCGGAACACGCGGCGCTCGACGCGCATCCGCGAGCGCGCTCGATCCACCGTCTCGGCGGCAAGCTGCAGGACTTCGCGGATACCGCGGCCGTGATCGAACGTCTGGACGCCGTCGTGTCGATCGATACGTCGATCGCCCACCTCGCGGGCGCGCTGGGCGCAAAACTTTGGGTCATGCTGCCGTTCGCCGCGGACTGGCGCTGGTTTGCGGGCACCGACGAAAGCCCCTGGTACCCGCGCGCGCGACTCGTGCGTCAGCCGCGCCCGCATGCGTGGGCGGAAGTCGTGGAGACGGTCGCGCGCGAGTTGCGCGACGCGTAAGCGGCACAATGAAAAACGGGGCGCCTGAGCGCCCCGTTTTTCATTGCTTTTGCCGCGAACTCGCAGATCAACCGATCCGCAAATCAAGCCGCCTTGTACTGATTGCGCGCTTCCGGCGTGCGATAGAGCACGAGCGTCGCGATCAGGCCGCACACGCCCGCGACGCCCATCCACGCCCCCGGCGCAGCCTTGTTGCCGCTCACGTGAATGAGGTAGGTCGAGATCGCCGGGGTGAAACCGCCGATCGTCGTCGCGAGGCTGTAGGCGAGCGAGAAGCCGGCGGTGCGCACGTCGGCGGGCATGACTTCGGTGAGCGCCACGACCATCGCGCCGTTGTAGCAGGCGTAGAGGAACGACAGCCACAGCTCGACCGTGAGCAGGCGGCCGAACGACGGTTCCGCCACGAGCCACTGCACCGTGGGATAGGCGGTGAGGATCGTGAGCACGGTGAAGGTGATCAACATCGGGCGGCGGCCCACACGGTCCGAAACCGCGCCGGAAACCGGCAGCCAGAAGAGATTCGACAAGCCGATGCAAACCGTCACGATCAGCGTGTCGATCTCGTTCAACCTGAGCACTTCCTTGCCGAAGGTCGGCGTATAGGCGGTGATGAGGTAGAACGACACGGTGGTCATGATGACCATGCCCATGCCGGCAATCACGACGCCCCAGTTCTGCACCATCGACGCCATGATTTCGCCCATCGAGGGACGATGCTTCCTCTTCGCGAACTCCTCCGTTTCCTGGAGCGAGCGGCGAATGATGAAGAGGAACGGCACGATCAGGCAGCCGATGAGGAACGGCACACGCCAGCCCCAATTCGTCATATGCTCGACCGGCAGCAGGCGATGCAGCAGCACGCCCAGCAGCGCGGCAAACACCACGGCGACCTGCTGGCTGCCCGACTGCCACGAGACGTAGAAGCCCTTGTTGCCCTTGGTCGCGATCTCGGAGAGATAGACCGAGACGCCGCCCAGTTCCACGCCCGCCGAGAAGCCCTGCAGCAGGCGCCCCACCAGCACGAGCGCCGGCGCGAGTATGCCGATGGTCGCGTAACCCGGCACGACGGCAACCGCGAGCGTGCCGAACGCCATCAGGCCGAGCGTGAGCATGAGGCCCTTGCGGCGGCCGTGATGGTCGATGTACGCGCCGAGGATGATGGCGCCGAGCGGACGCACGAGGAAGCCTGCGCCGAACACGGACAGCGTGAGCATCAGCGAAGCGAACGCATTGTCACTCGGGAAGTAGGTCCGGGCGATCGCCGAAGCGTAGTAGCCGTAGACCATGAAATCGTACATTTCCAGGAAGTTGCCGCTGACGACGCGGAAAACGGTCCGGAATTTCGATTCGCCTGGGGATGCGTGGGACGCGGTAGACATGACACTCTCTGAAGAGACTGACCGGGAAGCCTGAGCGGCTCGCGGGACAGTGAGAAACAATCACTCGCGGTAAAGCGAGGGTCGCGCGGGCGCGCGCGCGGGCATTTTATTGTGCGGTACGCGCCGGGACTCAGATATTCGGGCATTTCCTTAAAAGAGGCTAGCAAAAAGCATCAACGGAAGTCATTTCTTCCATTTTTATTACGATTACACTTCGTCACGCTTTCATGCGTGGCAAGCCCGCCGCGAATATCCTCGAATGGGGCAAAATATCTTGCAGCAGGGCTCGGCGCGCGGCCCCCGACGCGCGCCCTGATCCAGACGCCCACACGTCCGCCATCCGCATGCCCGAAATCCCCGCCCTCACGCTGCGTCCGGCCACCGTCGCCGATGCTCCCTTGCTCGCCGCCATGCACGCCGCAAGCTGGCAGGCCACGTATCGTGCGCTGCTGCCCGCTGCGTTTCTCGAGCGCGAAGTCGACGCCGAGCGCGCGGCTTACTGGCGCGCGCGCATGGAGGCGCCAGGCGGCGAACGGCGGCTCGTTCTGATCGCCGAGCTTGCATCGGGTGCGGCCGTGGGCTTCGTGTGCGTCGAACGCCAGCCAGGCTCTCCCTGGGGCGTGTTGCTCGACAATCTTCATGCGCTGCCGGCGCATCAGGGCACCGGCGTCGGCAAGCGGCTCATGCGCGCAGCGCAGGACTGGGCGCGCGCCCAGGGCGAGACGCAACTCTATCTGTACGTGCTCGACGGCAACACGCCCGCGATTGCGTTCTATGAGCGCCAGGGTTGGACCTATTCCGGCTCGGAGCCCGACCGCATGGGCGGCATCGACATTACCGCACTGCGTTACGTATACCGGCTCGACGAGCTCGGAAGCAGGTAGGACTCCGAGGAAGGCGACCGAAATAAAAAAGCCGCACGCAGGTTGCGCGCGGCCGGGATGGGGTTGCAGCGTGGTTGGCAATCAGAAGCGGGTTTCGCGCGCGGTTCGCAAGAAGGTGTCGAGCAGCGGCGTGCAGTCGAGCAGTTCGGGACCGCCTGCGCGATGGAACTCCGGGTGCCACTGCACGCCCACGACGAACGGCGAGCGCCGGTAACGCACCGCCTCGATGAGCCCGTCGCCCGCCGAAACGGCCTCGACGGTCAGGTCGCGTCCGAGATTCCTCACGGCCTGATGGTGTATCGAGTTGACGATCGCCTCGCGCCGCCCCGGAAACATGGTCGCGAACGTCGAGCCCTCCGGGAACGTGACCGCGTGTCGATGCTGGTCGTAATGCTCGCTCACGTGCACGCTGGCCGTCGGCACGTCGCTCGCGATGTCCTGGTAAAGCGTGCCGCCGAACGCCACGTTGATGAGCTGGCAGCCGCGGCACACGCCCAGCACCGGCTTGCCCGATTCGACGAACTCGTGCAGCAGTTCGAGTTCGTACATGTCGCGCACACGGTCGCCCGGCCATTCGGGGCGTGGCGAGATTTCCGCATACGTCTGCGGCGAGACGTCGGCGCCGCCCTGGAGCAGCAGGCCATCGAGGTGCTTCGCGTAATCGCGCAGGCGGATATTGCTCGGGTGCAGCATCCCCTGGTGCCCGACCGTCGGAATCATGAACACGATGACGTCCCGGGACATCACCCAGTGTGCGATCGATTCCTCCAGGTACTGCAACGTCTTGCCGCGCAGCCCTTGCGCGCCCGGCTCCGGGTGGAAGATCCGCGCCGAGACGCCGATGCGCAGCGTGCGCTGCGTGATGCGCTGTCCGGCGCGGTCGAACAGTTGCCGCGCTCGCGCCACGACGATGCGGCCGAACACCGCCCAGGCCGAATCGCTCGCGCGCAGATAGCGCGGCGGTTCCGGCGGAATGGCACCGGGCGGCGGAGGATGATGT
Source organism: Paraburkholderia sp. BR10141 (assembly GCF_056155635.1). Classification (NCBI taxonomy): domain Bacteria; kingdom Pseudomonadati; phylum Pseudomonadota; class Betaproteobacteria; order Burkholderiales; family Burkholderiaceae; genus Paraburkholderia; species Paraburkholderia sp. BR10141. Next base: position 26,698 of record NZ_JBMIQH010000006.1, on the reverse strand, counting down.
GCCGTAAAGTCGGGTGCCTGGCCGAAGCCGGCCGGCGCGGCACCAGGACGTTGCGGCGCAGCAGACGCTGCCGCCTCGCCCGTGCTCGCCGGTTCGGTATGCGGGGCCGGCGCGGGCGCGGCCTTGCCGGCCTCGGCGGTTTCGCTGATCGGAATACTCGGCGTCGTACCCGCCGGCGTCTGCTTCGGCAACTCGCCGGGCGTGGAAGCCGCTGCTGCCCCCCCAGCGCTGGGCGTAACGGTCGAAGCGCTTTCGGGCGCGTCGGTCGAGGCACGTTGCGCGGCCTCCCCAGAGGGTGAACCGGAGGGCGATGCGGAGGGAGAACCAGCAGAAGTGCCGGGAGAACCGGCGGGAGGAGAGGACGGGGCCGCGGGAGCGCCGGCGGGACCGGCATCGGCAGGACGGCTTGCGCCGTCAGGGACCTCGGGTTGGTCTGATTTGTTATCGCTCATGACGTGGGGTCAGGCGCGCGGCGCGCGAACGAATGAACAGGCTTTGATTATCCGTCGCACGGCACGCCGCCGCCACCCCCGCACACAATTGCTCACATCCCGTCACACCAGCGGCGTCTCGACCATGCTCAGGTCAGGCATCCGGACGCTCGTCGAAGGTCTCGCGCAACGCAATCTGCATCGACGCGTGGATCCTCACGCACCAGCGCCACAGCAGCATGGTCAGCGCCGCCGCGCACACCAGCACGCCGACGAGGAAGCCCGTGGGCGGCAGGATCGTCCCCGAGAGCGCCGCCACGAGCAGGAACACGCCGAACATCGAGACCACGGGCACCAGTTCCGCAATCACATGACGAATCGCACGTGTGAAGCGCCCTGCCTTTTCCGGCTGCACACTCACTTCGGCGAGCAACAGCGCGAGCGACTGCGTCTTGCGCCACACCGCCACGAGAAATGGCATCGCAAGCACGAGCGCGGCGCTCCAGAGCACGACGCGCTGAATGCGCTCGTCGCCGATCCAGTGTGCAAGCAACGGCGACGCGTAGCGCGCGCCATACGACACGCCGATGAAGATCGCCGAGACGAGCGCGAGATTCACGGCAATCTGCACGACGATGCGCTTCGTGAGCGAAAAGATCGTCGGCCCGTCCGAGCGCGGCACGAGGCAGCGCAGCCATTGGCTGTACATGCCGAACACGTTCGAGACGGCGGGCGGCATGGCGCGCGCGAGGCGCTGCGAGAGCGGATCGGCAATGCGGATGAGGTAAGGCGTGGTGAGCGTCGTGATGGCCGAGACGGTCACGGCGATCGGATAGAGAAACCCGCTCGTCACCTTCAGCGTGAGTCCGAGCGAGGCGATGATGAACGAGAACTCGCCGATCTGCGAGACGGTCATGCCCACGCGCATGGCGGTGCGCCCGTCGCGGCCCGCGAGAAAGGTGCCGAGGCCGCATGACACGAGCTTGCCGAGCACCACGGCAATCGAGATCACGGCGATCGGCCAGGCGTAATCGACCAGCACGAGCGGGTTGAGCATGAGCCCGATCGTCACGAAGAAGATGGCGGAGAACGCATCGCGCAGCGGCGCGACGAGATGCTCGATGCGGTGCAGATGGCGCGACTCGGCCATGACCGCGCCGATCAGGAATGCGCCGAGCGCGATCGAATAGTCGAGCTTCACGACCAGCAGGCAAAAGCCGAAGCAAAAGCCCAGCACCGAGACGAGCAGCATCTCGTCGTTGCCCACGCGCGCGATATAGCCGAGCACGCGCGGCACGATCAGGATGCCCGCGAGCAGCGAGACCAGCATGAAGAGCAGCAGCTTGCCGAGCGTGATGAGCGCGATGCCCGGCGAAAGCTCGCCCGTCTGCGCGATGCCGCCCAGCAGCACGAGCATGGCAATGCCGAGAATGTCCTCGACGATCAGGATGCCGAACACGAGCTGTGCGAACGGCTCGCGCTTCACGCCGAGATCGGAGAGCGCCTTGACGATGATCGTGGTCGAAGAGATGGCGAGAATCGCACCGAGGAACAGGGAATCCATCGTGGCCCAGCCGAACGCGCGACCGATCTCGTAGCCGATCCACAGCATCAGCACGATTTCCGAGAGCGCCGCGACGATGGCGGTCGCGCCCACCTGGAAGAGCTTGCGAAGGCTGAATTCGAGGCCGAGCGAGAACATCAGGAACACCACGCCGAGCTCGCCGAGCGTCTGGATGGTCTGCTCGTCGTGAATGAGCTGGAACGGCGGCGTGTACGGCCCGATGATCACGCCCGCCGCGATATAGCCGAGCACGACCGGCTGCTTCAGGCGATGAAACAGCACGGTGACGACGCCTGCGAGCGCCATCACGACTGCCAGGTCCTGAATGAAGCCGATTCCGTGGTGCATGAAGGTCTTTCCTTACAAATAGCTATCGAGTCTGAGCATGTTACCCGATGCACGGCGTGAGCCAAATCGCACGCAAGGAAAAAAGCCGACCTACAATGATGCGACCCTTGCAGGCGCCGACCGCCCTCGGCGCCCTTCGCCGGCGGGCCGCCCGCCTGCTTTGCTGAACTTCGCGCAGCGCGCCGCCGCGCATTGACCGAGTCTTCCGCCGCCATGACCACCGCTTTTACCCCGTTCCCTCCCCTCGCCCAGCTCGCGGCCGATCTCGCCGCGGGCCGCACGACGAGCCGCGCGCTCGCCGAAGCCGCGCTCGAGCGCATCGCCGACCCGGCCGGCCAGGGCGCGACCGTCTTCACGGAGGTCGACGCCGAGCGCGTGCGCGCCGCCGCCGACGCGCACGACCGCCTGCGCGCGTCCGGCACGGTGCTTTCGCCGCTCGCGGGCATCCCCGTCTCGGTGAAGGATCTGTTCGACGTGGCGGGCGAAGTCACGCGCGCGGGCTCCACGGCGCTCGCGAACGCGGCGCCCGCCAAAGAGGACGCCACCGCCGTCGCGCGGCTGCGCCATGCGGGGGCGGTGCTGGTCGGCCGCACCAACATGAGCGAATTCGCGTTCTCGGGGCTCGGCCTGAATCCGCACTACGGCACGCCGCTCTCGCCCTGGCGCCGCGGCGTGGCAGGCGACGCGCGCGTGGCGGGCGGCTCGTCCTCGGGCGCGGCGGCCTCGGTCGCGGACGGCATGGCCGCCGTCGCGCTCGGCACCGACACCGGCGGCTCCATTCGCATTCCCGCCGCGTTTTGCGGTCTCACGGGCTTCAAGCCCACCGCCGGGCGCATTCCGAAAACGGGCGGCGTGCCGCTCTCCACCACGCTCGACTCGTTTGGCCCGATCGGCAACACGGTGGCGTGCTGCGCGCTCACGGACCGCGTGCTCGCCGGGCTCGCGCCGCACGTGCCGGCCACGCGCCACCTCGAAGGCGTGCGCCTCGGCGTGCTGACCCACTACGTGACCGACGACGTGGACCCCGAAGTCGCGGAAACGATCGATACGGCGCTCAAGCATCTGGATGCCGCCGGCGCGATCGTGAGCGAAGTCCGCTTCGCCGCCTTCGAGCGCTTCGCCGAGATCAACCGCATCGGCTTCTCGCCGATGGAAGCGTATGCATGGCATCGCGAGCTGATTGCGAAGCATCGGGACCAGTACGACCCGCGCGTGCTGGTGCGCATCCTGAAGGGCGAGCACGCGACGGCCGTCGACTATCTGGATCTGATCGCCGCGCGCGCGTCGGTCATGGCCGAGGCGCAGGCTACGCTCTGGTCGCGCTTCGACGCCGTGATCGCGCCGACTGTCCCCATCGCGCCGCCGCCCGTCGCCCCGCTTGCCGCCGACGACGATGTCTTCGCGCGCACTAATGCACTCGTGCTGCGCAACCCGAGCGCGTTCAACTTCCTCGATGCGTGCGCGCTCTCGCTGCCATGCCACCACTACGGCGCAGCGCCAGTCGGGCTGATGCTCGCCGCCGCGCCTGACAACGACGACGCGCTGCTCGCCATTGGCCGCGGCGTCGAGGCCGTGCTCGCGCCGCTGCGCTGATTTGAGCGGGAATCGCTTGAGCCCCCCTGCGCGGGGGCAAGGACACGTCCGCGCCGCACGCAACCTTCGCGCTAGAATCCCGTCACGCCGTCGCAGCCGCCCGTGCGCTGCGCCAGATAACCCGAACGAACGAGCCTCATGAACGACGATAACGCGCTGTTGCGCCGCGAGCGCGGCCTGCTGGTCCTCCTTGGCCTGATCTGCCTCGCGCTCCTGGGCGGCGCCCTGTACTTCCAGTATGTCGAGCATCAGGACCCGTGCCCGCTGTGTATCCTGGGGCGCTATTTCCTGATCCTGATTGCGGTCTTCGCCTTTCTCGGCGCGCGTATGACGAGCTGGCGCGGCGTGCGCGTGCTCGAAGCGCTCGTGGTGCTTTCGGCGGCAGGCGGCGCAGTCGCGTCCGCGAAGCTCGTCTGGGTGCAGGCGTTCCCCAACTACAGCTGCGGTTTCGACACGCTGCAGCCCATCGTCGATAGCCTGCCTTTCGCGCACTGGCTGCCAGGCGTGTTCAAGGTCCAGGGTCTTTGCGAAACCACCTACCCGCCGACGCTCGGCCTGACCATGCCGGTGTGGTCGTTGCTCGCCTTCATCATCGTGTTCCTGGCCGTGATCCTGAGCCTGTGGCGCAACCGGCGCCGCCAGGTGTCGTGGCCCGGCATCCGCCGCTGACCGGTTAAAGGGCGCACCGCGCCATTTCAGGCTCCGCCGGCTCTTCAAACGCTTGCGCCGCCCAGCCATCGGGCGGCCCGCCCGCCAGCGCGAGGCGAGCGTGAGCCTTGCACCGTAGCATCGAATCGCGCACGACTTGCGCACCTTCCCCGGCCATCCGGGCGCGATTGCCGCGCGCAGCGGCGTTGCGCCGCCGTGCGCGCTGTGACGGCGTCATGACCCAAGTCACATAACCCCCATCTTGCGGGGGAAATACTTTCCTGCGGCAAGCGGTGCTATCTTCGGAACTGGATGGCGATCTACGTGCGCGAGGCCGGTGTTGGCGCGCCCCTCTCGTAACGCGCGCCTGATCCGCAATGTCCCCGGGTTCACCATGACAACGCAAACCATCCGCTTCCTCCACCGAGGCGCCGTGCACGAAGTGCGCGACCTGCCTCCCACGCGCACGGTGCTTCAGCATCTGCGCGAGGATCTGCATGCCTGCGGCACCAAGGAAGGCTGCGCGGAGGGCGACTGCGGCGCGTGCACGGTCGTCGTGGGTGATCTCGACAGCGAAGGTCATCTCGCGCTCAAGTCCGTCAACGCCTGCATCCAGTTCCTGCCGACCCTCGACGGCCGCGCGCTCTATACCGTCGAAGACCTGCGCCAGCCGGACGGCGCACTGCACCCGGTCCAGCAGGCGATGGTCGATTGCCACGGCTCGCAGTGCGGCTTCTGCACGCCGGGCTTCGTCATGTCCATGTGGGCGCTTTACGAGAACCAGCCCATCGGTGCGGGCCTGCCGACCCGCGAGGAGATCAACGAGGCGCTCTCGGGCAACCTCTGCCGCTGCACCGGCTACCGGCCGATCATCGAAGCGTCGCTGCGCATGTTCGACGAGACCTGCCATGCACGCGTGGCGCTCGATCGCGCTCGCGTCGAAGCGCAGCTGCGCGCGCTGCAGCGCACCGGCACCTTCGAATATCGCGGCCCCGACGTGCGAGGCGCCGCGCACGGTGAAAGCACGTTCTACGCGCCGCGCACGCTCGCCGACTTCGCGGCGCTGCGTGCCGCGCATCCTGACGCGCGGGTGCTCGCGGGCAGCACCGATATCGGCCTGTGGGTCACGAAGCAGTTCCGCGACTTGGGCGACCTCATCTACACCGGCAACGTCGCGGAACTGGCGAGCGTTTCGCGCGACGCGCAGACGCTCACGATCGGCGCGGCCGTCTCGCTCGAAGCTGCCTACGCCGCGCTCGCCATCGATTACCCCGAACTCGCGGAACTGTGGGCGCGCTTCGCCTCGCTGCCGATTCGCAATGCGGGCACGCTCGGCGGCAACGTCGCGAACGGCTCGCCGATCGGCGACTCCATGCCCGCGCTGCTCGCGCTCGATGCCACGCTCGTGCTGCGCCGCGCGGCGCACGTGCGCACGCTGCCGCTCGCGGCCTTCTACACGGGCTACCAGCAGAACGCGCTCGAAGCGGGCGAATTCGTCGAAGCGGTCCGCGTGCCGCGCCCCGCGCCGACACTGCGCTTTCGCACCTACAAGGTCTCGAAGCGCTACGACCAGGATATCTCGGCGGTGTGCGCCGCGTTCGCACTCGACGTGCGCGAGGACGGCACACTCGCGAGCGCACGTATCGCCTACGGCGGCATGGCCGCGATCCCGCAGCGCGCCGCGCTTGCCGAAGCCGCGCTAACCGGCGCACGCTGGGACGAAACCAGTGCGCAGCGCGCGATGGATGCGCTCGCCACCGACTATCAGCCCCTCACTGACATGCGCGCGAGCGGTGCCTATCGCCTGAAGGTCGCGCGCAATCTGCTGTGGCGCTGCTGGCTCGAAACGCGCGACGAGGCCCCGCTCGCGCTTTGCGACGTCAACGCGTTCGCTTTCGCCGAAGGCGACGACGATGACCAGGGCACTGCAGCCGCGGGAGTCACGCCATGAACGATCAGGCCGAAGCGCTCGTCATGCGCCCGCAGCAAGGCGAAGAGCACGCCCACGAGCGCGCGCTCGGCGCACCGCTGCCGCACGAATCCGCCGATGCGCACGTGAGCGGCGAGGCGCGCTACACCGACGACATCCCCGAACTGCACGGCACCGTGCACGCGGCGCTCGGCCTCGCGCGCCATGCGCACGCACGCATCGTCGCGCTGGATCTCGACCGTGTGCGCTCGTCGCCGGGCGTGCTTGCGGTGCTCACTGCCGCCGACATCCCCGGCGAGAACGACTGCGGCCCGGTCGTGCACGACGATCCCGTGCTCGCGAGCGACACCGTCCAATATCTCGGACAGCCCGTGTTCGCGGTGATCGCCACGAGCCACGAGCTCGCACGCCGCGCTGCAGCGCTCGCCGCCAGCGAAGACGTCGTGCGCTACGCGCCGCTCGAACCCGTTCTCAGCATCGAAGAGGCGCGCACGCGCCAGCATTACGTGCTGCCGCCGCTGCGTCTCGTGCGCGGCGCACCCGATGCCGCGCTCGCCGCGGCGCCGCATCGCCTCGCGGGCACGTTTGCCGTGGGCGGCCAGGAGCAGTTCTATCTCGAAGGCCAGGTGGCCTATGCGCTCCCGCAGGAGCAGACAGGCATGCTCGTCTACAGCTCGACACAGCACCCGAGCGAAATGCAGCAGGTCGTCGCGCATCTGCTCGGCTGGCCCGCGCATCGCGTGAGTTGCGAATGCCGGCGCATGGGCGGCGGCTTCGGCGGCAAGGAATCGCAGTCGGCGCTGTTCGCGTGCGTCGCCGCGCTCGCGGCGCACAAGCTGCAGCGGCCCGTGAAACTGCGCGCGGATCGCGACGACGACTTCATGATCACGGGCAAGCGCCACGACGCGCTCTACACGTACGAGGCGGGCTACGACGACGAAGGACGGCTGCTCGGCGCGCGCGTCGAGATCGCGCTGCGCGCGGGCTATTCGGCCGATCTTTCGGGCGCGGTCGCCACGCGCGCGGTATGCCACTTCGACAACGCCTACTTTCTTTCGGATGTCGAAATCGTCGCGCTCTGCTGCAAGACGAACACGCAGTCGAACACTGCGTTTCGCGGCTTCGGCGGCCCGCAAGGCGCGCTCGTGATGGAGGTGATGCTCGACGAGATCGCGCGCGCACTGGGCCGCGATCCGCTCGATGTGCGGCGCGCGAACTATTACGGCATCGGCGAGCGTGATGTCACGCCGTACGGCCAGCGCGTGGAGGACAACGTGCTCGCGCCGCTGACCGACGAACTGCTCGCGTCGAGCCGCTATCACGAGCGCCGCGCGGCCATCGCCGCGTACAACCGCACGAGCCCCGTGCTCAAGCGCGGCATCGCGCTTACACCCGTCAAGTTCGGCATCTCGTTCAACGTGCCGCATCTGAACCAGGCGGGCGCGCTCGTGCATGTGTACCGCGACGGCTCGGTGCTCGTGAACCACGGCGGCACGGAAATGGGCCAGGGGCTCAACACCAAGGTCGCGCAGGTCGTGGCGGGCACGCTCGGCTTGCCGCTCGCACGCGTGCGCGTGAGCGCCGCCGATACCTCGAAGGTCGCCAATACGTCGGCGACGGCCGCCTCCACGGGCAGCGATCTCAACGGCAAGGCCGCCGAAGACGCCGCGCTCACGATCCGCACGCGCCTCGCGGCCTTCGCGGCGGCGCAATACGGCGGCTCGCCCGAAGACGTCGCGTTCGAAGATGTCCAGGTGCGAGCGAACGGTAAGGCGATTGCGTTTGGCGAATTCGTCGAACTCGCCTACATGAAGCGTGTGCAACTGTGGTCCGATGGCTTCTACGCCACGCCCAAAGTGCATTGGGATGCACGTACGCTGACCGGCCATCCGTTCTATTACTTCGCCTATGGCGCAGCGGTGTCCGAAGTGGTCGTCGATACGCTCACGGGCGAATGGAAGCTCGTACGCGCCGACGTGCTGCACGACGCGGGCCAGTCGATCAATCCGGCCATCGATCTAGGCCAGGTGGAAGGCGGCTTCATCCAGGGCATGGGCTGGCTCACCACCGAGGAGCTTTGGTGGAACCGCGACGGGCGGCTCATGACGCATGCCCCGTCCACCTACAAGATTCCAGCGGTGAGCGACACGCCAGAGGCATTCGACGTGAGGCTCTATCGCAGCGGCGGCAACGACAACGTGGAACCGACGGTGTTCCGCTCGAAGGCCGTAGGCGAACCGCCCCTGCTGCTGCCATTCTCGGTATTTCTCGCGATTCGCGAGGCCGTGGGCGCGGCGGTGCCCGAGGCGCGCGAGGCCGCGCCGCTGCGTGCGCCCGCGACGCCTGAAGCGATTCTCGATGCGTTGGACGCGCTGCGGGAAAACCACCGCAAAATGAACTGACCGCGCGAACCGGCCAGCGCTTCGCACACTCCCACCGCGAAGCGCCGCCCGCGCGAGGCCACGAAGATTAACCGGCGGCACAGGCAAGAACGTGCCGCCCCGTAGGGAGAAGCGCCAGATGCAAACCTGGCTTTCCGATCTGCAGCAACTGCTCGCGCACGGCGACGCCGCCGTGCTGGTCACCGTTGCGCGCGTCGAGGGATCGGCGCCGCGCGAGGCCGGCACGAAGATGATCGTCACGCGCGAAGCGGCCCGCCACACCATCGGCGGCGGCCACCTCGAATGGAAGGCCATCGAAATCGCGCGCCAGGTGCTGCGCGACGGCATGCGCACGCCGCACGCGCGACGCCTCGAGCGTCTCGCGCTCGGGCCGAGCCTCGGCCAGTGCTGCGGCGGCGCCGTGGTGCTCGCGTTCGAGCGCCTCGACGTGGCCGACCTCGGCTGGCTCGCCACGCTCGCGCGCCGCCTCGCGGCAGGCGCGTCGACCGTGCGTAGCGTATCATTTCGCTCCTCGCGGAACGGGAGCCCGGAGGGCGAAGGCACCGCGGCCGATCCGGCCATGCTGTCCGAGCCGGAACCGGGCGTGGAAGCGCCCGACTGCCTGCTTTGGGAAACGGGCGGCGCGCTGCTCCTGACCGAAACCATCGCGCCGAACGACTTTCCCGTCGTGCTGTTCGGCGCGGGCCATGTGGGCGCGGCCCTCGTGCGTGTGCTCGGCACGCTGCCCTGCCGCGTGCTGTGGGTCGATGAGCGCGACGCGGCGTTTCCGACGCCCGAGGCGTTCGCGCTGCTGAACGCGCCCAACGTGGCGATCGACGCCAACGACGCGCCCGACGAAGCCGTCGACACGGCCCCGCCCGGCACGAGCTTCATCGTGATGACGCACGATCATTCGCGCGACCTCGATCTCGCCGAGCGCATCCTGCGCCGCGGCGACTTCGTGTTCTTCGGCATGATCGGCTCGCACACGAAGCGCAAGCAGTTCGAGCACCGGCTCGCCGCGCGCGGCATCGATCCCATGCAGATCGCGCGCATGCACTGCCCGCTCGGCGTGGACGGTATCGTCGACAAGTCGCCCGAAGTCATCGCCGTGTCGGCCGCCGCGCAACTGCTGCAGGCGATCGAAGCGGCGAAGCGGGCGAGCGCGGCGCATGCCCCCGCCACCCATTCCGCGTGATGTCAAACACTGAAGAACCCATCAGCGAATCGAACCTAACATGACGATCACGACCACCGCCAACACCGCCGCCAACGCAAAGGCGCTCGTCGAAAAGGCCGCCAATGCGCCGAAGGCCGAGCTGCACATCCATATCGAAGGCTCGCTCGAACCCGAGCTGATCTTCGCGCTCGCGCAGCGCAACAACGTGAAGCTCGCCTACGACTCGATCGACGCGCTGCGCGCCGCCTACGCGTTCACCGACCTGCAGTCGTTCCTCGACATCTACTACGCGGGCGCGAGCGTGCTGCTCTCGGAGCAGGACTTCTACGACATGACGATGGCGTACTGCGAGCGCGCGCTCGCCGACAACGTCGTGCACACCGAAATTTTCTTCGATCCGCAAACGCACACCGAACGCGGCGTGCCGATCGAAACCGTGGTCGCGGGCATCGACCGTGCGCTTGGCGACGCCGAAAAGCGCGGCCTCACGAGCAAGCTGATCCTGTGCTTCCTGCGCCACCTGAGCGAAGCCGATGCGCTCGCCACCTTTGAAGCCGCGCGCCCGCTGTTCGAGCGCTATGCGCGCCTGATCGGCGTGGGCCTCGACTCGTCGGAGCGCGGTCATCCGCCTTCGAAATTCGAGCGCGTGTTCGAGAAGGCGCGGGCGTTGGGGCTGAAGCTCGTCGCGCACGCAGGCGAGGAAGGGCCGCCCTCCTATATTTACGAAGCGCTCGACCTGCTCAAGGTCGACCGCGTCGATCACGGCGTGCGCAGCATCGAAGACGCGGCGCTCGTCACGCGTCTGGCCGACACGCGCGTGGCGCTCACGGTGTGCCCGCTCTCGAACACCAAGCTGTGCGTGTTCGACGACATGACGCAGCACACGCTCAAGGCCCTGCTCGACAAGGGCGTCGCGGTGACTGTCAATTCCGACGATCCCGCCTACTTCGGCGGCTACGTCAACGAGAACTACCGCGCCATCATCGAAGCGCTCGAGCTCGACGACGACGAGGTGTACACGATCCTGCGCAACGGCTTCGAGGCGTCGTTCGTCACGCCCGAAGAGCGCGCCGCGCTGATCGCGAAGCTCGACGCGAACTGGCGTCGCGCAACGGCTTAAGCGTCGACTCAGGCGCAAACTGAAAAGCGGACTCGTCCGCACAGCAAGCCCCAGCCCGGGCTGTCACACGAATCCGGTCCAGCGCGCGAGCGCCGGACCGTGGGCCCTCGCGCGTGCCCTTCTGGCATGGGACCAGAGTAAGCGCTGAAGCGCCAACTCTGGTCGACACGTTTTCAGGAGCGGCACGCGTCATGCGGGGCATGCATTGGACGAATACCTGATTTTTTCGGAGACGAAGTTCCCATGACTCAAACGGCTTACCGCGCGAAACTGTTGACGTTCACAGGCGACCCTGCGCAATCGTCCGACGCCGCTGTCTTTGACGAGGACGGCGTCGTGATCGTCGAAGACGGCCACGTGGTCGCCTCGGGCGCGTGGTCCGCGCTCAAGTCGCGCGTCGATGAAAACGCGACGGTCCACAATCTGCGCGACAAGCTGATCGTGCCGGGCTTCATCGACACGCACATCCACTACCCGCAGACGGACATGATCGCCTCGCCCGCGCCGGGTCTGCTGCCGTGGCTGAACACATACACGTTCCCGACCGAGCGCGGCTTCGAAAACGAAGCGGTGGCGCAGGACACGGCGCGCTTTTTCGTCGACGAGCTGCTCGCCTGCGGCACGACTACGGCGCTCGTGTACTGCACCGTCCACAAGCAGTCCGCCGACGCGCTCTTTACCGCGAGCGAAGCGAAGAACCTGCGCATGGTCGCGGGCAAGGTGCTGATGGACCGCCATTGCCCCGAGTTCCTGCGCGACACGCCGCAAACGGGCTACGACGACAGCGCCGAGCTGATCGGGCGCTGGCACAACCGCGGGCGCCAGATGTATGCGCTTACGCCGCGCTTCGCGCCCACTTCGACCGAAGCGCAGCTCGAAGCGTGCGGCGCGCTCGCGAAGGCGCATGGCGATATCTTCATCCAGAGCCACGTGGCCGAAAACCCGGACGAGGTGAAGTGGGTCAAGGAACTGTTCCCGGGCCATCGCAGCTACCTCGACGTGTACGATCACTACGGACTCCTGCGCAAGCGGGCCGTGTATGGCCACTGCATCTGGCTCGACGATGAAGACCGCCGCCGCATGGCGCATACGGGTACCGTCGCCGCGCACTGCCCGACCTCGAACCTGTTCCTCGGCAGCGGTCTGTTCGACTTCGACAAGGCGGGCGAATCGTCGATGCCCGTCACGCTCGCCACCGACGTGGGCGGCGGCACCTCGTTCTCCATGCTGCAAACCATGAACGAGGCGCACAAGGTCGCGCGCATGGGCGGCCACCACCTCACGGCCACGCGCATGTTCTGGCTCGCGACCGCGGGCGCGGCGCAGGCGCTCGATCTCGCCGACAAGATCGGCACGCTCGCGCCCGGCAGCGAAGCGGACTTCGTCGTGCTCGATGCGCAGGCCACGCCGCTGCTCGCGCGGCGCACGGCGCGCGCCGAATCGCTCGAGGAGTTGCTGTTCGCGCTCGCCCTGCTCGGCGACGACCGCGCCGTGTTCGAGACCTACGCGGCAGGCAAGCGCGTGCACAGCCGCGACGGCGCGCGGCGCTGAAGGCCCCGCCCGGCGCGGGTTACAGGAAAAAGCGTCAGACTGCAATCCGCGCCTGGGCGCCGGATACGAGGCCCGGCGCGTCGCTTACTGGGCGGGCACGACGATACGTGCCTATTTCGCCGGCGCGTTCCCCGTCGCGGCCGCCCCGCCCTGCCCCGCACCCGCCGGGGCCGCGGCTGTCTCGTTCGGAGCGCCGCCGTTCTTGCCGACCGGGATCTTGACCTCCGTGACCGTGCCATTGGCCAGCGGGAAATTCCCCAGCGCGCTCTGCACGAGAAAAGGCATCACGCGCACGAGCGAGGGATCGTCGCCCGAGGTGCGCGCCTGCACGTTATAGACCTCCTTGCCGCTCGCCTTTTCCGTGATGCGAATGCCTAGCGCATGCGAATACACGGGATAGCTCTGGTTGACGTAGGCGGGCTGATACGGTCCCCACGCGCCCCACGGGTTCCACGGCCCCCAGTACGGGCCCGGCCAGGGGTTGTAGAACACGGGCTGCGCGACCGTCACCGTGTCGGTGCGGCTGCCGTAGGCGAGGCCCACCAGATAGCGCGCCTGCGGCTCGGGCACGAGGCGGAACGCGTGCATGGCGAGCCCGTTGGCCACGAACTGCTCGTAGGTGCTCTGCTCGATGCTCTGGTTCTGCTCGGGGCTGCGTTTGAACGCGAAGGTGCGCGTGGCGTCGCTGCCGCCGTCCCATGCGGAGAAGGCGGTCACCTGGCTCGTCACGTACGTCGTGCAGCCGGAGAGCGTGAGAGCGAGCGCCGCCAGCATCAGGAGGGCGCGGCGGGTCCATCTGTCGTGCATCATGGTCTTCTCATAGCAGTGTTGCTTCAGTTGGAAAAGTGCAGTCGTGGGGGCCGCTCTCTCCGATACGATCGTTGCGCCGCGCTTATTCCGTATCCGCTCCGTGCGCATTGCGCGCCGGTCGTGTCTTGTTTTGCGCTCCGCCAGCCGCGCGGCAGGGCCTGATCATACTGACTCGCGGCCCGGCGCGAAAGTTCGGCGGCCGTGCCCCGACGGACAAAGCGGCCCGAGCCTTTGTACAATGGGGCGATCCGCCGCGCTCCCGCGACGGCAGGCAGCGCCCGCGGGCGCACACGCCGCCGCGGCCGGCCCATTCGATCAACACCGAGCGATCCCCCCCGATCCGACCCGCCCCTATCCAGACCATGTCCGATACCGCCACGCCCACCGTGATCCGCCGCGAAGACTACGCGCCGCCCGCGTTTCTGATCGATACCGTCGACCTCGAATTCGACCTCGTGCCCGAGCGCACGATCGTCAAGAGCACGTTGCGCGTGCGTCGCAATCCCGATGCGCAGCCCACCGCGCATCTCGAACTCATGGGCGAGCAACTCGAATTCATCGGCGCGGCGATCGACGGCAAGCCGTACGCGAATGTGCGCGCACACGAACACGGGCTCACGATCGAGAACGTGCCCGAAACTTTCGAGCTCACGCTCACCGGCGCGTGCGCGCCCGCCGCCAACACCACGCTCTCGGGCCTGTACGTGTCGAGCGGCAACTTCTTCACGCAATGCGAAGCCGAAGGCTTTCGCCGCATCACCTGGTTCCTCGACCGGCCCGACGTGATGGCGACCTACACGGTGACGCTGCGCGCAGACAAGACCGCCTACCCGGTGCTGCTCTCGAACGGCAACCTGATCGCCGAAGGCGAGCTGCCCGACGGCCGTCACTATGCGAAATGGGAAGACCCGTTCCGCAAACCGAGCTATCTGTTCGCGCTCGTGGCGGGCAAGCTCGTGGCGCTGGAAGAGCGCATCCAGAGCGGCTCGGGCAAGGAAAAGCTGCTGCAGGTCTGGGTCGAGCCGCACGATCTCGACAAGACGCGCCACGCCATGGACTCGCTCGTCCACTCGATCCACTGGGACGAGCAGCGCTTTGGCCTCGAGCTCGATCTCGACCGCTTCATGATCGTCGCCGTGAGCGACTTCAACATGGGCGCGATGGAGAACAAGGGGCTCAACATCTTCAACACGAAGTACGTGCTCGCGAATCCGGAAACGGCCACCGATGTCGATTTCGCCAACATCGAGGCCGTGGTCGGCCACGAGTACTTTCACAACTGGACCGGCAACCGCGTGACCTGCCGCGACTGGTTCCAGCTGAGCCTGAAGGAAGGCCTCACGGTGTTCCGCGACCAGGAGTTCTCGGCGGCGATGTCGGGCGGCGACGAGAACGAAGCGGCGCGCGCGACCAAACGCATCGAAGACGTGCGCGTGCTGCGCCAGATGCAGTTCGCCGAAGACGCAGGCCCGATGGCGCATCCAGTGCGCCCCGAGAGCTACGTCGAGATCAACAACTTCTACACGATGACCGTCTACGAAAAAGGCGCGGAAGTCGTGCGGATGTATCAAACGCTGCTCGGCCGCGATGGCTTCCGCAAAGGCATGGACCTGTACTTCCAGCGCCACGACGGCCAGGCCGTGACCTGCGACGACTTCCGCCACGCCATGGCCGACGCCAATGGCCGCGACCTCGCGCAGTTCGAGCGCTGGTACAGCCAGGCGGGCACGCCGCGCGTGAGTGTGAGCACGAGCTATGACGAAGGCACGCGCTGCTACAGCGTGACGCTCACGCAGGGCTACGCCAACGGTTCGCCCGCCGCGCGCGAAACGCAGAGGGGCCCGCTGCACATTCCGTTTGCGATCGGCCTGATCGGCCCGGACGGCGCGGACCTGCCGCTGCGCCTCGAAGGCGAAGCCGCCGCGCACGGCACGACGCGCGTGCTGGAGTTGACCGACACACAGCAGACCTTCACGTTCGCCGATGTGATGGCCAAGCCCCTGCCCTCGCTGCTGCGCAACTTCTCGGCGCCGGTCATCGTCGACTACGACTACGGCAACGACGAACTCGCGTTCCTGCTCGCGCACGACAGCGATGCGTTCAACCGTTGGGAAGCGGGCCAGCGCCTCGCCACGCGCGAACTGCTCGCGCTCGCCGGGCGCGCCGCCGCGGGCCAGCCGCTCGACATCAACGACGCGCTCGTCGATGCCTTCCGCCGCGTGCTGACCGACGAATCGCTCTCGCCGTCGTTCCGCGAGCTTGCGCTCATGCTGCCTTCGGAAACGTATCTCGCCGAGCAGATGACCGAATCCGATCCGGCCGCCGTGCATGCCGCGCGCCAGTTCGTGCGCAAGCAACTGGCAACGGTGCTGCAAGGCGAATGGCTCGCGGCCTATGAGCGCAATGTCACGCCTGGCGCGTACGAGCCGACGCCCGAGGCGGCCGGGCACCGCGGGTTGAAGAACCTCGCGCTCTCGTATCTCCCGGAACTCGACGACTCCGCGCAAGCGGTACGGCTCGCCACGGCGCAGTACGACGCCGCGAACAACATGACCGACCGTTCGGCGGCGCTTTCCGCGCTGTTGAACGTGCAGGCGGCCACGGGCGGCGACGTCGCGCGCCGCGCGCTCGAAGACTTCTACGTGCGCTTCGAGAAGGAACCGCTCGTGATCGACAAGTGGTTCGCGCTGCAAGCCACGCAACGGGGCACTGCGCAACGCCCGACCATCGAAACGGTGCGCGCGCTGATGGGCCACCCGGCGTTCAACATCAAGAACCCGAACCGCGCACGCTCGCTGATCTTCAGCTTCTGCGCGGCGAACCCCGCGCAGTTCCATGCCGCCGACGGATCGGGCTACGCGTTCTGGGCCGACCAGGTGATCGCGCTCGACGCGCTCAATCCGCAGGTCGCGGCGCGCCTCGCCCGCAATCTCGAACTGTGGCGCCGCTTCACGCCCGCACTGCGTGACGCGATGCGAGCGGCGCTGGAGCGCGTCGCCGCCGAAGCCAAATCGCGCGATGTACGCGAGATCGTCGAAAAAGCGCTGGCTTGATCAGACGAAACATAGCGATTGGGCGAACAACGCGCGGCGGCCGGGCAGCGCCGCGCGGCGATACACGAACCGGCCTTCGCGCCGGTTTTTTTGCGCATTTTTTCACGATTATTTTTGGCGGGGTGAAGCGACCCGTCGCCGCGCGAAAAGCCGCTCCAGCAAGCCCAGCGGCGCCCCGGCGCTTTATTTTGCGTGGCTGTGCGGCGGGCGGTCACAGTCGAGCGGGTAGAATTGCGACATCCCTAAGCGTATCCGGAGTACTGCAATGGCTTTGCAACGTCGCACCACCCTCACCAAGTACCTGATCGAGCAGCAGCGCCAGCACAGCAATCTGCCCGCCGACCTGCGTCTTCTGATCGAAGTCGTCGCGCGCGCGTGCAAGGCGATCAGCTTCAACGTCAGCAAGGGCGCGCTCGGTGACGCCCTCGGCACGGCCGGCAGCGAGAACGTCCAGGGCGAAGTGCAGAAGAACCTCGACATCCTCTCGAACGAAATCCTGCTCGACGCCAACGAATGGGGCGGCAACCTCGCCGCGATGGCCTCGGAGGAAATGGAAACGTTCTTCCCGATTCCGGCCAACTATCCGAAGGGCGAATACCTGCTCGTGTTCGATCCGCTCGACGGCTCGTCGAACATCGACGTGAACGTGTCGATCGGCACGATCTTCTCGGTGCTGCGCTGCCCGGACGGCCAGCAGGCAACCGAGGAATCGTTCCTGCAGCCCGGCACGAAGCAGGTCGCCGCAGGCTACGCCGTGTACGGCCCGCAAACGGTGCTCGTGCTCACGACCGGCCACGGCGTGAACTGCTTCACGCTCGACCGTGAACTGGGCTCGTGGGTGCTCACGCAGAGCAACATGCGCATTCCGGAAGAGACGCGCGAATACGCGATCAATGCGTCGAACGCACGCCACTGGTATGAGCCGGTGCAGAAGTACATCGGCGAGCTGAACGCCGGCAAGGACGGCGCGCGCGGCGAGAACTTCAACATGCGCTGGATTGCCTCGATGGTCGCGGACGTGCACCGCATTCTGAACCGCGGCGGCATCTTCATGTACCCGGCCGACAAGCGCGATCCGTCCAAGCCCGGCAAGCTGCGCCTGATGTACGAAGCGAACCCGATGTCGTTCATCGTCGAACAGGCGGGCGGCATGGCGACCAACGGCGAAGAGCGCATTCTCGACATCCAGCCGAAGAGCCTGCATGAGCGCGTTGCCGTGTTCCTCGGCTCGAAGAGCGAGGTCGAGCGCGTCACGCGCTACCACCACGAAGCGAAAAAATGAAAAAAGAGGAGGGAAGGGCTTGCATAGTTCGCGGAGACTTCCTATAATCTTTCTTCTCTGATGCGCGCCGGAATAGCTCAGACGGTAGAGCAGCGCATTCGTAATGCGAAGGTCGGGGGTTCGATTCCTCTTTCCGGCACCAGGATTCAAGCAAAAAGCCCAGTCTTCGACTGGGCTTTTTGCTTTGTGGCGTCGGCGTGCACGCAGCGGCCTCGCCCGCCTCTGCCATCCCATCCTCCCATCGCCCCCCAAGTCGCGCTACCTGAGCTTAAGCGCCCTCACGCTTCTCGCGCAGAAAGTCGATGAACGCACGCAGCTTGGGCGGCAACTGCGCACGTCCGACCGTATACAAATAGAACCCCGGAAACGATGCGCCCCACGGCTCGAGCACCGGCACGAGCCGGCCTTCCTCCAGCGGCGCGCGCACGTAATCCTCGATCACGTGCAGAAGACCCACGCCCTGCTCCGAGGCGCGCACCATGGTACGCAGATCGTTCGTCACGAAGCGGCCCTCGGTGACCACTTCGAACACGCGCCCTGGGTCGCCCGGCTGCGCGAACTCCCATCGGTAGACCCCACCCGTCGCGAAGCGATAGTGCAGGCAATCATGCGCGGCCAGGTCGTCGGGGGTGACCGGCCGGCCGTGGCGTTCGAAGTATGCGGGCGAGCCCACCACGACGATGCGAACCGGCCCGCCGATCGGCACCGCCACCATGCCCGGCGCAACCGATTCGCCCAGGCGAATGCCTGCATCGAAGCCGTCGCCGACCAGATCGGCAAAACCATCGTCGAGCGCGAGTTCGAGCTTGATCTGCGGATAACGCGTCATGAATTCCGCGAGGTGCGGCATGACGAGCAGCTCGCTCGCCACGCGCGGCAGGTTGATGCGCAGCGTGCCGGCCGGCGCGTCGCGCGAGGCGTCGAGCGCCTCGAACGCCGCCTCGATCTGTGAGAGCGCGGGCTGGACGCGCGCGAGAAACTGCGCGCCGGCCTCGGTCAGCGCGACCCGGCGCGTCGTGCGATTGAAGAGCCTCACGCCGAGTTGCGCTTCGAGCGCACGCACGGTTTGCGATAGCGCCGACGTCGAGAAGCCCGCGGCGGACGCCGCACGCGTGAAGCTGCCGTGGCGCGCGACAGCAGCCACCGCCAGCAGTGCAGGCAGGCGTCCCGCCAGTCCCGAGGTGACGGGCGGCGCTAACGCCGGAGTGGAAACCGGGCTCATCTCGTCTCCATTGTGAAGCCTGACTTCACAGTGCTTTCAGGTGAACCCGATTTTTCCACAAAAAGGAATAGCGCAAGATGAGTTCGCGTTCGCCAATCACTCTTTGAGGAAACCGCCATGAAACTCGACAGCTATACCCTGCTCGGCCGCTCGGGCCTACGCGTCAGCCCCATCGCCCTCGGCACGATGACGTTCGGCACCGAATGGGGCTGGGGCGCCGACGAAGCCGCCGCACAGCGACTCTTCGACCTCTATGTCGACGCAGGCGGCAATTTCATCGATACCGCCGATCTCTATACAGAAGGCACGAGCGAAACCTGGGTCGGGCGCTTCGCGGCGGCACGCGGTCTGCGTGAGCGACTCGTCATCGCCACCAAGTATTCATACAACGCGCAAGCGGGCAATCCGAACGCCGGCGGCAACCATCGCAAGAACCTGCTGCGTGCGCTCGACGGCTCGCTCAAACGCCTCGGCACCGACTACATCGATCTCTATTACCTGCATACGTGGGACCGTATGACGCCCGTCGACGAAGTGATGCGCGCCATGGACGACGCCGTGCGCGCCGGCAAGATCCGCTACGTGGGCCTCTCCGACGTGCCCGCCTGGTACGCGGGCCGCGCGCAGACGCTGGCCGACTGGCGCGGCTTCGAGCCGGTAGCCGCCATGCAGCTCGAATACTCCCTGATCGAGCGCAACGCGGAACACGAATTCGCCGATCTCGCGACGCAACTCGGCATGGGGCTCGTGCCCTGGAGTCCGCTCGGCATGGGCGTGCTGTCGGGAAAATATCGGCCGTCGCAGGCAAGCGAAGGCGTGAGCGGTGCGGGCCGCTTGCAGACGATGGGCGCCAAGCCGCCGCCCGGCTTCGACAAGCTCTCGGCGCGCAACTTCGCGATCGTCGCCGAGCTCGAGCGGGTCGCGCACGAGGCCAACCGGCCCATGGCGCAGGTCGCGTTGAACTGGCTGTATCAGAAGCGCGGCGTGGCGAGCATCATCGTGGGCGCGACCAGGTCGGAGCAACTCGAAGAGTCGCTTGGCGCGCTCGACTTCACGCTCGCGCCCGAACTGGTCGCGCGTCTCGATGCGGCCTCCGAGCCCGCACACCCGTTCCCGTACTACATGTTCGCGGACGTCCACCAGTCACGTATTCACGGTCAGGTGGACGTGCGCGCGACGCCCGCGAACCATGCTCACGTGCAGCGCGTGCCGGCGCCGCCGGAGGCCCAAACGTAACGAATTATCGGAGTGCATCAAGAGGGCGCGCCCCAATGCGCGGCCATTTACGCACGTTCGGTCATTAATCGCGGCCAAATGACGCGCAACAAAGTATTAATCGCCCAATTGGATAGAAACGGTCGCTTACATAGTTTTAATTCTTATTAACGTTTCGACGTCAACGGCTAAGCATAATCGACCGTTGTACATAAACGGTATGTGCCAGCCAAGCCCCGAGGGACCGGCCCGCCCTTGCGGCGTCGCGCAATACGAACGCGGCAAGGCGGCAGGACCCGCGCCGTGCTCAGACCCGGGGGAAGTGCGCTCGTGGCGTTGTGCGAGTGCAGCAGATGCTGCGCGGGAGTGTTGGGAGAAACGTGGGACGTGCGGTGGGACGTGCGCGATTCACGCAGCATGCGACAGTATGAAGGACATCTCAACAATTATATTCCCGCGCCGTTAATCATTTGTATCGCTGTGCGAAGAAGCAACACGCGTGCGAGAAAAGCACTGTTACCGTAAGCGGGACTAGCGCAGCAGAAGTAGCGAGCCGGATAATCGGCTTACATAGGAGAAAGATCATGGACGCCAAACCGCCAAGGGTTCCGACCCCGGACCAAGTCTTCAGCCCGGATCCGGAACCGGTGGCCGTTGAGTTTCTCGGCGATGAATTGCCCGCTCACGTGCGCGCATTTCTCGATGAGCAACGCAAGGCACACGAACAGAAGTGACGGGGAAATGCACACGTACGCGCTCGCGAGCACGCGGTAGACGTTCGTGTGACTAAAGACACGCGTAGCTCGGGGACGCGCGTGTCGTGCTGCGCGCAGTTTTGCGCAATAGCAGCTTGCACCCGGCGCGCTGGATCGCGGGCGCGCCTCGATGCGACCATCTCGAAGATTCGACCTCAGCGCCGTTAGACGCAAGCGCGCCATAACCGGCTATGCTTCTGTTTTTATTGCCGGCGTCTCTCTTCCACTCGATGACATTGCTGACCCGTGCGAGCGCGCGTTGCGCTGCAGCGCTGCTCTTCGCCCTGCCGATCGCATCCGTCCACGCCGACGGTGACGACACCGCCCTGACCAACCTCGTCGCGCTCGTTTCCCAGCGGCTGGCGCTCGCCGAACCGGTCGCGCACTGGAAATGGCAGCATCACAAGCCGATCACCGATACGCCCCGCGAAGACGCCCTGCTCGCCGACGTGCAGAAGCGCGCCACGGCAGCCGGCGTCGATCCCGCGTTTGCGCGTGCATTCTTCCGCGATCAGATCGATGCCAGCACGCAAATGCAGAAGTCGCTATTCGA
Source organism: Paraburkholderia sp. BR10141 (assembly GCF_056155635.1). NCBI lineage: Bacteria > Pseudomonadati > Pseudomonadota > Betaproteobacteria > Burkholderiales > Burkholderiaceae > Paraburkholderia > Paraburkholderia sp. BR10141. The sequence goes on along the minus strand of NZ_JBMIQH010000006.1, from coordinate 5,062 downwards.
CACGTGGCGTGCCTCCCAGGCGCCCAGCGACCCGGCACCCGATCTCGCTACGGCGACACGGCCGCAACTCGACAGACTCACCGGACAATTGATCGGCGCGCTCGCACGCGTGCAGCCGCTGCGCAGCGCACCGGATTGCCCGGCGCGCGTCGCAAGGACGGTGGCGAACTGGAAAGAGCTCACACGATACGACTCCGCGCGCACGAATGCGATGAATCAGGCGCTGGAACACGTGTGCGAATCGGGCGGCGTGGGCGGAACCGCCTAAGCGCTGCTATGCCGCGCTCGTGAGGCCGTCGGCCTCGGAGGGCTGCAGCACCTGCACGCGAAGGCCGCGTTCGAAGTGCGTCTGCAGGATGCGCCAGGTCGAGAGCTCGAATACCCGCTCGGCGCTGTGGTCCACCAGCGCCTCAGCCTCGGTAGTGGTGGGAAAGGCGCCCATATAGCACCAGCGATCGATCAGGTGATAAACGTCGGCGCCATTCGTCGAGTCCTGCTCGAGCACGACCACTGCGCCGCCGAATGGCCAGGGCGCCGCCCCAAGGTCGGCAGGGTCGCGCTTCGACACACGCGGCATGCGATTGAACGAGGGCTTGAGCGTGGCGATCCATTGCGCCTCGACAAGGAGCGCGCCAAGCTCGCCGCCTGTCGCTCGCCACTCCACGCGACGGACCTGCTGCGCCATCCGTTGTTCGCGCGACGAGCGCCGCTCACCCGAAAGATGCGCACGCACACGCTGGCGCACCCGCACGCTGCGCCCCACATAGAGCGGGACGTCGCTCTCGCCGTAGAACGCATACACGCCGTGGCCTGCCGGCGCCGTGTCGATGAGTTCGTCGGTGATGTCGCCGGCGAGTACGTGGCGGCGCGTCGTACGCTCGATCTGCGACGCCAGCGCTTCCCCGGGCACTAGCACGGGTAGCCGCTGCCAGAATTGCCAGAGGAGATCGGCGTCGGCGAGCGCGCGATGTCGATCGGACGGCACGAGCGCGTGGCGTTCGACCAGCGCGTCGAGCCCGTGGCGCTTCTCACCCGGAAAAAGCGCCCGCGAAAGGCGCACGGTGCACAGCACATCGGGGTTGAAGGAATAACCGGCACGCTCGAACTCTGCGCGCAGAAAGCCGCGATCGAAGGCCGCGTTGTGCGCCACAAAGAGCTTGCCGGCGAGTCGCTCGTGGAGTTCCGCGGCAATCTCGGCGAAGCGCGGCGCGCCGCGCACCATCTGGTCCGTAATACCGGTGAGCTGCTGGATAAAGGGCGGGATAGGCTGACCGGGATCGACGAGGGTGCTCCATCGTGTTACCTGTCCTTGGGCCACCTCTACAACGCCAACTTCGGTAATGCGGTGCTCGCCTGGCGAACCGCCGGTCGTCTCGAGGTCCACGAAGACGATGGGAAGATCGCCGGCGGGCTGTGCGGCGCTCGAGGAGGATTCAAACATGGGAAAACGACAGGGGAAATGGAAAACGGCCCAAGTATGCACCGTTTGGACGCCACGCGCCGACGGTTCCGGCAGTGCAACTACGACTTTTGCCTTTTAGTGAAAACCCGAATCAGAAAAATCCCGGATTCCAGGGTTTTCCCGATTAATTCCGCGACTAAAAGCATGACAAGTAGATTTGACTAAATATCAATATGTCAAAATAAAAAACCCCGGGTTTGCCCGGGGCCTGGTGTCGCATGAGCGTACGCGTAGCGAGCGCTCGCACGCTGTACTTACAGCGGCTGAATGTTCGCGGCCTGCTTGCCCTTCGGACCGACCTTGACGTCGAACGACACACGCTGGTTCTCCTTCAACGACTTGAAGCCGTCGGCGCGGATTTCCGAGAAGTGCGCGAACAGATCGTCGCCGCCCGCGTCAGACGTGATGAAGCCAAAGCCCTTCGCATCATTGAACCATTTGACGATACCGGTTTCCATGTTTCAGTTTCCCTCGAGATTTTAATGACGCGGGTAATAACCCTCACGCCGTATCCAGCCAATTCCCGCCGTCCCGCTTCGCGAATTCCAGGTTTGAAATGCAGCAGAACGAAAATCAGCCTTGCCGTTATACGGGGAACGACAATCGCCAGTCAAGCGAATTTTTTATAACAGCATTCCCGATTCAGCGATAAAAGCGGTACGCATCAAAAAGCGGCAAGAAAATCGTATGCCATCCGAATGAATATATAAAAGTACGTCGTTTTTACCCGATTATCTCGCTCACGTCATTTCTACCGGGAAGTTTTCCCGAAATGTAACAATTCGTGTCAAACGTAAGTGTTTCTCCCGGTTGTTCGAGTAATACATTCAATTCATGATTCATATTGTTAGCGGCATCGGAGGTCATCATGCTGACAGCTCTGCAGCGATGGATTCACTGGCTCGTACAAACGGACGGGATTGCGCCAACGGCTGAAGAAGCCGAAACCTACGGCGCATGGCACGGGGACCACTGGCACAACCTGCTGTGTTCCCCTATGGACGCCAGGCACTACGTAATGGAAGACTGGAGCCTGCAGCCGGAACCGCCGCACGCGGGCACCCGATAAGGTACGCGTAGCGCGCGTGGCTGAAGACAGGCAAAAAAAAGCGCGGCTGAAAAGGCCGCGCCGACAAAGGTTTGGAGATCTTTTTCGTCAACGAAAAAGTCTGCTTCGGAAAGCAGCGATGGAAGTATAGCCGGAGCCAGGTCTCACGATTAAGTATACGGCGCGCAATCATCTGTTACGCTGCGCGCAATAATCAGTTGAAATCGTTTTAGGCCGTTTTCAGCAACCGATTGTTGTAGCGATCGCACAACGCTCGATCGGTTGACAGTTTCATCCCTCTCCCGAGAAATCCGCTCAAAGCCTTTACCAGCAGGGCTTAAGACGAGCGAGATAATCATTTCCGATATCGCAATACTTTATTGCGGAATTCGGAATACCCCCTCTTCGAGCACCCTCTCTACACTCTGCCTGTCTGGAAACCGTCTCGGACTGATTGTCTCGGACTGATTAATTCGTACCACGCGAACTTTGCCTCTCGCTGCGCTTCGCATGGTCGGTTTCCCAAACAGGGTTCAACGAAACCCACCTCTGTTCTCGGAGTTACAAAGATGAAAAAGACTCTCATGGTCGCCGCCCTGACGGGCGTTTTTGCAACGGCTGCACACGCGCAAAGCAGCGTTACGCTGTACGGCCTGATCGACGCAGGCATCACCTACGCAAACAACTCCGGCGGCCACAGCCTCTGGAAGGCATCGAGCGGCACCGTCAACGGCAGCCGTTGGGGCCTGCGTGGCGCTGAAGACCTCGGTGGCGGTCTGAAGGCCATCTTCACGTTGGAAAACGGCTTCAACATCCAGAACGGTACGCTTGGCCAGTCGAGCCGCATGTTCGGCCGCCAGGCGTTCGTCGGTCTGGCAAGCGACCAGTTCGGCGCGGTCACCCTCGGTCGCCAGTACGACTCCGTGGTCGACTACCTTGCACCGCTGTCGAACACCGGGACGCAATACGGTGGCACGATCGCTGCCCACCCGTATGACAACGACAATCTGAACAACTCGGTCCGTTTCAACAACACGATCAAGTACTCGAGCGTCAACTACGCTGGCTTCAAGTTCGGCGGCACGTACTCGTTCTCGAACAGCACCGAATTCGCGAACAACCGTGCGTACAGCTTCGGCGCGACGTATAACTACGCCGGCCTGAACGTTGCAGCTGCTTACCTGCACGCAAACAACAACATCAACAACCAGCAGTTCAACTCGTCTTCGTTCTCGGGCGCGCAAGCGGGCGACTACACGTTCGGCGCAGGCCGCCAAAGCACGTTCGGCGGCGGCGTGAACTACACGTTCGGCCCGGCAACGGCTGGCTTCGTCTACACGCAAACCCAACTGGGCAACGCGATCAACATTTCGCCGGCGCAGTCGGGTACGAGCAAGGGCATCTCGCTGGGCGGTAACAGCGCACGCTTCCAGAACTTTGAAGGCAACATCCGTTACGCTCTGACCCCGGCCCTGAGCCTGGCTGGCGCGTACACGTACACCCGTGCGAACTTCGGCGGCGGCGTGAACCCGAACTACAACACGGTCGCACTGCAGTCGGACTACGCACTGTCGAAGCGCACCGACGTCTACCTGCAAGGCGACTGGCAGCACGTGTCGTCGAACCAGGACGGTATCGGCGCGTACCTGAACGGTCTGGGTTCGGCTTCGACCCGTCAGGACCAGGTTGCTGTGACGGTCGGTATGCGTCACCGCTTCTAAGCAGCACGCTGCTGGCCGTCTCGGCCAGCACTGCAGCTGAAAAAGGCACTCTCGGGTGCCTTTTTTTATTTCTGCGGCAACCGATACGCTCAGCCTCGCGGCGGCGGATAGCGCACGTCCAGGACGTCGATCGGCTCCGGCCCCGCCGGCGTGTGCAGCGTGACCTGATCGCCGATCTTCGCCTTCAGAAGCGCCCGCGCGATGGGTGAAACCCAGCTCACGTGGCCGAGGTCGAGATCGACCTCGTCGATGCCGACAATCGTGATCGAATGCGCCTCGCCGTCCCCGGTGCCGTACTCGACGGTCGCGCCGAAGAATACCTGGTCCACACTCTCCTGCCGGCTGCTGTCCACGACTTCGGCCAGATCCAGTCGCTTCGTGAGGAAGCGGATGCGGCGGTCGATTTCGCGCAGCCGGCGCTTGCCGTAGATGTAGTCGCCGTTTTCGGAACGGTCGCCGTTCGAGGCCGCCCATGAGACGAGCTTGACCACTTCGGGCCGCTCCTCGTCGATCAGGTGCAGCAGTTCGCTGCGCATGCGCTCATAGCCGGCGGGCGTGATGTAGTTCTTCGTGCCGGTGGGAACTTCCGGGAGACCGGCTTCGAGATCGTCGTCGTCGTTGTCGGTCGATTCTTTGACAAATGCCTTGTTCATGATGGGATCACTGCGGTACGTGTACTGATTCAGTCATGACTACCAGCGTACACGAACCTCGCCGCAACACAAATCACGACAGGGCCTTCCCTTTTTTTAAAGCCCTGCTATAATCTCTTTTCTGCGTGCGGCTGTAGCTCAGTTGGATAGAGTACTTGGCTACGAACCAAGGGGTCGT